>CAZIGT010000187.1:0-6491 GCA_964538465.1 uncultured Thermoleophilia bacterium | reverse complement strand
CCGGGCAGCAGAGCCCCAGGATCGTGAACTCCCCGGCGAATGCGTCCCCGGGCGCGGCGGCATCCTCGGCCGCCCAGGTCTCGCCGCCGTCGGTGGTGCGCAGTAGCGTCTTCTGCCCGCCGATCCATCCGTTGGAGCCGTCGGCGAACGCTATCGCGTAGCACATTCCCCCGTTCTTCTCGGTCGTCGTCTGTCCCCAGCTCTTGCCGCCGTCGCCCGTCGAGACCACTGTGCCCGCGAGATCCACTGCCCAGCAGTGTGACGTATCGATGCTGGTCACGGACACGAGCAGCCGGACCGATTCCGGCATCATGTGCGTCTTCCAGCTCTTGCCGCCGTCGACAGTGTGGCAGACGATGCCCTGGCCGCCCACCGGGTCGCCGGTAGCGCTGTCGCTGACGGCGCCCACCGCCCAGCCGTTCTCCTCGTCGACAAAGCAGACGGCCCACAGCTTGACGGCGCGCCCCTTGGGGAGCGCCAGCGTCTGCTTCTCCCAGCTGGCGCCGCCGTCACCCGTGTGCAGCATGACCGCGGTGTAGAGCGCAGGCTTCATGGAGGGATTCATCTGCCACCCGGCCACCCAACCGTTCTCGCCGTCGGCGAAGCTCACCGAGTTGAGGTTCTGCCCTACGGTCGTCTCGGTCTGGCGCACCCAGCTCATGCCGTTGTCGGGGCTCGAAGCGATGTAGCCCATGCCGGCGACTCCCCATACCTTCCGGGGCAGCGGTGAGTCGATCGCGTTGCCGACCACATCCCCGTCGTGGGCGGCGAGCGTCGTCCCGTACCACTTCGCGCCGCCGTTCTCCGTGGCCACCACATGGACCGCCGAGGTGGCGGTGGGCGTGGGCATCCATCCTATGGCCAGCCCGTTGTCACCGTCCGCGAACGTGATGGCGTGCATCCGGCTGCCCGGATCCTTCCAGCCGGTATCGATGAGCTTCCAGACGCCGTTCGCCGGGACGGTGGCCGCAGTGGCTGCGGCCGTGGAGACGGGGGATCCTGTCTCTGCGGTGCCGCCGCCGGATGGTTCGGTCGCAGTCGATCCTCCGCACGCGGAGAGGGACACCACCATGGCGGCCGCCAGCAGAAGCGTAGAGGCGGGGGCGCGGACCGGCGCCGGGATCCCGAGGCGCGGTAGCGCGCTTCCAGTACCGGGCCAAAGTCGCCGCCCCCAATGCAGACGTAGATCACCCATGGTCCCCCGCCTTCCTCCGAACCCTATCGCTTCAGGTACAATGGTAGTACGTTTGGTCTTGCGGTGGAGAGCGGCGCTGTTGGGCCTTCTACGGCCGTCGAACGCGGGGCAGGCGGTCAGGAAGGGGACGGAAGGCGGCGGTGGCGCGTCGCCGCCGGCGCCGGCCTCGCCATCCTCACCGCGGCGCTCATGGCCGGCCTGTTCGTCGCGTACGGCGCCATCGACACGTTCTCGTCGCTCACGACCGTGAGCGTCGCCTCATTCGCCGGCCTCGTCATCATGCTGCCGGCGGCCGCGGCGAGTCGAAGCATCCTGCCGCCGCGCAAGCGAGCGGCCGCAGTGGTCGGAGTCAGCGCCCTCGACATGCTCGCATTCCTGGCCGGAAGCGCGGCGCTTGCCCTGGGGCCTGTGTAGGTGGCCTCGGTGCGTCAGGCCCAGACAGCTACGTT
The DNA here is from genome assembly GCA_964538465.1 of uncultured Thermoleophilia bacterium. Taxonomy (GTDB): domain Bacteria; phylum Actinomycetota; class Thermoleophilia; order UBA2241; family UBA2241; genus UBA6103. The sequence goes on along the minus strand of CAZIGT010000187.1, from coordinate 4,847 downwards.
CGCCGCGCTCCTCTAGTTGTTCCTACTGCCTGAGCGACCGGCCTGGTGACAGACCACCGGCCTGCTCGCGACCATCGTCGGAGTCAGTCTGCTCGCGTGGGGCATGTGACGCACCGCTCGCCCCGCGCGGGTCACCCTCGTGCGGTCACGCCTCGGAATCCATGAAGTGCTCGAGCACCAGGAAGCTCGGCATGGACACGTTGCTGGTGGCCCACTTGATGGCCTCATGCAATTCCAGGCCTTCGGCATGCTTGCGGGCGTGCTCGGCCGTGTCGAACTCCAGCATGACTCGCACATCGTGCGGGTTATCCGCGTTGTAGAAGACCCGGGCGCCCTTCGAGCCGCTCCTCTTGCGGCGGGCCTCGTCGTCCATGAAGACCTCTTTGAAGGTCTCCACGTTCTCCACCACGTGCTGGATGATCAGAAACGCCATGCCGACTCCTTCCAAGGCCGGGACCACTGCGCCAATACTAGACGGAATGCCGGGGGGTGCGAAGGTCCAAACCGATGTTGAACCTGAGAAGGGGTTTCGGCGACCGCACTGCGGACAGCGCGGGTGAGAAGAGGGCGCTCCAGACCGCAATGCGGGACAGGATGCGATTCAGAGATCGGCGCCAAGGGGGTGCCACCCCCGGCGGTACCGAGCCTGTGGCACCCCCAAGGCGACCACAGGCGCATAGCGCTTGCCTGCACGGAGAAGGTGACCCATTCGGCTCCCAGGGCGATGCTTCCTTGCGAACACCCGTCGAGTGGCTCACCTTAGAGGCATGCTCAGTATGGCGCCGCTCACGTGTGCTGAGAACGGAATATCCGTCTAGACTTCGTCCACGATGCGGACGGTCAGCGCAGAGCTGCCGCTCTGCGCGGACCGGGGAACATGTCGTTCGCGCTCGCGAGCCTTCCTGTCCATGCACCTCCATCATGTGTGCCCGCCGGCCTCCGCGACACGGGGGTCAGTCGTGGGTCTCACTTCGGGCTGAGCGTGCCTCCGTTCACCAGCGTGTACGTCTTGCCGCCCAGGTAGCTGTTGGCGGCCAGGCTCGAGTCGTACGTGACCGTGTGACCATTGCCGACGATGCTCGTGATCGTGGTGCCGGAGCTGCTGTCGCCAGCCGTGTTGAGCCTGCACTCGATCAGCGTGAGTCTCGCCGACTTGGAGAGCAGCAGGGCGGACTGGTTGCTCCTCATGGCCGTGATGGTGACCTTCTGCTTGGTACGGGTGCCGTTCGACTGCGAGGACTTGCCCGTCGGCGTGTACTGCGTGGTGGTGGTCACTCCGCCGGGCGCGCCGGACTGGCCAGACTGAGCGGGCATGGTGGCCTGGTCGGGCGGCGTGATGCCGCTGAGCGTCGTCGGCGGGGTCGGCTGGCTTTCGCTGGTCGTCGAGGCAGCGCTCGCGGACGACGTCCCCGTGTCTGTGGTGCCGGTCGAACTGGTGCCGCACGCCACCACGGAGACCGAAGCGACGGCTCCTCGTCCTCGCTGCGCCTGACCGTCCGGTAGGCTTCCCTAGTCGATTTGGGAGGCGCCATGTTCGAGCTACCGGAGCTCACGGTCATCTCCACCCAGATGAACGAGACGCTGCGCGGGAAGTGCGTCGTCGAGGGCCGTCTCGGCAACTCCCCGCACAAGTTCGTCTGGTACGACCGCTCGCACGAGGGGTTCACGGAACTCACGCGCGGGCTCACCATCGGGAAGGCGTGGGTCGAGGGCAAGTGGCTCTTCCTGACCCTCGACCCCGGCTACGTCCTGCTGCTCGGCGAGTGGGGCGGGCGCATCCGCTACCACGCGCCCGGCGAGTCGCTACCCGTCAAGTACCATCTCTGCCTCTCGTTCTCAGACGACTCGGCGTTCACGGCCACCACGCAGATGTGGGGCGGGGTGCATCTGTGCGAGGAAGGCAGCGAGCACGAGGTCAAGTACGTGGCCGGCATGCGCACGACTCCCGTGGAAGAGGGGTTCACCCTGCCGTACTTCCGCGAGCTGGCGGTGGCGGCGCAGAAGGGCGGAAAGCGCAGCGTCAAGGGCCTCCTGACCCAGGACCAGCTCGTCCCGGGCCTGGGCAACGCCATAGCCCAGGACATCATGTTCCGAGCGAAGCTGGACCCGCGTCGCGGCCTCGACGCGGTGAGCGACGGGGAGCTGGCGGAGCTGCACGCGGCGATCACATGCACGGTGGCGGATGTGATCGCCGCCGGTGGCCGCTACGACGAGCGCGACCTCTTCGACGAGCCCGGCGGCTACGTGCGCATAATGGACGCCAAGGCGGTGGCGTGTGCCTGCCCCTCGTGCGGCACCCCTATCAAGAAGATCAGCTACCTTGGCGGGGCGTGCTACTTCTGCCCCGCCTGTCAGAAGTAGGCGCCGCACAGCCGCATCGCAGGCCGCGGGGCGCCGCTCAGCCCGGTGCGTCGAGAGCGCGGCTCAGCCGGTGCCGATCACTGGAAGAGGCTCTTGACGTCCTTCCAAACCGACTTCACCGATTCGGACAGCGAGTCGGCCGCGGTCTTCAGAGCCGCTTGCGCCTGCTCGCGCGCGGTCTTCGGCAGGCCGGCCGCATCGTGCAGCGCCTTGTCCATCTTCGCGTTGGCGTTCCGCAGGAGGTCGGCAGTGTCGCGGCCGGCCTCCTTCGACTGCTTCTCGAGTTCTTTGAAGGCGGATTCCAGCTCCGTGCGCGCAGCCGTGATCTCCGCCTCGGCGGCCGTCTTGAGGTCGAGGTTCCTCACGTTGTCGACGGCCGTGTTGTAGCGGTCCAGCGCGCCGTCGACGTTCTGATCCGCCTGGCTGACTGCGCCGCAACTCCCCACGGCGAGGGCGGCGCCCGCAACGAGAAGCGCCGCCACAACGGGGATCACGGTGATCCGGAGACGTCGGCGCAGGCGGCGCGAGCATGTCCAGAGTCGGGTCGTGGGGGTCATTCGGTCCTCCCATTACTGGGTCGGGTGTCTGCGGTCGGACTAGGGTATCAAGAGCCCGGCCGGGCCGCCGCCCGCCGCCGTGGCCCACACTGCCGCCAGTGACGTAGCCAGATCGGGCGACGCACGCGCCAGCTTCAGCTCAAGCTGAAGCCCCCCGGGGCCGATTGTGGAGACGGCCGCGCCGCGTTCGGCGGCGGGACCGCGATCGACCGAGGAGGGGACGATGAGGCAGCGAGTGGAGACCCGGGGTGTGGGGGCGCGACGCACGATGCTGATGGCATTCATGTTGTTCGCGGTGATTGGGATGACTGCGACGCCCGCGTACGCCGCCAGCGCCTCCGCGGACGTACCGGGCATTGGGGCGGTCGTCGACCGGCCGACTCTGTCTCTCGCTGATGGCCTGCAGGCCGTCGCCTCGCCGGGGACCGCGAGCGGCCTCACAGGGCGGGCCGACGCCGTCAAGGCGCAGACGCGCGCCGACAGCCTGCTGAAGCAGGCGAAGGCGGCGCGGCGAGCACACCTGTACACGCGGGCGCGCGCGCTCTACGAACGCGCCCGCGCGCTGTACCTCAAGGCAGGCGACGCGCGCCGTGCCCGCATCTGCCTCATCGGCATGCAGGACCTCTACCTCATCATGGGCACGTATCCGTACACGCGCGCGGCGATGCTGGACCTGCTGGCCAGGACGTATCCAGCTTCGACGCCCCAGCAGCGCGACGGGTGGCTGCGCCTCACGAGCTCCGCGGCCGTCACCTACGACGGTTCGCGCCACTACTTCAGCAGTCTGCCGGACAACCTTGCCTTCCGCGACGTAGAGCTCTTCCAAAGCCAGCCCGCCTTGATGGCCGGATATCGGCAGGGCTACGCGACCTTGGTGCCTTACCTGGCCAAGGCTGCCGCAGCCAACCCATGGCAGCCGTACGCCGTTCCGACTACGTACACCTTCACACAGGCGCTGGCCGTGCCGCGCAACGTGCTGCCGGCGACGGGTGACATGAGTATCTGGCTGCCGCTGCCGGTGGAGGGAGGCCCACAGACAGACGTCCAGCTCTCGGACATGACGCCCACCACGTGGCTTGCCTACCCGCCCAGCCTCAGCCAGGACATCAGCCTGCTGAACCTGCGCGTGCCGCTCGCCCAGCTGTCCGGCGATCTCGACTTCAGCGTGCGCGTCTCGTTCAAGCACGCGGCGCAGTACTTCAAGGTGGACCCCGCAAGCGTGGGTCGCTACGACAAAGACAGCAGCCTCTACCGCCAGTACACGGCCTCGCGCGGCAACACGGCCGTCACGCCATCCATCCGGCGCACCGCTCGGCGCGTAGTGGGCGGCGAGACCAATCCGTACCTTGCCGCTAAGCGTCTCTATGACTACATTCTGGACAACGTGACATACAGCTTCATGCCGCATCTCGCCCTTTGGCCTCGAGGCATCCGCGAGTCGGTCTACGTCCACACCCGCAAGTACGGTGACTGTGGCGCTCAGAGCATGTACTTCGCCGCGCTCTGCCGTTCCATCGGCATCCCGGCACGTACCACAGGCGGCTTCCAGCTCTTCAAGGGCGTGCCGGCGGGTCACTTCTGGGCGGAGTTCTACCTGCCCAACTACGGCTGGCTGCCTGTCGACCCCACTGCCGCCGAGGTCGTCGACTACCTGCCGGAGGTCTCGGCCGCCGACAAGCAGGCCTTCCACGACTTCTTTTTCGGCAATCAGGACGACCTGCGGCTCACGGTGCAGAAGGATGTCGACGTTCCGCTGATACCGCGCGCCAACGGTCGTGTGGCGCTGCCTCTGGCCATCCAGATGCCTGCTGCGTTGTGCGACTCCATGACCGACGTGCCGACACTGGTCCTGAACGACTACTGGACCTACAAGTAGACAGGCCGGCATCGACGGGTGAGCCGAACGTAGGCAATCCGGAGTGAGCACAC
>CAZIGT010000186.1:2738-6494 GCA_964538465.1 uncultured Thermoleophilia bacterium | reverse complement strand
CGGCCAGACAAGTCCGGCCGGCCACCAGCCTGCTTCGAGCGTTAGCGGATACCCGCCAGGTGCGCCACAGTTGCGATGGACGCGCCGGCGATCTTCGTGAAGTACGGCCACGTCATATTCGCGACCGTGTCCTGCGAGGTGTGGTAGGTGGGGTTGTTCTTGAGCTCCTGCTCCTCAACGGCGATGGAGTTGTACCGGTACATCCAGAAGGCGGCGTGGTCGCTGTACGACTGCGCATCGCGGATGATCTTCGGTACCAGGTCGATCGAGTACTTCTTGACGACGTCCTTGAACCGCTTGGCGAGGATCAGGTCGCCGCGGCCAGGCCCGAAGGGATCGCCCTTCTTGGTCGCCTTGCCTGTGCGGGTGTGCAGCTCCATGGACGTGTCCCCGTCTGGATCGTGGCCGATCATCTCGAGGTTCACGACGGCGACAACCTTCTCGCCGGCCTTGCGGCACTGCTTGGCGTAAGCCAGCGCGCCGAGGAGGCCCTGCTCCTCACCGGTCCAGCAGGCGAAGCGGATCGTGCGCTTGAACTTGTACTGGCTCAGCACCTTGGCCGCGATCATGGTCGTGGCCGCCGCGGACGTGTTGTCATCGGCGCCCGGCGCGTAGATGAAGTCCATGGGCACGATGCCGTCGTAGGCGACCGTATCGAGGTGCCCGCAGACGATCACAATCTCGCGCGGCCGGGTGGTGCCGGTGAGCTCGCCGATGACCTGGGTGCCGGAGACAGCCGTTCCGCCGCCCCACAGCTTGTGGTAAGTATCGTCGACACCGCTCCACGACTGCAGGGTCACAGTGTCGAGCGGTAGCGCCATCATGTAGTCACGGCTCCACTCCACTGCCTTCGTGATCGCATCCGACCCGAACTGCGTAGAGCGCTGCCAGCGACCGTACGGCGTGGCGCCGAAGTCGTACGCCTTGCCGTCGATCGTGGTCGGCGTCACGCCGGTGAGCTCGTTCATCATGCGCAGCAGTTCGGCGCCCGTGGAGCCTTCCGCTGAGCTGTTGATATCGTTGCAGATCTTCGCCAGACGAGAGTCGCGCTTGATGGGTTCGAACTTCGCGCTCGCCTGTGCCGACGGAACCATAGCCAGACACAGGGCGGCACAGACGACGACCATCGCACCCGACAGGATCCAGGCACGACTGCGCGCCCCCAGCTTGATGGACATGCTGTGTCCTCCTTCACCCTCTGATATGTGCAGCTTGACCACGAGTCGGGCCGGGAGCGCTCACCGGCCGACTCGCTCCGCAGCGGTCCGCGCTGGGCGGGCTGCCGCCCAAGCAGTATCCGGAGGGCCCAGGGGCGGCGACAAGATGAAGTCTTCCTTTTGGGAAACGGCCGTGTTCGGGGCGCCGGCGGGCGCGCTGTTGGTTGCCGCCGGGGCTGGCTACAGCGCGGGTCCGGTCAGGTGCCCACAGTACCGGGCACCAGGCGGAACACCGTGATTTCGCTCGACAGGAAGGTGACGGCGCGGGTCATGGTGGCGCTGGTCGCGGTGAAGCTGTACTCCACGTTCGCCGGACTGGCCGCGTCCCGCAGGCCCGTGAACGGCACTGACCCGATGGTGCGCCAAGTGGCATTCCACCGCAGGAGCGAGTAGGTGTCCCCAGCTGTGAGTCCGCTCATGTTCACCGTGGCGTCCATGACCACCGGTGCCTTCCCCAGAGTCACGTTGGGCGTGGACTTGCGCGGGACGGTCAAGGAGATGGGCAGCGTCTCGGCCTCGCCGGCAATGCCGGTGATCTTCGTGCCGTACTGCGCCCCTTCCGGCAGGTAGTAGTACTGGCGTTCGCGCCGCCAGCCGTCCCTCCACTTGTTGAACGTCATCCCCCACTCGGCGCCGTCGAAGTGGTCCGAGTAGCGAAGGACATCTGTGCCGTGGTAGCCGGAGGCGTGGCCGACCACGGCATGGGCGATGATGATGTGGTCGTAGTAGGGGTCGCCGCCCCAGTCGTCGTGCGTCTTCACGCAGAAGACGACGGGGTGACCCGCCATCTGAGCGTTCCTGATCCAGCGCAGGAAGCGCTCCCGGTTGACCTTGCCACGGCCACGCTGCGGGTAGTCAGCGTAACGGAGGCGCAGTTTCCTGAGCATCCTGCCGTAGTTCTCGCCGACCAGCGCCTCGCCGCCGGCCAGCCGTCGCGCTTGGTTCTGGCCCACCCACAGACCAAACTGCAGGCCGGCGACCTGCAAGCTGCATTCGCCGCAGAAGCCGTTGGCGCTGTTCCACTGGATGCGGGCGGCGTCCTCAGGGATGACCCGGTACTCCGCCACCTGGGCGGCGGCGACTGCGGCGGCGACACAGCCCATCACGACCAGTGTCACCATGCAGAGGAGCAGGGCCCACGTCCGCATCCACCCGGACGTTGCGCAAGCAGCTCGATGCATCGTCACCCTCCCACTTGTCTGCCGCCGTGAGGGCAGTGGATCGCTGCAGTCACTTACTGCACGATGCCGGGGCTGGGCAAGACCGTCGCTTCCTCATCGGCAACTCCTGGCGAGAGCGCCCACCTTTGGAGATATCCGGCGACCGTGAACGGTCCGCTCGATCGGCAGGCGTTCGCGGACGGCGAGAGAATACCGGCTGGAGCCGGCGCGGCTCGCCGCTCGTCGGCCGGGAGGCGACTGCTCAGCAATGCACGATAACGACCACTCAGGAACGCGCGTCAGCGGACGACCCCGCCACAACGCGGGCAGCCGCCGGATGGCCCGGGCCGCTCGCGGCCCCCTTACCGCACTGCTGGCGGCGGGACTGCTCGTCGTTGCCGCCTGCGCCTGGACGGCGCCCGGCGAGGCGTCCTCGACCGCGACTTCGCCCAGCCCTAGCGCTTCCGCGTCTCCCAGTCCCACGGTCACGGCGTCGCCCAGCCCGGGTGCCACGGCATTCCCCGCCGCGGCCGCCGTGGAGAAGGCGCGTCGGTGGCTGAGCCGACGCGCCGGCTACGTCGCCTTCGCCGTCATCGACAGCGCCGGCAGGCTGCGCGGCTGGAACCCTGACCGCCGGTTCGTCTCAGGCAGCGTGACGAAGGCCATGCTTCTGGTCTCGTACCTTCGCTCACATCGCACGCTGAGCGCCTATGAGCGACATGTGTTGACGCAGATGATCGAGGTCTCGGACAACGACGCCGCGGACGTCATCTACGCCCGCACCGGGCGAGACGCCGGCCTGCGCGAGATCGCCCGGCTCTCCGGCATGCGCCGCTTCGTCGCCGACCGGGGCTTCTGGGGTTACGCGACGATCACGGCCGCCGACCAGGCGCGGTTCTTCCTCGGCATGCAGCGGCTCATCCCGAAGCGGCACAGGGCGTTCGCCCGTACCGTCCTCTCCGGGATCATCGGTTGGCAGAGCTACGGCATCGCTCGTGCCGGCCGCCATCGCGGCTGGCGCGTCTACTTCAAGGGCGGCTGGCGCAGCGGCCTGCACGGCGGGCGACTGATCCACCAGATCGCCCGCCTGGAGAAGAAGGACGTGGTCATCGCCGTCGCCGTGCTCACCGACGGCCAACCCACGCGCAAGTACGCGCGGGAAACCATCGAAGGGGTGGCGGTGCGGCTCCTGACGAAGTGACCCGGCGTGGCGCGCCCGCGCGCGCGCGCCCGGCCCGGCCCGCCGCCCCGCCGGCGCGCCCGCCCCAGCCCCGCCGGGCCCCCCCCCCGCCCGGGGCGCCGGGCGGCGGGCCGGCCCCGGGCGGGGCGCGCGGCCCGGCGACGTCGTGTGGCTGGTCGGGGAGGTCGGCCTGGCTGCC
>CAZIGT010000186.1:0-2728 GCA_964538465.1 uncultured Thermoleophilia bacterium | reverse complement strand
CACCCCACGCCCAAGACCCCGCGGCAACCCAGCGACGGGGGGGCGGTGCGGCTCCTGCCGACGTGCCCCGGCGTGGCGCGCCCGACCCGGCGCGCCGGGCCGGGCCAGCCTCCGCGCAGGCACGCCAGCCCAAGCCCGTCAGGCCACGCCCGCCTCGCGGTCGGCCGTCTCGACGACCCTGCGCATCTCAGCAGCCACGTCCGCGTCGATGGGGACGGGCACGTGCCCCTCGACAATCTCGCGGGCACGCGCCCGCGCCCTTCTGTAGGCATCTTCGCCCCCGGCCGCGTGCCACTCCTCGCGCACGCGACGGTCGAAGACCGCCGGCTGGCTCTGCTCGCGCATGTGGCGCAGCGTGGAATCCAGCGAAAGGAAGTCGCCGAACGGGCCCACGTCGTGGATGTCGTCGACGTCCAGCGTCTCGTCGTTCACCGCGATGCCGCCAATGACGTGCATGATCATCTCGGCGATCTCGTTGTCGATGACCAGCTGTGCCGCATCGAACGTGACTCCCGATTCGGTCATCCCAGCCCCATAGATCATGTTGGCCCCTGCCAACGCAGCCATGAGTCCGGTGAGAGTCTTCTCGTGACCGGCCTGGACGTCACCCAGCTTGCTGTCCGCCTAGGCCCCCGCTATGAAGCTGGGCAGGCGGTACTGGCGCGCAAGCTGTGCGCACGCCGCGCTGATGAGAGCCAGCTCCGGGGAGCCGACGCTGGCCGTCGCGAGCCGCAAGTCGATGGCCGTGGTCGACGAGCCGTAGATGATGGGCGCGCCGCGAGCCGCGATCTGAGAGAGCACCACGCCGCCGAGCACCTCGGCGTTGTGGGTGATCAGCGTGCCGGCCAGCGTGACCGGGGCTGAGGCGCCGGCCATGGCCATGGACAAGATGGTGTTCGGTATCCCCAGGCGCGCGGTGGAGATGATCACCTCGGTGGCGTCGCGCGGCAGCTGGAGGGGGCTCACCGGACAGACGCCGAAGCCCACGATCGGCCGCTCCCTCAGCTTGTCTACGCCGCCCACGAGAGGAGCCGCCAGCTCGCAGACCTTCTGCACATGGAATGCGCTCGTGGCCTCGGTGCCCACGCACTTGGTGGTGTTGTGCAGCGCCGCTTCCGCCTGATGGATCGGCGCCGTCTCGTTCGGCACGTCGTGAGCGCCGACGGCGGACTCGAAGCTGGCCATGCCGTCGAGCACGTCGACCAGGCGCGCGATCTGTCGGGTGTCCTCGAGAACCGGATCGCGGTGGATGCCGTCGAACGGGTCGATGACCTTGATGCCCTCGTCGAAGTTGCAGAAGCAGACGCGACCCGCCTCCATGACGAAGTCGTGACGCGGGTCGCGCCCGCACTGGAACACCTCGGCAGGCGCCGAGCGTATGGCGTCTTCCACGATATGCGGAGGGATCCTCGCTACCCGGCGCTCGCGGTCCACTGCGCATCCGCCGTCGGCGAAGAGGTCGAGCGCCTCGTCGTCTTCCACGAACAGCCCGGTACGCTCGAGGATCTCGAGTGTGCCGAGATGGATGTCGTCGATGTCGGCGGGGCTGAGCACCTCGAGCCGCAGCGAGGCGTTCCTGACGGCCCCCGCCTGCAGGTTGCGTTTCACGACCTCCCTCCAGTGGTCGGCTGCGTCATGTCGCTCGAACGTAGACCCACTCGCTCTACGCGCAAAGCGATCGGCCGTCGGCCGGAATGGGTTTGAGCAGACTTCCGCCCGCCGCATCGCCGGCCGACCCATGACCTAGGATTGCCCTGGACGAAAGGCGAGACATGCGACCGCACCCGAACGATCCTCACAAGGGACGCCACGACTACCTTCCGGCGGCAGCGCTCGCTCTGCTCGCGCTGATCTGGGGCTACAACTGGGTCGTCATGAAGGTGGGCCTCGAGTACGCGCCGCCCTTCACCTTCGCGCTGCTGCGCAACCTCCCGTCCGCCCTTCTTCTCTTCGCCATCCTTCTCGCGACGCATAGGCCCCTGCGCCCGCCACGCCCGTTCGGCCTGGTGGTGCTTCTCGGCCTGCTCCAGACGACGGGCTTCGTCGGCCTCGCCATGCTGGCGCTCTCGACCGGCGCGGCCGGCAAGACCTCGGTGCTCACCTACACGATGCCGTTCTGGCTGCTGCTGATGGCCTGGCTCGTGCTCGGCGAGCGCCTCGTCGGGCTTCAGTGGGCCACGGTGGGGCTGGCGGCGGCAGGCCTCCTGCTGGTGCTCAGCCCCTGGCGCCTGCAAGGACTGGCTCCGTCGCTCCTGGCTGTGGGCACCGGCTTCACGTGGGCCGCCAGCGCCGTAGTGGCCAAGGTCATCCACCGGCGGCACCCCGCCGACGTGCTGTCTCTGACGACGTGGCAGATGCTGCTCGGCACCATCCCGCTCGGCTTCATCGCACTCACAGAGCTGGGGCAGCCGGTCGTGTGGTCCGCGGAGTTCGTGTGGGCGCTGGCCTTCAACGTGCTCCTCGCCAACACCCTCGCCTGGATGCTGTGGCTGTGGATCCTGAAGGCGCTGCCGGCCGGGATCGCCGGCCTCGGCACCCTGGCGATCCCCGTCATCGGCGTGGCCTCGGCCGCGCTGCAGCTCGGCGAGCGGCCGAGCGTCGCGGAGGCGATCGGCATGGCGCTGATCATCTGCGCCCTCGCCCTGCTCAGCGCCCTGGCGCTACGTTCCCGCCCCATGCAGCCGGGCTGAGACGGCGGGTCCGGAGCAGCACCTGAAGCCGGCGGGGG
>CAZIGT010000185.1:0-6520 GCA_964538465.1 uncultured Thermoleophilia bacterium | reverse complement strand
CCGAAGTGTCTGCCGCCGCCAGCCCCGCCACCCTCGTAGTCATGAACAGCGTGGTGAGCCGCCTCGTGGAGGAGCACGACGAGGTGACCATCTGCGAGATCACCGGGTCCGGTGTCCATGCCCTCTTGCCTGGGGCGAAGATCGCCGTATCGCAGTACGTCCCCGAGATCGACAGCATGCAGGTCGTGGCGCTCCTCGGGCTGGGGGCGCAGGCTGAGGCCGTGAGGAGGCTCCTGCGGATGGATCCGCGCAAGATGCGGTTCCCGCTCAGCGATGCCACTCCGGAGGAACTCAAGCTGTACCGGGATGGCCGGCTTCACCGCATCGAGGACGGTCTGCACGCTGTGGCCATGCGGACCATACCGAGACCTGTCTCGCGCGGTGTCGAGCGCCTGCTGGGCATCGCCGAAGTCCACGCTATGGGGCTCGCCTGGAAAGGCAAGCACTACGGCGGCCTGGTTCTCGGCGTTCCATCGGGCCTTGATCTGGAGCAGTATCGGGAACCCATCGAGACGATGGTGCGGCAGGCGTCGATAGCCATGCAGCGATCGGCCAGCGAACGCTCCCTGGCGACGTCCGAAGCGCAGCTCCGTACGCTGGTAGACGCCATGGACGACGCCCTCTACGTGGTCGATGCCGACCTGCGCATCGTAGCAGCCAACAAGACCTTCAAGCAGTGGCTGGCGCTTCAGGGGTCAGATCTGGATCCGGTGGGCCGCTCTGTGAGTGAGGCGTTCGTCAGGCTGCCTCCAAGGCTGGAGCGTGAGCTTCGCCATGTGCTGGACACCGGTGCGGCCGCGGAGGACGAAGTGGTCGAGGATGTGGGCGGGCAGGCGACGGTGCGAGAGGTCCGTCGCTTGCCAATCCGGACGGGTGATGAGGTGACACACGTGCTGTCCGTATCCCGCGATGTCACCGAGCGTCGTGCAGCGGAAGAGCGCGAACGAGCGCATCTGGTCTCGATGCGCACAGTGGCCTCGGTGTCGGCACGACTGCTTGCGGAGACCAGCTCAGAGGCGATAGGCCGCGTGGTGGCGGAAGGGGTGAGGGAACTGCTACCGGAGGCCTGTGTAGCGGCCGGGACGGTGACCGCTGACGGCACGCATCTCAATGTGGAGCCGGTGGCGGGCCTGGAACCGTATAAGCGGATGATTGAGGCTCTCGTGGGCTTCGATCCGTTCGCGCGGTCCTACGCGTATGCGGACATGCCGGCGGACGCGCTGCGGTTTTTCCAGTCGGGGAAGCTCGAGCGTCTCGAGGACGGACTGTCGTCGATCGCGTGTCTCGCCGGACTGCGGGAAGGCGACGGCAAGGCCGTGGGCGACCTGATCGGCGCGGAAGAGGTATGGGCCATCGGCTTCGCCTGGAGCGGCCGGCACAACGGTGGCCTGCTCATCGCGCTGCCCAGGGGCGCCAGCCTCGGCGAGCATGCCGAGGCCATCGCCACGCTGGCGCGGCAGGCGTCGGTCGCCCTCCAGCGCGCGGTGGCTCTGGAAGATACGCGCGCGGGCAAGCGTCGGCTGCAGCGTGCCCTCCAGGCCACGGCCGACGCCATGGGGTCCGTGGTCGAGACGCGCGACCCGTACACTGCCGGCCACGAGCGCCGCGTCGCCGCGCTCGGCGAGGCCATCGCGTTGCAGATGGGCCTCGACGAGAGCACGGCGACCGGCGTGCGCGTGGCGGGCAGCCTGCATGACGTGGGGAAGATCGGCGTGCCGGCCGAGATCCTCAGCAAGCCAGCGCGGCTCAACGAGCTGGAGATCGAGCTCGTGAGGCACCATTCGCAGGTAGGCTACGAGATCTTGAGCGGCATCGAGTTCGAATGGCCGCTGGCGGAGATCGTGCTGCAGCACCACGAGCGGCTGAACGGCTCCGGCTATCCACGCGGTCTATCCGGGGACGCCATCTGCGTGGAGGCATGTATCCTGGCGGTCGCCGATGTCGTGGAGGCGATGTCGTTCGACCGGCCGTACCGGCCGGCGCTCGGGATCGAGGCGGCCCTCGAGGAGATCCGCCGGGGCCGCGGCATCGCCTACGCAGCTGCCGCAGTCGATGCCTGCCTTGCCGTCATCGAGGGGGGCGGCTTCACCTTCCCGGAGTAGACCTCCCGCGTATGAACGGGCTTCGCTGACGGGAGGCGTCTGCCCAGGCTTGGGACTGCTCCGCGTCACCAGCCGCTTCGAACCCGTGAGCGGCCGGCCGGGGTGTTCAAGGTTCCCATGGCTGCGCGTTGTAGATGATGAAGGGGCGCCGTCGTCGGACTGGCGGCAGGAGCGAGAGCGGGGGTAGATGGTGCGCCTTCCTCGGTCGCGGGGCGGGCGAGATCGATGACCCGCGCGCCCGTGCTAGACTGCTTGGCCGACGTCACGGGACGGATCCAGGCGCAGCGGCGCTTTTCAACGAGGAGGAAGCGGGCATGAGGCAGACAGCGTGGCGCGGAAGAGCTTGCCTGGTGGCTGTCGCTACAGCGGTGGTCGTCGGCCTCGGGGCGGTCGCGGCGGCAGTGGCTGCGCCGGTCGCCGATGGCCGTGCTTGCGGAATGGCCACCGTGGCCGCATCGTCCCATGCTCGCGGCCAGCTGACGTTGTCGATATCCGGCACAGTTCGAGGCAAGGGCGGCAGCGGCAAGTACGCCTGGTCGGTGGTGCTCAGCGGCGCCAAGGTGAGCGTCCCCGGCGTCTCAGGCAGCACCGTGACCAATGCCCTTGGGAACTACTCGTTCAAGGTGACCATGCCCAACAGCGCCTACGCTGACTATGGTGTGCGGGCTAGTCGTACAAACTACAATTCTCGGGAGCTCGCGCTGAGCTCGGATTCACCGCAGACGCGCGATTTCGTGGGCGACAAGGCCCTCGTCGTCAAGGGCACGAAGCTGAAGGTCACTGTGAAGAAGGGTACGAAGGCGGTCCGTAACGCGGTCGTCACCTGCTTCGGCAAGTCGGCCAAGAGCAGCGCCAGCGGCCTCGCCACGCTCAAGGGCCTGCAGCTCCGGCCTGGGATGAAGTACAAGGCCACGGTGGCCAAGAAGGGCTTCCATTCGGCCACCATCAGCTTCACGTCGCGCCCGGGGTACACTGTCGTCAAGACGGTGAAGATCCACAAGTAGATCACCAGAGGTGCGTGCCTCCGCCGCACGCTTGGGGGTCTGCGGCGTCCGTCGAGTCTCGCATGTCGGCGTCGCACGGCCCTAGGTCCGCGCCCTCCCGGCCGCTGTGGAGGACCCTGCAACGGGATGCAGCCGCTCACGCGTGACCGGTGCGGGAGCATTCATGACGCAGCCACCTGATGGTGTTCACTGCAGCAATGCGTCTCCGTCCGCCCATCTGAGGACTCGTACCCTTGCACGCGGCGCGACGTGGGGGGTAGGATGCCGGCAACGTTAGGGGGGTGGCCCGCCGCGCGGGGCCGCTCGGCGCCGCGAGGGCGGACACAGAGGCTCTCGCAGGCGGGGCGGCCCCGCCGTCGGGGCCAGATGACCGATCGGAGGCTTCCATGACCAGCAAGGTGCGTGACGGCCTGCGCATGGGGCCGCACCTGCTGTTCGCGGTGCTCGTGGCGGGCGGCGTCGCCGTCACCTGCCTCTTCCTGCTGGTCCAGGCCTGGGCCTAGGCGAACCCCGGCACCGGCTCAGCACTCTATCTGGCCGAAGCCGCATCTGGGTCGTGCTGATATCATGCTTGACCGTGCGCGGCCGGGTGCCGGTGCGCGCCGGCTCGCACGGCGCAACACGGTCGCCGGTGTTCGCGAGTGTTCGCCCGTTGGGTTCTGTCCAAGGAGAAGCTCCACATGCGCGTCAGCCAGATGCTGCTGCCCACGGTGAAGGAAGATCCCGCCGGTGCCGAGGCGGTCAGCCACAAGCTCATGGTGCGCGCCGGACTGGTCCGTCAGGTCGCGGCCGGCGTGTATGTCTACCTGCCGGCCGGCTGGCGGGTCATGCAGAAGATCGCCGGCATCATCCGTGAGGAGCTGGATGTCATCGGCTGTCAGGAACTGCTCATGCCGGTCCTCAATCCCGCGGAGCTCTGGGAACTCTCCGGCCGCTACGAAGACATCGGCGAGGAGCTGTTCCGTTTCAAGGACCGCAAGGGCAGTCCCATGGTGCTCGCCATGACCCACGAAGAGTGCATCACGTGGATCGCGAGCCACGAGATCCGTTCGTACAAGCAGTTGCCGCAGCTCTGGTATCACATCCAGACCAAGGAGCGAGACGAGGCGCGGCCCAAGAGCGGCGTCCTGCGGACGCGCGAGTTCATCATGAAGGATTCGTACAGCCTCGACGTCGACGAAGAGGGGCTCAAGGAGAGCTACCGCAAGCACATAGGGGCGTACGACGCCATCTACCGGCGTTGCGGCCTCGAGTTCCTCATGGTGCAGAGTGATCCCGGCATGATGGGGGGTCGCATCGCTCACGAGTACATGGCGCCGAGCGAGGCGGGGGAAGATGACGTCGTTTTCTGCCGGCAGTGCGGCTACGCGGCGAACGTAGAGCTGGCCGCCGGCCGTCCAGCGCCCCTGACCGAGCCGCTGGCCGCAGCGCCGGAGGCGTCGGCGCGGGTGGTCTTCTCGGACGCCGACGCGCCGGCAGGTGAACGGCTCCGTCTCGTACACACGCCGGACACCCGCACCATCGCCGAGGTCACGCGATTCCTGGGCATACCGGCACAGCGGCTGGTGAAGTCGCTGATCGTGGTCTGCGACGATGGTGTCGAGCAGGCGGGGGTAGCGGCCGGTGACGGGTCTTCGAGTACGTCGCGGCCGGCCGCGTACATGGTGCTGCTGCGCGGCGACCACGAGCTGCAGGAGAGCAAGCTGCGCAAGCTCATCGGCGACTTCCGCATGGCCACCGCCGAAGAGGTGCTGGCCTTCCAGGGCGCGCAGGCGGGGTTCGTGGGCCCTGTGCGCCTCGCGGAAGACGCCGGCGAGGCGGCTCGCCGCGGGACGGGCGCCGTCGAGATCGGCAGCCTCCCGCTGCTTGCGGACGACGCGCTGCGCGGCGGCGTCTACGTCGCCGGCGCGAACAAGGACGACCACCATCTTGCCGGGGTCACGCCTGCCGACTGGGGCGCCACGGATGCAGATGTGGTCGACGAGGACTCCTTCGCGGGTGGGCAGAGTCGGGATGCCGGCGGCGGCTCCGGGGCGCAGGTGCCTCTCTGGGTGGACATACGAAGGATCGAGGCCGGCGACGGCTGCCTCCAGTGCGGAGGCACGCTGGATGCCGAACGCGTCATAGAGATCGGCAACATCTTCCAGCTCGGGACCAAGTACTCGGTGCCCATGGGCGCCACGTATCTCGATGAAGAGGGCAACGAGCGGCCCATCGTGATGGGCAGCTACGGTATCGGGCTGGCGCGCATCGCGGCGGCGGCCGTTGAGCAGCACCACGACGCCGATGGCATCGTGTGGCCGGCGAGCATCGCGCCGTGGCACGTCCACCTAGTCTGCGTGAAGCCCGCGGATGACGTGCAGCGCGAGCTGGCGGAGCGGATGTACGCCGACTTGCAGGCCGCCGGTCTTGAGGTGGTCTTCGACGACCGCGATGCATCGCCCGGCGTCAAGTTCAAGGATGCGGACCTGCTCGGCTGCCCTCTCCAGATCGTGGTGGGGAAGAAGGCGGCCGACGGCGTCGTCGAGGTCAAGCAACGCTCCGGCGGGGCGGACGACGCCGTCAAGGCCGGAGTGCCCGGCGGGCCGGCCATCCGTACAGAAGCCGCGGCGTCAGAGGCTGTGGCCTTCGCCCGCGCGCACGTCGACGCCCTGCTCGCGGCGCTGCAGTAGCCTGCGGCGGCGACCGGCGGACGGCCGTCGCTGTTGCCAGGACCGGCAACGTACGCGTTGCCCGGCAGGGCAACGCTACCGCCGTTCTCAACCCTAAAGTCCTCACCTAGCCTCGCCGATACACGGAATTGGGAGCGTGCGCGCGTTGTCTGGACGGGCGACGATGTCGCCTGTTCTGGCGACGCGCGTTGCCTTGCCGGAGAACGATCGTGAGTCTGGGTCGTAGTCAGACTAGACAACTATTCCAACAGTGACACCTTAAGGGCGTGCGACATCGGCCGATATCCGTTACTGAGATGAGGAGCACCACACTACAAGCAGGTCAGTCCAGACCACCGCGTCCGGTCCTCGCGCAGCCGGTCAAGGGTCGCCGCTCCAGAGAGCGCTTCCCGGATGCTCTGCGCGGACTGATGGAAGAGCGGCACCTCAGCTATCGGCAACTGGCGTACAAGACACGTCTCTCGGCCGGGTATCTGAACCACTTGACCAAGGGCAGCCGTCCTGTGCCGGCCGATCAGGTGATCGAGTCGCTCGCGCACGCTCTGCACGTGGAGCCGGACTACTTCGTGGAATTCCGGCTTCGCAAGCTCGGAGACGTGCTGGACGAGGCTCCAGGACTGGCCGACAAGCTGTACGCCATCCTCCTGTGCGACGCCCCCGTGACCTCCGAGCTGAGCGACCTGCTGCGACAGCATGCCAGGAGCGACGGTTCGGAAGAGCGGTCCAACGTCGTCTCACTGTA
>CAZIGT010000184.1:0-6571 GCA_964538465.1 uncultured Thermoleophilia bacterium | reverse complement strand
CCGACCCACACCTATTTCAGGCACTGAGTCTCCAAGATCCTTGACACGGGACACTCCGTCTGGTCCTCGACCGCCTGCACGGTGCCGAGACGGGTCCAGGCGCCGGCCGCCGAGACCGCCCAGACGCCGAAGCGACCGCTGGCGGGGGCGGCAGCGATCGTCCAGGTGACGTTCGTCGTTTGGCCGAGCTCACCGGCAATCGTCTCGCCGCCGTTGGGCGCGGTGACCGCCAATCCGGCCGAGGTCACCGTGAACAGGGCGTCGCTGTAGTCCTGTACCGTCCACGTGCCTTCGGTGAGACCGTAGGTCACGCAGATACGGTAGTTGCCGGCGGTCTGCGCCTGCTTCCAGGCGAAGCTGTAGTCGGTCTGGTTCTCGGCCGCGGTCACGGTACCGAGACGGATCCAGGAACCGGCCTCGGACACCGCCCAGACGGCGAAACGCCCCTGGCTCTGAGCAGCGGTGATCGTCCACGTCACCGTGGTCGTCTGCCCCAGCTCGCCGGCGATCGTCTCACCGCCGTTGGGTGCCGTCACGGTGAGACCGAACGGCGGGTCGGCGGCTTGTGCCGCACCACATGGCACAAGTACCAACACGAGCGCCATCACGATCACCCACAACGCCGGCCGCTTCACCAGCCATCGACCCATGTCACGCCCCCCTCATCGTCATGTACCCCAGTCCGATGCCTCTCGCGACGGACGTTCCTCCGTTCGCCATGACCGTCGACGGCAATCCGCTGGCAATGTCTCAAGAACTCTCGAGGCTGTCAACAAATCCGTAGGAAGGGGTGCTTACTTCGTAGGCAACAGACGGAAGGCACAGGCCACCGCTTCCGTTGCAGCTGCGGGGCGGGCAGGCGGCGCGCCAGAGCCGCCCCGGCCCCCACAATCAACGGACCTCAGGAATCGTGGTCACCAGGCGACTCGGTCGCTGCGGACCTGGCCTCAGCCGCCGACGAGCTCCTCTTGGACCACGGCGCGGCTCTCGGTGACGGCCTGGCGGACGTCGCGGGCGACGGTGGCGCGCAGCGCGTCGTCGACCGCGATCCGAATGGCCTCGCCGCCCGCCGAGGCGGCGACCAGGACGACCTCACGCACGGTACGGCCGGTGGCCTTCTCGACGGCAACGGCGTATGCAGCCGCCTGCGGCGAGTATCGCTCGCGCAACACGGCGCCGACTTCGCCTCCGTCGACGCGACGGGTATCGTCGTTCAAGCGATCCGTCTCGTCGCCAAGGCGATCCGTCTTGTAGTCGACGATGACCCACTGCTCGCCGTCGAGATAGAGGAGGTCGACGGCGCCGGTGACGACTGCGTCGTCGACCATGAAGCCCACCGGCAGCTCGCGGTAGACCTGCGGACTCGCCGCGGCCGCGCGCGCCGGCGCCGAGCGCCAGCAGGCGTGGGCCAGAGCGGCGACCTTCGGCGCGAGGTCCGGCCGGCCCGCGTCTGCGGCGACGGCCGGAGCCAGCCGGTCGATGGACGCCTCGTCGTGCAGGTCGCAGAGTTCCATGACAGCGTGCACGGCCGACCCCATGATGAGCGCCGCGGCCCGGCCGGGGGGCGCTCCCGGGCCGCCGGCGACGAGCTCCTCGTCGACGTGCTCGAGACCGCTGGGGCTGGTGGCGCGAGCGGGCCGGCTGGCATCGGCCAGCAGCGCCTCTCGCGCCGCGCGCCAGGTCTCTCGTTCGGCGACGAGCGCCGCGACGTCTGGCGCCGCGCCCCGCTTGGAGGGCGGCGACGGCTCCCCGGGAGCCAGCACGAGACGCGGGCCCTCTTCCGTATCGGTCGCCGGCGGTTGCGCTCCCGGCACCGGGAGATGGCCGCCGATGGGGGCGAGCATGACGCCTGCGGCCGGCTCGCCCTGCTTCGTCGTCAGCTTGCCGAAGCAGCTCACCACGACGTGGTCGCGGGCCCGCGTGGCCGCGACGTAGAGGAGCCGCCGCATCTCGCTGGTTTCCATCTCCTTCTCGCGCTCGCGGAGGTCCGCATACAGGCGCGTCTCGAGCTCGCAGGCGGCAGCGCCGGGCAGCTCTGCCCTGAGCTTGAGCGAGAGGCGGCGAGCGCCCCGATCCACCAGCGACCGCACCGGCTCCCGGCCGCCGCCGCCGGAGGCCAAGGCACCCCCGACGAGGATCACGATGGGATACTCAAGACCCTTCGCCTTGTGGATGGTGAGCAACCGGACCACGTCTCCCGCGTCGTCGACCGGTGACTCCTGCTCGCCGGCGGCATCGCCGGCCTGGGCCGCCCACGCCAGGAACGCGCCCAGTCCGCCTCCCCCGGCGCCCGAGAACGCCCGCGCGCGCTCGACCAGCTTCTCGATGTTCGCCATGGCCTGCGGGGCGGCGCTGCCCGTGGCGGCGGCGATCTCGCTGGCCCGCGTGCGCTCGACGAGCTCCGCGGCGAGCTCGTGGGGCTCGCGCTCGCCGCGCAGTTCGTGGAGCTCGCGCAGCAGGCGCAGTGCCGCCACGACGTCTTCGTGCCCGGAAGGCTGGCGATCGGCGTACATATCGAAGCGGCCGCCAGCCGACCAGAACAGGAAGAGCTCGTCGTCGCTGAAGCCAAACAGGGTCGAATGCAGCGCGCCGTAGAGCGCCGGCCCGTCGCTGGGATCGTCGACGGCGCGCAGGCACAGCAGGGCGTCGGCGACCTCGCGCCTGCTGAAGTAGGTGGTGCCGCCGTCGACCCGGTACGGCACGCCGGCCTCGCGCAGCGCCTGTTCGTAGGTCTCGAGGCCGGTCGTGGTACGGAACAGCAGGGCGATGTCGCTCCACCGTGGCGGCCGTGTGGGTTCGACCGGAGGAGTGACGTCCGCTTCCGTCTGAAGCGAGCGGTGATCGCGATCCTGGACGTGCCAGCGCGTGCCGGCCGGATCGCGCATCTGGCAAAGCAGCGCCGCCACCGCCCGCGCTTCGTCTCGCCGCGCCGAGTCGTTCTCGCCCGCCATCCGGCTTTCGTATTGCCGGCCGAGCAGCACCGCCACGCCCGGCCCGTCGGCCGGCGGCCGGAACGCGTGCACCGGCTGGTATCCGGGCTGGCGGCCCTCCGCCTTGTCCGACTCGAACACGTCGGCGAACACGCGGTTGACCCACTCCACGATGGCGGGCGTGGTGCGGAAGTTCTGGGTGATCGCCTCCACCGCGCCCCTGTCGTCCGGCTGGCCCGCTACCAGCTTCTTCGCTTCGTCGTACATGGCGATGTCTGCCCTGCGGAAGCGATAGATCGACTGCTTGGGATCGCCCACGACGAACAGCTTGCCCGGCTCGAGCACCACCTGCCGCCAGTCGGCGGCCAGGGGTCGGCGCTCGCAGAGGAGGAAGACGATCTCGCACTGCAGTGGGTCCGTGTCCTGGAACTCGTCGACGAGCAGGTAGCGGAAGCGGCGCTGCAGGGCAGCACGCGCCGCCAGGTCGCGGGTGAGCAGGTCGCGCAGGCGGCCCAGCAGATCGGTGAAGTCCAGACGGCCCAGGCCGACCTGCGCCTCTCCGGCCCAACGCGCGAAGGCGTCGGCGACGGCCACGGCGAGCCCGGTGACGTACTCGGCGTAGACGCCACGCACACGCACGATGGCGGCCACGAGCTCCTGGTAGCGCAGCTGGAGCTCGTCCTTGCCGCCTTGCGCGGCGTCCCACTTCTTGGCGCCGCCGGGGGCGGACGTCCCCTGATTGGCCGGCAGCCGGTGCAGCTTGCCGGCCAGGCCGTCGATCTCCGCCGGCGGCGCGGCCATCAGGTCTTCGCCGGCTTCTACAAGCTCCATGGCCGCTACGAACCCCTTGTCGGACTGGTCGGTGCACGCGCTGGCGCAGAAGTCGGCGAGTTGCTCCAGGGGGCCGAGAAGCTGGTCCAGCTCTGCGGTGAGGTCTGGCTCGGGGACCACGTCTGTGACGGGGTCGAGGTCGTATCTCTCGCCGAACACGCCCCTGGCGCCGGCGGCGAGCTGCCGCACATGATCGAGCCGCACGCCGTTGCGCAGCAGCCGCGCGAGCCACTCGTGCACCGCGCAGTCGGGAGTGGCAGGCCGCTGGCTGGAACGCTCAGACCCCTCCGAGAGCGCTCCGGCTCCTCCACTGGAGGCTGTGCGGCGCTCGCCGGGTCGTTCGGCGCCGTCCGCGGCAGAGGCCGCGGCGTGCTCGCCTGCGAGTCCGGCGAGCCACTCGTCCCACAGGCGCGCGCGCTCGATCTCCGAGCCGAGGGCGTCGAGCTGCTCGAAGGCAGGGTCGACGCCGGCCTCGACGGGGAACTCTCGCAGCAAGCGCCCCGCGAACCCGTGGATGGTGCCGATCGGCGCGTCGTCGAGCGCGTCGAGAGCGCCCTCGATGACGGCGATCTCATCCGGATCCGCCGCTGCACGGGCCCGCGCCTCGAACTCCTCGCGCACGCGCTGGCGCAGCTCGCCTGCCGCCTTCTCGGTGAAGGTGATGGCAGCCACGGTGCGCACGTCTCCGGTGCCCTGCTCGCGGTCCAGCACGCAGTTCACGTAGCGATCGACCAGGACACGCGTCTTGCCGGTACCCGCGCCTGCCTCCAGCAGGTATGTGGTGCCGAGATCGCGGACGGCCCGGTCGCGCACGGCCTGATCGACCACGGTGCGCTCACTACCCGGCATCGGTGTTCACCTCCTCCGGGGCGTGGCGCTGCAGCCGCACCACATCTGCAAGCAGCTCGCTCTCGCGCTTGCGCCGTCGCGTCCAGCCGGAGGTTCCGCAGGCGTACCTGACGTCGCAGAAGTCGCAGCTGCCATGAGTGGTGCGTGGGAAGAAGCCTCCGTCAACGAGATCCATGACGGCCGATACGAGCGCCCGGAGCGTGCCGACAGACGCCTGCTCCTCGTCCGCCAGCTCCAGGTCCATGAACCCGCCGCGTCGCGTGACGAGGCGATAGAGGCATTCGACGACGCGGTAGTCACCCTCCATACACTCCCGCACCGCCAGCCGGTAGACCGGCAGCTGCACGCCCAGGCCAGCTTCCAAGCGCTTCTTCTCGGCGCCTCCGCTGCCGGTCTTGTAGTCGATGACCCGGGCACCGGCGGACGTGACGTCGATACGGTCGAGGCGCCCGGCGAAGCGCACCAGCCGACCATTCGGCAAGTCGAGGGTCACCGGGCGCCCGGCCGCCTCGCCGAAGCGCCACTCCACGGCGACCGGCCGGCCGTCGCCGCGCGCGAAAACCCGGTCGCGGGCGGTGGATTCCAGAAGGTCTTCCAGAAGCATCTCGCGGCGCACGTTCCACGCCAGTGGAGCACCCGTGACGCCGCGAGCCTCCGCTGCCGCACAGTCCCGGCGCCACGCCTCACTGACCGCCGAGCGGGCGGCCTCCACACGCAGCCGGAGGGTGCCTGGGGCAGATGGGTCTGCCTCGGCGGACGGCTCACCCTGAACGGCGGAGGCGTGTGGCGCGGACGAGCCTCGTTCAGCGGGCGCCCCCCCGTGCGACACGGAGTCAGCCCGTGGAGCCAAGCCACTCTCATCCCACTGCGCGATGAGCCGCTCGAACGCGTGCTGCAGGATCCTGTGCACGAGATCGCCGAACTCGACGGGCTGCATCTCAAGGCCTTCGTCCGGTTCCTGCGGAGCCTCGAGGCCGAGAACGTCGCGAAGGTAGAAGGCGAACGGGCAGGCAACGTAGCGCTCAAGACGGGTGGGATGCATCTCCGCCTTGAAAGGATGCCGCTCGGCGAGCGCCGCGCGGGCCGCCGTACCCAGAAGGCCGTCCCAGGTACCCGGGATCGGCGAGCGCGCGGCGTCCCAGGCCCCCAGGCGGCGGGCGGCCACCCGCTCGTCGCCGAGGACGGCTCCGGCGTAGCTCCGCACTGCACCGCGATCCTGGGACTCACCCAGAGCGACTAGGACCGCAGCGTCTCGTTCACGGGCGTTGAGCCACACCTGTGATCCGCCACCAGCGAAGCGCGGCGCGCCCCCAACGTGGCGCCACACAGGGCGCAGCGGCTCGCCGGTCAGGAACTCCTCCAGACCCACGGGCCGGCCGGCAGAGAGCGACGCCAGTCGCAGCAGCAGGCGTGACGGCAGGCGCGGTCGGCCCGTGGCGGCATCTGCACGGGGAGCGACCAGGTACAGGCGCTGACGCGCCGCCTCACAGCCGAAGGCGAAGAGAAGGAGTGACTCCTGCGGCCGCTCTTCTGCCAGCGGCAAACGGACACCGAGCGTCTGCGAGATACGCCGGCGCTCGGCGTCTCCGAGGATGGGATCGGGGCGACCGGGCGAAGGGAAGCCGCCCTCGGCCAGGCCCGTGAACACCACCGTGTGGAACGAGAGGCCGCGCAGCTCGAGCGGCGTGAGCACCGCGACACCGGAGCGGCCCGGGCGACCGAGCGGCGCACGAGCGCCCGCCAGTTGCTCACGCAGTGCGGCTGCCATCTCTCCGACATCGACCTCTTCCCTCAGGATGTCCAGCGCCCGCAGACGGGCGGCCGCCTCTGCGGCGGCCCCGGCAGTCGCAGGCTCGAACAGCCGGCTCGCCGCCTCGCCGAGCGCCGCCGCCCACTGGCCCCATGCGGCGCGGTCCGGGCAGTCGCGGCAGGCGCGCGGCAGCGCGCCCCCGGCGACCGCC
>CAZIGT010000183.1:0-6587 GCA_964538465.1 uncultured Thermoleophilia bacterium | reverse complement strand
CCCCTTCTCGATCACTTGCTCCAGGAAGCGTGCCCACCGGACCGACATCTTGACGGAGTCGCTGAGGAGGTGAGGTTGGAACCGGACCCTTGCCCACGTCTCGATCCAGAGAACGTACTCGTCTCTCAGCACCCCCTCGGAGGGGATCGCCATCTCCAGCGACCCGCGGAAGAGCTCGAGCGGGTCGTCCGTGTCGCGCCATAGTGCGTCCAGCCTGAGACTCGTCTGCTCGTCCGCCCATTGAAGGGCGGCGAGCAGCACTTCGTCCTTCGATCTGTAGTAGTAGTGGATGATCGCGCTCGACACGCCGGCTTCGCGGGCGATGTCGGCGATGCGGGTGGCGGATTGGCCACGCGCCGCGAAGGCGCGGCACGCCGCGGCGCGGATGCTTTCCCGGGCGCGTGATGAGCTCTGGCCCGTTCCCGGCGGCCCTGCGGGAGTGGCGCCGCTCTCCGCGACGACGAGCCTGAGCCGCTGGAGCAGCCGGGCGTCGGCAGCGCCGTGGGCGGCGACGTCCTCGAGCTTCCGCTTCATACGCCGGGCGGTCTTGTGGCTGACGCCGAGCTCGTCCGCGAGCAGGGAGGCGCTCACGTCGTCCTCGCTGCTCATGAGAAGCGCCGCTGCCCGGAACCACGTGGCGGTGCTCAGGCCGGAACCCTGCATGAACGTGCCGGCCGCCGGATAGACCTGCGTGCCGCAGCTGTCGCAGGCGTAGGCGCGGCGGCGCGCAACGCGATGGAAGCGCCGTACGGTGCGGCAATGGCGGCACACGGCGCTCACCCCATCGGGGGCGTACAGCGTGCTCCATATCCAGTGGAGGCAGGCCGCGTCGTCGCCGATAGGGGCGAAGCTGGGGGCGAGGTCTGCGCCGGGGTCTGGGGCGAGGCCGGGGGCGAGGTCTGGTTCGCGGCCCGATCCTGCAGAGGTCTGGTTCACGTGATCCCCCTGTGAGCCGATGTCGAGGGCCGAGGTCAACGGCGAGAGCCACGGGCCGAGGCCCAAGGCGGAGGCCAAGAACCGAGGTCCGTGACCGTTGCGGGTACTTGGCGCATCGTATCTGGTTGGGCAGCTACTTGTCTAGAGTATTCTGGGTGAGTGTGCTTGACTTCCCATTTCGAGGCTGTGGTAGGTTGGCGTGCCAGTCAGTATAGAAAGGAACCGGAGGCAATGGCCCTTCGCGGCGTACCTCGCTTCATCATCGAGACGGCATGGGATGGCCTACCGGCCGACGTGCAGGAGCGCGCCCGCCTATGCATGCTGGACAACCTCGGCGCCTTGGTGGCCGGCATGGCAACGCCCGCCGCGTCCATCAGCGCGAACGTCGCGAGACGGCTGTGGGGCGGCGACGACGCCACGATCATCCGCACCGGCGCCCGCGCGAGCGCGCCGGGGGCGGCTTTCGCGAATGCGGTGGCCGCCAACGGCGTGGACATCGACGACTGCGGCGTGTACACGCTCGGCCATCCCGGCGCCCAGGTGCTGCCGACTGCCCTCGCCTTGGCCGAGCGTCACGTCCTGCCGGGGCACGCGGTGCTGGCCGCCACGGTCGTGGGTTACGAGGTGGCGTTCCGGGCCGGCCGCTGCATCCACGACGCCGGCACCTACTACTACCGCTCATGCGGCTCGTGGGGGTCGCTGGCGTGCGCGGCCATAGGCGCGAACCTCGCGGGGCTGAGCGAGGCCCAGACGGCTCACGCCCTGGGCATCGCGGAATACCACGCGCCCTTCGCGCCCATGTTCCGCGATGTGGACGACCCCGCGATGGTCAAGCACGCCTGCGGGTGGGGCGCCGTCACCGGCCTCACCGCGGCGGCCCTCGCCGCATCCGGCTTCACCAGCTTCCCCAGCGTCCTGGAAGACGAGGCGTACGCGCCCTGGCTGAGCGGTATCGGCGACCCCTTCCTCATCACGACTGGCATCATGTGGAAGCGCTACTCGTGCTGCGCCTGGACCCATCCGGCTCTGCAGGCGCTGGAGCGAATCCTTGACCGACGCCCGGTCGCCGCCGATGAGATCCGTCGCATCCACGTGACCGCCTACCGCGATGCCGTCCGCCTCGGCACCAGGCTGCCCGAGACGACCGAGGAGGCGCAGTTCAACCTCGCCTGGCCGCTGGCCGCCCGGCTGGTGGACGGCCAAGTCTCGCCGGCGCAGGTCCTCGAGCCCAGGCTGAGCGACCCCCGCATCCGCACTCTTGCGGCCCTCGTCGAGGTGGAGGAGTCGCAGGAGTACACCCGTCTGTATGACCTCAACTGCGACGAGGATCCCGAGGGCGTCGACATGGCGCAGGTGGTGCTGGAGCTTGCCGACGGGACTCGACTGGACTCCGGTCCCGTGGGCCTCGAGATCTACCCCAGGGAGCCGTGGGGCCGGGAGCTGATAGCGGCCAAGTTCCGCTGGCTGGTCGGATCGGTCCTTCCGAGGGCCGCCGTCGAGCAGATCGTCGAGATGGTCTGGCAGTTCGAGGAGGTCGCGGACTCGAGCGAGCTCGTCCGCATCATCGACGCGGGCTTGAACAGGTAGCAGGTTCGATGCGGCCGATCGCAAGGCCGCGCGGCACGCGGGAGGGGTCGGAGAAGCACTCGCGGGAGTATCTGGGTCACAGCACAGGGCATGGAGGGGCGATCATGCGTAGGGGCATCATGAGAAAGGGCGCCGCGGGCCGAGACATCATGGGCAAGGCCGCCGCCAACAGGGCCGTCGGTCGCTGTGGGTCGACTGCGGGATGTCGCGTGCCGGCGGCCGGCATCGTCGTCGTCGCGGCGGTCCTGGTCGCGTCAGCCCTCATGGAGACGGTCCTTGTCGCGGGGCTCGAACTCGGCGTGTCCGTCGCAGAGGCCGAATCAGCATCTCCCGCCGCATCTCCCGCCGCGTCCACCGGCGGCGGCGAGAAGACCATCCTCCGCATCGGCAGCCTCCAGGATGCCGACAACCTCAACCCGTTCATCGGCTATTCGACGACGTCCTACGAGGTCTACCACCTCAACTACGATCTCCTGGTGGGCTACGGGCCGAACGGCGAGGTGAGGCCCGAGCTCGCCGAGAGCTGGACGACGTCGGAGGACGGCCTCACCTGGACGTTCAAGACTCGCAAGGGCGTCACCTGGCAGGACGGCGTGGCGTTCACCGCCAAGGATGTGGCCTTCACCTACAACTACATCATCGACAACAGCCTGTCCGCCTTCTCGAGCTACACGACCAACATCAAGGAGGCGGTCGCCGTCGACGACACCACGGTGGAGTTCCATCTCAGCAAGCCGAAGCCCAGCATGCTCCGCCTCTGGATCCCGATCGTGCCGGAGCACGTGTGGAGCAAGATCCCGGGCAGCAAGGCCGAGGGCAGCTACGAGAACGACCCGCCGATCGTCGGCACGGGGCCCTTCCAGACGGTCGAGGTCAAGAAGGGCAAATATGTCCGCCTGCAGGCGAACAAGGACTATTGGAAGGGCGCGCCGCACATCGACGAGGTCATCTTCATGGTGTACACGAACCAGGACACCATGACCATGGACCTCAGGAACGGCACCATCGACGTGGCGTATGGGGTGCCGGTGGCGCAGCTCGACTCGCTCGACAAGGTGGCAGGCATCAAGGCGATGGCGGCCGAGGCGAAGGGGCTCATCGAGCTCTGCATGAACTGCTACGACGACCCGTCTTCACTCGGCAACCCTGTGCTCAGGGATGAGGCGTTCCGCCGGGCGATCAGCTGGGCGGTCGACAAGCAGAAGATCGTCGACACGTGCATGAGCGGCTACGCCGACGTGGGGCAGTCGATCTTGGTGCCCAGCACCGACTACGCCTGGACGCCCACGGACGCCGAGAAGTTCGGCTACGACCTGGAAAAGGCGAAGCAGATGCTCGACGCCGCCGGCTACACGGACACCGACGGCAACGGCATCCGCAACGATCACAACGGCGGCAAGGACATCAAGCTGCGCCTGTGGACCCGCGACGAGTCGGCCGAGCAGCAGAGCGCCGGCAAGATCATCCTGGCTTCGTTCGAGTCGATCGGCCTCGACGTCACACTCACGGTCATGAACGACGGCACGATCAGCGACTCCCTGTACAACATGAAGGGAGACACCTACGCTCCCGACTACGACATGTACATCTGGGGCTGGGGCGGAAGCGCCGACCCGGACTACCTGCTGGCCGAGTTCATCACCGAGCAGATAGGGATGTGGAACGACTGCTGCTGGTCGAACGCCGAGTACGACAGGCTGTTCCAGGAGGAGTCGACGCAGACCGACACGACCGAGCGCGCCGCCCAGGTCACAGAGATGCAGAGGATCTTCTACCAGTCGGCTCCGTATTCCGTGCTCTACTACCCGCTGGACCGCATCGCCTACAACACGGGCAAGTGGACGGGCTGGGTGCCGTACCCCAGCGACAGGGGGCTGGTGGTGATGTCCGGTGACAACATCGACAGCTACGTGCAGCTCAAGCCCAAGGCTGCGGTCGCGGAGAGCTCGGGCTCGTCGAGCACCGTGTGGATCGTCGTGGGCGTCGTGGCCGCGGTCGTCGTGGTGGTCGTGATCGTGGTCCTGGTGCTTCGTAGCCGCGGCCGCGGGCGGGTAGCGGAAGAGGAGTAGTCTCCCGGTGATCGGCGGAGGAGTGGTCTCTTGGTGATCGGACGAGGGGTGGTCTGCGGGTGATCGTCAGGACAGACCTGCCGCGCGAGGCGCGCCTGCTCGACGGCGTCTGGATACCCATGTCAGACGGCTGCCGGCTCTCGGCGAGGATCTGGTTGCCGGTCGACGCGGACGCCGACCCGGTGCCGGCGATCCTCGAGTACCTGCCCTACCGCAAGAGCGACAGCATGGCGCCGGGTGCCGCGCCGACGCACGCCTACCTCGCCGGGCACGGCTACGCCGGCGTGCGCGTCGACATGCGAGGGAGCGGCGACTCGGAAGGGCACCTCCGGGACGAGTACACCGCTCAGGAACAGGACGACGCGCTCGAGGTGATCGCCTGGCTCGCCGCGCAGCCCTGGTGCAGCGGCGCGGTCGGCATGATGGGGATCTCGTGGGGCGGCTTCAATGCCCTGCAGGTAGCCGCCCGCCGTCCGCCCGCTCTGAAGGCGATCGTCTCGATGTGCTCCACGGACGATCGTTACGCCAACGACGAGCACTACACCGGCGGCTGCGTGATGGGTCCCGAGATGCAATCGTACGCGACCATGCTCCTCGGCTACGCCGCCCACGCGCCGGACCCGGCGATTGTGGGTAACGGCTGGAAGGACTTGTGGCGAGAGCGGCTGGAAGGGGTGGCTCCGCCGCTCCCCGAATGGCTCTCGCACCAGCGTCGCGACGCGTACTGGCGTCACGGGTCGGTCTGTGAGGGCTACGACGCCATGCAGTGCGCCGTCTACATGGTCGGCGGCTGGGCCGACGGCTACCGCGACGCGATCCTCAGAGTCCTGCAGGGTTATCGCGGGCCGGTCAAGGGCCTCATCGGCCCGTGGTGTCACACGACTCCTCACCACGGCGCGCCCGGTTCTGCGGTCGGCTTCCTGCAAGAGATGGTGCGCTGGTGGGATCACTGGCTCAAGGGAATCGAGAACGGAGTCATGGACGATCCCCGCCTCACCTTCTGGATGCAAGACGGGCACCCGCCGGGCGGGGACTGGGGCGACAAGACTGGCCGCTGGCTGTCCGAAGAGGCGTGGCCGTCGGCGAACGTGACGACGCGGACGCTTCGGATCGGGGCTGCGGGCCGTCTCTCTGATTCGGGTGAGGAGGTGAGTGCGCCGCCCGAAGACGCGCCCGGCCCGAGTGAGGACGCGACCGGTCGGGGTGAGGATAGGACCGGACTGGGCGGAGCCGCGAGCGACCCGGGCGAGGAGGTGAGTGCAGCGGCGGAGCCGGCGCCGGCGGTGACGTTCGCGACGCCGCAGATCACCGGCATCGAGGGCGGCTGCTGGATCTCCTGGTCGTGCGACGCGGACTCGCCCGGCGACCAGCGGCCCGACGACGGGCGCTCTCGGGTGTTCGACTCGCCGCCGCTGAGCGAGCCTCTCGAGATCCTCGGGCAGGCCCGCGCCGTGCTCGACCTCGTGAGCGACCGGCCGCAGGCGCTCGTCGCGGTGCGCCTCTGCGACGTCGACGAGACGGGAGCCTCCACGCTGGTCGCTCGCGGGGTGCTCAACCTCACCCATCACGATGGCCACGACACGCCGCGGCCCCTAGTGCCGGGTACTCCGTACCGAGTCGAGGTGCCTCTGGCTGCAGTGGCCTACTCCTTCCCGGTCGGGCACTGCCTGCGGCTGGCGCTGGCCACCACGCAGTGGCCCCTCGCGTGGCCGTCCGCACGGCCGACCACGCTCACCCTGCTGACCGGCGCCAGCCGGCTCGAGCTGCCCGTCTATCGCCGGCCGGCTGGTGTGAGGCTGCCGGCGTTCCTCGATCTTGTCCCGGAGGAGGGGCCGTCACCTGAGCGCGAGGTCCTTCAGGAGGACATCAGCGAGATCAGGTGGCGGCACGAGCCCGCGACGGGGTGCGTGGAGGCTGTCTGGGCCGAGGCCGGCGGCTTCCGGCTGGAGGAGACCGGCCTCGTCGACTCCTACTTGGCCCGCGACCCGTTCTCGC
>CAZIGT010000182.1:0-6596 GCA_964538465.1 uncultured Thermoleophilia bacterium | reverse complement strand
GCCGAGGGTGCCGACGAGCTGGCCATGCTGGCCATCGCGGCCACCGTCGAGGGGCGCAAAACCCGTCTGGAGTGGGCGCGGCAGGTCGCCGATGGGCTGGGCATCCCGCTCACCGTTGGTGGTGGTATCGGGTCTCTCGAGGACATGCAGGTGCTGTTCGACGTGGGCGTCAACAAGGTATCGATGAACAGCGCCGCGGTGGCACGGCCGGAGCTTGTGAAGGAGGCGGCCGAAGCGTTCGGGTCGCCGTGCGTGACGGTCGCCATCGACGGCCGCCGCAACGAGTCCATGCCGTCGGGCTTCGAGGTCGTCGTGGCCGGTGGCCAGCGCGGCACCGGCGTCGACTGCATCGAGTGGGCGAAGCGCTGCGAGGAACTCGGCGCCGGCCAGATCCTGCCGACGAGCATGGACGGCGACGGCACGCTCGCCGGCTACGACATCCCGTTCACCAGGGCAGTCGTCGACGCGGTCTCGCTGCCGGTCATCGCGTCGGGTGGCGCCGGTACGCTGGAGCACTTCTACGAGGCGGTGGACAAGGCCGGCGTGGCGGCAGTGCTCGCCGCGTCCGTGTTCCACTTCCGCACGTTCAGCATCCGCCAGGTCAAGGAGTATCTCGCCGGCTGCGGCGTGCCGGTGCTCCTCTAGCTCCGCACCGATCGCCGGCGTCTCCGCACCGACGCACCTGCCGCCGGCGGTGCTTTGGCTGCGCACCGACCACCGGCGCACCCCCGCGCCTTCTGCCCGGCGACTCGGCATCAGGGCGGGGCCGCGCGTGCACGCATGTGCCCGCGCGCGGCCCCACCCGATTCGGCCTCAGTCAGTCACCGAGATGAGTTCTGTGTAGGTGCGGCCCTTGACAGGCTTGCCCTGCCACTTGCCGGTGACGCTGCACGCGCCTTCCCAGTAGGCGAAGTCCGTGTTCCAGATGCGCATGTCCAGCTCCTGGTCCCTGACCAGGGGGATGACCTTGAGCCGGCACTTGCGCGAGGGGATCTGCAGCAGCCAGCCGGACGCATAGGCGATGCCCGTGTGCGGGCTCACCCACACGTCCAGCGGGGTGATGGTGAGGTCGTCGGCTATGCTGAGGTTGCCCTTCCTGTTCAGGATGTTGGCGTTGCCGCCGGCCCCCTTGATGTCGCCGAGGTTCATCTGCACGCCATTGTTGAGCTGCACTGCCATCCACGTCCATGAGGAGATGCTGCCCCACGCCCAGTTGCCCCACTGGTGATCGTGCCAGGCGAAACCCTTGACGTTCAGCGTCTGGCCGTTGACCGTCACAGTGCCCTTGGCGGCCACGTTCGTCATCGAGTAGTAGTAGCTGGAGCCGTCACCGAGGGGGATGAATCCCGTTCCACCCACCGCCATCGGCCGCTTTCTTGAGCTCAACTGCAGATCCACGGCGGTGCCGTCCGGCAGCGTGGCCTTCAGGTGCATGTTCTGCGGCGAGATGCCGATCAGCGAGGCGGTGCCCACGCGCACATCGAGCAGGTTCGTGGACTCCGTGGCGGTGAGGAAGAGTCCCACGTTCTGGTGGAAGGCCTGCGCCGTAACGTCGGTCACGGCGAGATCGGCGCGGTAGATGCTGCCGGGGAGAGGCGACAGCGAGAGTCTGTTCATGCTCACCTCGAAGCCGAACTCGCGCCCGCCTGCCGCGGTCACGTGGCCGATCGTGTACCACCACTCGTTGCCGTACTTGGGATGTGCCACCTGGTCGGCCGGCAGGAAGACGAGCGGCTGGACGGCCATGGAGGCGTTGCGGGCGGCAGCGCCGGCTGATTCCGAAGATGCCGTGCCGACACCCGATGCACCGGCTCCATCGCCGACGACGATGCCGCCCGGGCTCGTCGGCGACGGCATGCCGCCCGTGCCTGGCGGGTTGGCCTGCGCGGCGCCGGCGGCGAAGCACACGAGCGCCGCCGCCACGGCCAGACACGCGAGCGCCACTCGCGTAGCCGTACCACCTGCCGGGAGCATGCGCAGGAAGGCCGGTCGAGCACGTCTCATGACTACCCCCAGACTGATGGTTGCCCCTGGCGGCCGGCTGCGATCAGCTCCGCCGCGGTGATTGCGGGTCGACGGTACAAGAGGGTGCAGGGGTCCGCAAGCAGCCAGCGCGGCGAGCAACCGCTGCATGGCGCCGTCCCGCAAGCAGCCGTTGGATGCGCGCACCCGAGATGATGAGCACGACCCTGCCGCGCACGTGCCTGTCGCCCAGATAGCGCAAGGCCTCCCGGGCCTCGCTCAACGGGCACATCCGGTCGATGACCGGTCTGACCTGCCCGGATTCGATGAGTCCCCTCAGGTCACTTAGGAGCCGGTGGTCCGCGTTCGCGCTGAACATGCTCCCCTGGCTGCGTATGAAGGGCGAAAGCGCGAACGCCTTGATGACGTAGCTCATGCTGGCGTGGCCCGTGTTCGGCAGGATGACTCCGTTCGGGGTGAGCGCCCGCCTGTAGTCCGAGAACGAATGGCTGCCGACGTTGTCGAGGATCAGGTCGAAGCGCGGCCCGCCTTTCGTGAAGCCCTCCTGGGTGTAGTCGACGACATGGTCCGCGCCCAGCGACCGGACCATGTCTACGTTCTTGGCGCTGCAGACACCGGTGACTTCCGCCCCCAGGATCTTGTCGATCTGCACGGCGAACGTGCCCACGCCGCCAACGGCGCCGTTGATCAGGGCCTTCTGCCCCGGTCGGACCTTGGCCGCGTCGCGGGGGCCGTGGAGGACGGTGCCCCCGCCACGGGGACGGCGGCCGCCTACTGGCGATCACAGCTTTCGTCCTGCTTCTGAAGCGCCGGTGCTCAGGCGGCGACGCCGGCGCAGGTACCCGCCGTCCGGTCGCTGCGCTCGCCCAGGCCGTCGGCGATCGCGATGCAGCACCTCCTGGCATGACGGGCTGGCGTGGTCACGGGAACAGAGCTACGGCAGCAAGGCTGCAGGCAGTACCGCACCAGAACCGCTCGTCTCTCACGCGGGGACGGGGACCAAGTGGGAAGGCAGCCCGCGATGCGTGTGCTCATCGGCGTGCTGCTTCTCGTCCACGGACACATCCACATCGCCAACCATGCCTCGCCCGCGCAGGGCCCAAGGCGTCCACGGACAGTCGCCGGCTCGGCTGCCTGATCCCGTCTGCATGGGCTCTGCCGCCGGCCAGCTACGGCATGGTAGGCTCAGCCGCCAGCTGGCGGCAGAGGAAGCAGATGTCAGCGAGCGTCTAGGCAAGTCCTTCGACGGCATCGAGAAAGGCAGCTATGCAGTTCGGTAGCGACAACCAGACGGGGGCCTCACCGCGGATCCTGGAGGCGATCTCCGCGGCGAACGCTGGGCACGCGCACGGCTACGGGGATGACGAATGGACCGCCCGCGCCGTCGCAGCACTGCAGGACACGTTCGAATGCGACCTCGAGGCGTTCTTCGTGGCGACGGGAACGGCCGCCAACTGTCTCGCCCTGGCCAGCATGGTCCAGCCCTGGCAGGTCGTGTTGTGCGACGCCCAGGCGCACGTGATCATGGACGAGTCGACCGCCCCCGAGCTCTTCACCGGCGGCGCTCGCATGCTCGGTCTCGGTCACGGTGAGGGGAAGCTGTCGGCCGGAACGGTCCAGACCTACCTCGAAAGGGCAGGCAGAGACCTGCCGCACAACCCGCAGGCCGGCGCGCTGAGCATCGCTCAGGCCAACGAATCCGGGCTGGTCTACACGGCGGCGGAGATCGCCGCACTGGCCGAGTGCGCGCACGCCGATGCCATGACACTGCACATGGACGGCGCCCGTTTCAGCAACGCGTTGGTGGCACAGGGGTGCAGCCCGGCCGAGCTCACGTGGAAGTCGGGGGTCGACATCCTCACTCTGGGAGCTTCCAAGAACGGCTGTCTGGCAGCCGAGGCGATCCTGGTCTTCGACAAGAAGCTCGCCTCTGGACTCGCGCTGCGGCGCAAGCGCACGGGGCATCTGCTGTCCAAGGGCCGCTTCTTCGGCTGCCAGATCATCGGGTGGCTGCAGGACGGGCACTGGCTCGAGCTCGCGCGCCACGCCAACGCCCAGGCGGCGCGGCTTGCCGGCAGCCTCTCGGAGATACCAGGGGTCAGGCTCGTATGGCCGGTGGATGCCAACGAGGTGTTCGTGACCATGCCCCGCGTGCTGGCCGACCGGCTGCAGCACGAGGGTGCCGAGTTCTACGAGTGGTACGCGGACTCACTCCCGGTGGGGTTCACGCTCGGTCCGGAAGACGCGTTCGTGAGGCTGGTCTGCTCGTTCGCGACGACTGACGCCCACGTGGAGGAGTTCGTCTCGCGGGCAGCCGCGTTGTCGAGGGACGTCTGAACGACGGGAGAGCGCCGGAGCCACGGCTTCCGTTCTCCGCGCAGACCCGTCGCGACGAGGCCGTCGGACTCGACCCCCGCGCAGCTGGAAGACCCGAGTCCCGCGCGGCAAGCAGGCTCGACTCCCGCGAGATCGGAAGACGAGTCCCGCACGGCCTTGGTCAGCGGGTCACAACGAACGAAGCCATGATGTCCTCGAACTCCGGCTCGACATCCGGCCACTGCTCGTCTGGCGCCATGAAGCCGAGATAGCACACAAGATCGTCCCAGAACAGGAAGTGGTACGACAGCATCTGTGGCTTTCCGTCGATCTCGACCGAGGCCTCAACCTGAAAGCCGAGCAGGTCCCCGCTGTCTTCCTTCGTCACTTCACCTATTCGGACACGCGTGCCGGTGGCGCCCACGAGGTCTGGAAGGATCCTCTCCAGCTCCGGCTTGAGTTCGGCCACGCCTGCTGCGGTCATCGGCGTCCCCACGTCGAAGACGGAGATGGCCATGCAGAGGACGTCGTACTTGTCGTAGAAGACCATCGCGTAGTCGGGATCGCCCGTGGCGTAGCCCTCGCCCCGAACGTCCTTCTTCTGGGTCAGCAGATTGCCGTTGTAGTGGAAAGAGAACCCGTACTCGGCGTTCCTGTAGGTGATCATCCGCTTGGTCTGCATGGCCGAAGCGGCGTTGCGAGCGGCTACGGATCCGCGGCCGAGATACCCGAACTCAGCCAGCGCGGCGAATGTGCCCGCGCAGGCACTCAGCACGAAGACGATCACCCCCGCCAGGGCCCAGCGGCTCTGTGAGCGGCGGAAGCGCTCCACGTTGTTCCATCCGCGGTTGCGCCAGGCCCATACGCTTCCCTTGGCTCCCAGGACGATCATGATCGCCAGCTCGATCGCGTAGGCGATCAGCACGTAGGGCGAATCCCGAAGGACCGCGGACGCCGCCATCGGGATGAGGATGATCATGGCGATGAAGGTCCGGTTGCCGAGGCCCCAGATCCAGCTCAGGAAGAAGGCGCCCCAGTTCCAGCGTCGGATATCGTTGGGGATGGGCGGACCGCCGGGCGCTATCTCAGCGCCGGGCGGTGATGGGCGTGCGGCCGCCTGGTCTGCGCTGCCCTCTGCGGCCGGCTGGTCTGTCCTGCCCTGCGCGGCTTCCCACTTGGCAGCCTCTTCGGAAGCCGAGGATGAAGCGGCCTTGCCGCGCGCGCCGACCTCCTCGGCCGCGCTCGGCGCGCCGGCGTCGTCCGTCCCATCCTGCGCGCCCGTCTCGTCGACCCTGTCCAGCAGAGCGTCGCCGCAGCTGCGGCACGTGGTCCACGAATCCTCGGCCTTGGCGCCACAGTACGGACACGGATACATCGATAGCCCCCTCGAGAGACTGTCTACTAAGACTATCACGCCGTCTCTCGACGACAGTCTCGGCGAAGGTCCACAGGAAGACAGTCGCTGCGGGCCTACGCGAAGTGCGCGACCTGAGACGCTAGGCGTAGCGCCCGCGCACGGTGCCCCACCTGCTATCGTCACCTTGAACTGCGCCGCCAGCGTCGCGGCTCGGGCCGCCTTCATGGTGATGGGTACTTAGTACCGACCACTTCCATGGAGGCCGGCCGTTGGCCGGGGGGACGGCTCGCGCAGGGAAGAGTAGGGCAGGAGCGAGCCGGGCAGGGGGATGCGATCGTGGAGAGGATGTACGAGCGCGCATCGCGGGCGTGCGATTTGGTGAGCATGACGCCGGAGCTGGCCGATGCCATCAAGATCTGGGCCGAGAAGACGGAACGGACGCAGCTCCTGGCGCAAGCGATCGCCGGCTGCGAGACGAAGTCCACGCTGCTGAAACGGCGCCTCATGGACCGTCTGGCGCACGTGCCGCAGCAGCAGGTCATGGGCATACTGCTTACGCCGAAGCGGCTGATCTGGGCGACGAAGCTGGGCGATGACGAGGCCTATGTGGTGAGCGCGCCGCTCCCGGATGCCGAACTCACCGACTTCGCCGAGAGCCCCGAGGCCGCGGTCATCCCCGACCAGGGGCTGAAGGTGCTCGGCCGTATCGGCCAGATGTCTGAGCGCCGCACCGTCTTCCTCGGCCTCGGTGACGACCCCGACGGCCGGGCGTTCAAGGAGAAGGTGCTGGAGGCCTGGCGGGCGGTCCGCGAGTAGCCAACAGCCGGGCGGCGGCGCTACCGCGCTGCGCGGTGCCAGACCGCCGCCCGCAAGGGGCCGCCTTCAGTCTTGGTGTTGCCGCAGGCCCACACGGTACCGTCGCCAGGGCAGCAGAGCCCCA
>CAZIGT010000181.1:0-6616 GCA_964538465.1 uncultured Thermoleophilia bacterium | reverse complement strand
AAGGCAT
This sequence comes from uncultured Thermoleophilia bacterium, assembly GCA_964538465.1. GTDB lineage: Bacteria > Actinomycetota > Thermoleophilia > UBA2241 > UBA2241 > UBA6103. Next base: position 6,609 of record CAZIGT010000181.1, on the reverse strand, counting down.
CTGAATGATCTCCGAACGTCTGCTCACACGCGTGATGGACTGGCAGAACGGCCGCCAGCTCAGGGCGCAGCCCTACGAGCGGCCGCGACTCCCCGACCCCACGCCCGGCACCGAGTACATGCTGTACGCGCACGTACCGTTCTGCGAGCGCCTCTGCCCCTACTGCAGCTTTAACCGCTATCCGTTCCACGAGGCGCTGGCGCGCGCCTACTTCCGCGCCCTGCGCGACGAGATGCGCCTGGTGGCCGATCAAGGCTACGACTTCGGCTCCCTCTACGTAGGCGGCGGCACTCCCACCATCCTGCTCGATGAGTTGTGCGCCACCATCGATCTGGCGAACGAGCTGTTCCACATCCGCGAGGTGAGCTGCGAGACCAACCCCAGCCACCTGCTCCCCGAGTACGTCGAGCAGCTCGCACCGCGCGTCCAGAGGCTGTCCGTGGGCGTGCAGTCGTTCGACGACGAGCTCCTCGTCCGTATGGACCGCTACGAGAAGTACGGGTCGGGCGCCGACACGGTGGAACGCATCCGCGAGACGGCGCCCGCGTTCCATTCGCTGAACGCGGACCTTATCTTCAACTTCCCCACCCAGACCGACGAGCTGCTGCGTCGCGACCTCCAGCTGCTCAAGGACTGCGGCTGTCAGCAGGGCACGCTCTACCCTCTCATGGCGTCGCCGGAGGTCGAGCGCTCCATGGCAAAGACCGTGGGTAGGGTCGACTACCGGCGCGAGCGACGCTTCTACGAGATCATTGCGCACGAGCTCGCCGACGGCTTCACGCCGGCTTCGGCGTGGACGTTCTCGCGCGCCGTCGACGGCCTCGTGGACGAGTACATCCTGGACTACGAGCAGTACGTGGGCGTGGGTTCGGGGGCGTTCTCGTTCCTCGACGGCGCGCTGTACATAGAGACGTTCTCGCTGCGCGACTACCACGCGGCGGTCGCGGACGGTCGCACCGGCGTCACCAGCTGCCGCCGGTTCTCACGCCGCGACCAGATGCGCTATCGCTTCCTCATGGAGCTGTTCGGCCTGCGACTCGACAAGCAGCGGTTCCGCCGCGACTTCGGCGTGAGCGTGGAGCGTGCGCTTCCCCTCGAGATGTGCTTCATGCGCATGTGCAGCGGGTTTGCCACGGACACCAGCGACGAGGTGACTCTCACGCAGAAGGGCCGTTACCTGCTGGTGGTCATGATGCGCGAGTTCTTCGTGGGCGTGAACAACGTGCGCGAGCAGGCACGCGCGGCGCTCTCCGCCGACGAGCGCGCCGAGCTGTTCGGGCCATGGCCGGCAGACCGGCAGAGCTGTCCGCCGGATGATCGGTTCGTGCCGGCGGAGCACGAGACTGAGACCGCAGTCGACGGGCGGGCGCGCGGCGGCGCGCGCGGCGCGGCGGGGTCCTGAGACCCGAGGGGGCCCGCTCACTCCTCCGTGCGGCAGACCATGGAGCCTCCCGATGTGACGATGCGGCCCAGCTCGGGGGAGCCGACGTACTCCAGCACGGACGCGCGGTGCAGCTCGGCGTTGACGTTGCCGGTGACATGGACGACGGCGTAGCTGCCGCCGGACAGCTCGGCGTCCAGGCTCTCCGTCCGGAAGTGATCGAGCTCGCCCGAGCTACGACCCGACAGGCTGAGCGTGAGCCGATCCACGGCGCCGGCGAGACGGACGACCGACTTCCCACCGGCCACGAAACGGCCGTCGGTCATGACCCAAGTGCCGTCGACGACGCTCGACCCGCGGATGTCGAGAGCCAGCTCCGTGCTGCGCAGATCGATCGCCCGCAGCCGGCTGTCGCCGTCGAGGTCGACCTGCAGCGGTACGAGCGAGTTGAACCCCTGCAACTCCACCCTGCACGCGCCGTCCAGGTCGAGAGTCGACATCTTCGCCAGTGTCACCTCGGCCTCGAGGACGGCGTTCACATAGTGATGGCCGTCCTCGAGGCCCAGATGCAGAGTGTCGTCCTCCACCACGAGCTCGACGTACTCCGCGACGTTCTCGTCGAGGGTCAGGCGGACGCCGTAGACGGAGCTTCGGAGAACCCGGACCCGGAAGGCGCCGTCCACCTCCACGCGGGTGAAAGCGTGCACCCGCGGTCGCTCAGTGACCAGCGTGCCGGACCCCACGACCAGGCCACAGCCGGCCGTCCAGCACCCCGCGGCCGCGGCCCCGACGGCGATGCACAGGAGGGCCAGGGCGAGCCTGGCACACCTGGCAGCGTTGCGTAGGGCGAGCACCTTGCGGCGCACGGTGGTCCTTCCTTCCGGAGCGCGGGTACCCGCCCCCGGTTTCGCGGTCGGCATATGCCGGCCCTCCTGGAAGACGACGGCGAGCGCCGAACATCATATGCGCCCCGGCACTGCGAGCCGTGCACGCCTTGACCCGGCTCGCCCGCTCCGGCATGGGACCGCCGGGCACGACTCCCCGCCCCCGGCACTGCACTCACTCGTCCCCGGCACTGCACTCACTCGTCCCCGGATGCTATTGTCATGGTGCGGCATCGCGACGGCCCGTCGCGGTCGGCGCGATTCATCCGGACGCAGGCAGATGAGGAGGCTGGGTCATGACGGAGCCAAAGGAGATCGCCGAGAGGCTCGAGGTGGTCGCCCCAGGCCTCTACCACTGGCGCATCAACAACAGCGCCATCGGTGGCGGCATCTGCAGCTCGCACGCCCTGGCCGCCGGCGGCGGGTGCGTGCTGATAGACCCGGTCCGGCTGGCCGATGACGAGCTCGCCAAGCTGCCCGAGCCGCGCGCCATCCTTCTCACGGCTCGCTGCCACCAGCGCGCCGCGTGGCGGTACCGGCGGCAGTTCGACGCCGAAATCTGGATGCCCAAGGACGCCGCCGGCGCCGACGAGGAGCCGGACCAGTTCTACGTGGAGGGCGACCTCCTTCCCGGGGGCTTGCTGGCCGTGCGCACCCCGGGGCCGGAGTGGTCGCACTACGCCTTCCTCCTGGAACCTCGCATGGAGCACGGTCTGCCTCAGGACGGGGTCCTCTTCGTCCCCGACCTGGTCGTGAGCCCGGACGGCCGCGAGCTGGAGTACGCGCCCTTCGAGTATCACGAAGACCCCGATGCCACCCGCCGCAGCGTAGCCGGGCTCCTCGCGCTGCCGTTCACCATCCTCTGTCTGGACCACGGCGCTCCCATCGTCAGCAAGCCGAAGGAGGCGATGGAGAAGCTCGTGAAGCGCGCCGGATAGCGGGCAAGAGCCGGCGCGCGCCGCGGTGCGCATCCGCCGCGGCGCCGCGCCACCGCTGCAAAGGGATCCGCAGGATGAGCTGGTTGGGCGTCCCGGATGAACCTGCCGAATGGCGCTGGCCCTGGCGACAGCTCGTGGGGGTCGGCCTCACCCCCATGGGCATGGCGCGCTGTCTGGCCGTGATGTTCTTCGCCATGCGCGGCATCCTGGGCCTGGGCGGCTTCGTGGCGAAGGGCGGTCCCTTCGTGATCGCCCACGAGGCACCGGACTGGTTGTGGGTAGCGCCTGTCTCCATCATCGTCGGCATGATCCTTGGCTTCGCCAACGCGTCGCTGGCCCACAGGGCATCCGGCTTCACTCTCGCCTTGCCGGGCTGGTCGGCGGTCTTCCTGCTGCTGGGCTGGAACTTCGCGGAGTACGGCCTGCGGGGAGCGCACCTCGTTTGGAGCTGGATCCTCTGCGCCGTGCTGTTCTTCCTGCTGGGCCTGGCGCCGCTGCTGCTTCTGACGCACGACCGGTTCGCCGTGGTCGAAAGCGCCCGCTGGCAGATGCGGGCGCGGGCGCGAGCACAGGGCGCCGGCCAAGACAAGGGGCCGCCGGCGTACCGTCGCGCCTATCTGGCGATCAACGTGGGCGCCGTGGTCGTCGGCGGCGCGATCGGCACGGCGGCGTTCCTCATCCTCGCGGATTGAGCGACCGGACGGCGGGCCGCTGCCGGCTGTGGCCGCTTCGGCGGCCAGCGCCCGCGGCCGGCGCCCGCCCGCGCCAGCCCGCGATCGGCCGCCCGCGCCGGCCACCACGAGCTCACCACACGCCGGGTATCAGTGCCTTGCGTCGCGGCGGGTAGTCGGCGAAGTGCTCCCTGTACCACGCGTGGTTGGCACGAGCTCGGGGCACCAGATTGGCCATCGTCCAGATGACGAACGCCAAGCCGGGAAGCGACCAGGTGGCGAGCGCCCAGCCCGTCCATTGCACGATCTCACCGAGGTAGTTCGGGCACGACACCCAGCGATACAGGCCACCCTGCGGCATGCGATAGACGCCCTCCACTCCGGGCCCGGCGGTGTGGTTGTGGCGCCGGGGATCACGCAGGCGCCGCAGGACTGCGTCGGCGTGGCGATTGACGATCATGCCACCCACGAAGAGGGCGACCCCCGCGACGAAGCGGGGGTCCAGAAGCCATGAGGCAGCGTAGCCGCCGGAGAGGTCGAACAGCCACCACGCGTTCAGCCAGGCGTTGGCGCCGTTGAACGCGACGCCGAACCCCACGACACTGAACGGCATGCGCCGCCCGTCGTCGCGCAACGTGAACGGGTACACAAAGGCGCGGTAGACGTAGTGGGACTCCCACAGGGCGAGGAACACCCAGGCCATCGCGTTCTGCGACGAGCCGAAGATGAAGCCGACGGCGAAGACGACCGCGGATGGGGCCTCCATGATCAACCAGCCGAAGCGGTTGGGCAGGGTAGGACCCCAGCCGCTGCGGACGTAACGGCCGTATGGCGCCGTCACGAAGAACAGCGCCGCGAAGACGGCAAGAGCCACCGCCAGCCAGACGGCGATGATCACTAGCATCAATGCATCGCCGGACATGGCGGACTCCCAGGATGCGACGGTCAACCAGTATCCTAGTCGATGACCGTCGTCGTTTACCGCCCTGCGCCCCTGGGGTAGGCTGCGCTTCGGAGCGTTGAGAGGATACGCTTCGCAGCAGAATGGGGAGATCGCCTGCGGGCGACAGCCGCCCCCGTACGCCGACGCAGGAGGAGGACGGACGTGCCTGGAGCCGCCGACAACCCGAACAGATCGTCCGCGTGGGGCGTGGTGCTCACCATCGGCGTGCTCGCCGTGATCCTCGGCCTCATCGTGGTGTTCAACCCCTTCGACAGCGTGCGTTTCCTCACGGTGGTGGTGGGAGCCAGCCTGGTCGTCGCGGGTATCCTCGGCATCGTCGCGTCCATTCGCGGCACGACACGCCTCGGTGTCGCCGGCCCCATCGTGGGACTCATCGGCGGCCTGGTCCTGATCATCCTTCCGGAAGGCAGCGTGAAAACGGCGGCGGTGGTCGCCGGCATCGTGTTCATGGCCTTCGGCATCGTCACCGTGGTACTGGCGCTCAGCGACAGGCAGAGCGGCGGCTGGGCCGTGGCGTTGGCGGGTACGGTGCTCGCCGTCATCGGCCTCGTGGTGGTCGTTTGGCCGGGGCCGTCGATCGCGTTCCTGGCCTTTCTCGCCGGGGTGGCGATCGTTCTCTTCGGCTTCGCCATGGTAGCGCAGGGGTTCCGGCTGCGCGGCGGCTGACGCGGCAGGCGCCCGCCGCGGCGACGCGGCCGCCCCGCGAGGCCCTCACCCTGTAGTGGTACGTGCGCCCGTCCCCTCCCTCTGGAGAGGCGGGCTGCGGCAACACATCTCTCCCCGCGGCTGACGGCAGGTTCCTCCGGCGGGGAGACGACGGCGCCGGGGGCCCCAGCTAGGCTGATCCCAGTCGTTGAGTGACTCGTTCGCGACGCGAACGAGCTCGAAGGGAGTGGATCATGAGCAGTAGTGGAGCGCCTCAGGTCGTCGCAGGGAAACGCATGGACCTCGGTCACGTCCTCACCGAGGGCGGACGTGCGTTCATCGACGACATCCTGCCGCTGATAGTGGCCACGCTGCTGGCCATCATCCTCACCGTCATCAGCCTCGGCGTGCTCGCCGGCCCGCTCTACGCCGGCCTTTGCAGCATGGTCATCGGCCGGCGGCGCGGCCGCAAGCCCGAGATCGGCGACGTCTTCTCCCAGTTGCACCGCTTCTGGGCATTCCTCGGCGCCGCCCTCGCGCTGGTCATCCTGATAGCACTGGCATCGATCACGATCGTCGGCGGCATCCTGCTGGCCGCGATCTGGATCTACGTCTTCCCATACATGGTCGACCGTGAAATGAGCTTGAGCGAAGCCATGAGCGCCAGCCGAGAGACGGTCATGCGCTCCGGGTTCTGGGAGCACGTCGTGCTGGTGCTGCTCTTCGGCGCCGTCTCGGCCCTGTGCCGCGGCCCGCTCGTGCTGCTCAGCACGCCCTTCTCCGTGGCGACGATCGTGGCCGGCTATGCAGATCTCGCCGATGAGCCGGTCCGGAGCGACGCCGCGGTCGCGACCGCAGGGTGAGAGTCAGGCCCTGACCGCGGGCCGAAACGCGAGTCCTGACCGCTGGGCCGGCCTCGCTTCCACAAACGGATGCGAAGCCGGCCCAGCGGCTATCCGCGACCGGGCGAAGACGAACTCGGATCGCCGCCCTCACCGCCAACAGCGCCACCCTGAATGAAACCCCTTCAATCGGGTACCCAATCCAGCGCACAGGAGTGGCGACCAGTCACAGTCAAAGGCCATGAAGCGCAGGATCGTCGTGGGTTACGACGGTACGCCGGCCG
>CAZIGT010000180.1:0-6617 GCA_964538465.1 uncultured Thermoleophilia bacterium | reverse complement strand
CCCACCGCCGAGCCGCAGATCTACAACGCCATCAAGTGCGGGTCCCTCCTGGAGAACGTAATGGTGGACCCGCAGACCCGGGCCATCGACTACGACTCGGACTTCCTCACGGAGAACACGCGCGCCACCTACCCCATCGATCACATCCCGGGCGCCATAGTCAGAGGTGTGGGCACCCACCCCCGGCACGTGTTCTTCCTCACCTGCGACGCCTTCGGGGTGTTGCCTCCCATCGCCCGGCTCACCCCGGCCATGGCCAGTTACCATTTCCTCTCCGGCTTCACGTCCAAGGTCGCCGGTACTGAAGTGGGTATCGACGAGCCGCGCCCCACGTTCTCGGCCTGCTACGGCGCGCCGTTCATGCCCCTGAAGCCAACACGCTACGCGGCGATGCTCGCCGAGCGGCTCACCTGGCACGAGACGGACTGCTGGCTGGTGAACACCGGCTGGAGCGGCGGACCTTACGGCGTGGGCTCGCGCATGAGCATCGCCATCACCAGGAAGCTGCTCACGGCCGCCATCAACGGCGAGCTGGCCAAGGGCGAATTCGTGGCCGACCCCATCTTCAAGGTGCTGGTGCCCACCGCCCACGGGGACATACCGAGCGAGATCCTCACGCCGCGCGCTACCTGGGCAGACAAGGAAGCCTACGACGAGACCGCCCGCAAGGTCGCCGGCATGTTCGCGGAGAACTTCGCGCAGTTCGAAGACACCGCCGACGAAGCGGTCGTGGCGGCCGGACCCGTGGCGGCGGCGTAAGCTCGAGGGCGGCGGAGCCGCAGGCGAGTCTCCGGCAGCGGGCAGCTGAGGCCAGTCGCCGGCTGGGTTCGGGCATGCCGGGTGCTATACTGCGCCACTCCATGAGCGCTGACGTACGCAGTCTCACGTCTACTCACCACGCCTGCCCGGCGAGCGCCGGGGCGGGCGTCGTGGCACGCTCCTCCGGGGCGGGCTGTCCGGCGGGTCCCGACCCGGCGAGCGCCGCGCGAGGCGGTGCTGCGAGCGGTGCCGTGGACCCTCATGGCGCGAACACCGGCGATCACGGTGAAGCGTGCGCTGACGCGCTTGGAACGGGCCCGTTGCGCATCGTCGTCCTGGTCAAGCAGGTTCCGGACACGGCGAACGTGACCGGTGAGGCCATGAAGGAAGACGGCACGGTCAACCGCGCCGCCCTGCCGGCCATCTTCAACCCGGAAGACCTCAACGCCCTGGAAGAGGCGCTGCGACTGCGTGATGGCCACGGCGGACGGGTGAGCGTGATCACCATGGGCCCGCCGGCCGCCGTCCAGGTGCTGCGCGAGTCGCTGTACCGCGGCGCCGACGAGGTCATCCTCCTCACAGACAAGCGCTTCGCCGCCGCCGACACGCTCGCAACCAGCTACGCCCTCGCCCAGGCGGTCCGCAAGCTGGGCGACGTGGATCTTGTCCTTTGCGGCCGGCAGGCCATCGATGGAGACACGGCACAGGTGGGTCCGCAGACCGCCGAGAAGCTCGGCGTCCCGCAGATCACCTGCGTGAGCCGCATAGACGGGGTGGCGGCAGAGGGCACGGCGGGGCAATCCGCGAGCGCCCGCCGCTTCATCACCGCCACGCGTTCCATAGAGGGCGGCTACGAGACGCTTCGCGCGCCGCTGCCGGCGCTGCTGACCGTCACGGGCGAGGCCAATGAGCCGCGGCCGCCGTCGGTCAAGCTGGTCCTCACGTACAAGGACGTGGCGGCCGAGACCTGGCCGGACTACGACGACAGTTACCTGGATCCGGAGAGCGAGGCCGCCGAGGTGTGCCTTGTCGACCACGACGGCCGGCAGGTCTGCCGCGCCCGCGTCCTTCAGTGGGACGCGGCCGCGATAGCCGCCGACGAAGGCACCATCGGCCTCAAGGGCTCCCCCACTCGCGTGAAAGACATCGAGAGCGTGGTCCTTGCACAGACCACGGCGCGCATGGTGGAGCCGACGGACGAAGGCGTGGCCGACCTCGTGCAGGAGCTCATCGGGGAGCACATCCTTGGCTGACGGCGTGTGGGTGTTCGTGGAGCGCGACGAGGGCCGGGCGGCCGACGTGAGCCTGGAATTGTTGGGCCGGGCGCGCGAGCTCGCCGACGGCCTGGGCGCGGAAACGGGCGCCGTGGTGGCCGGGGCCGGTGCGCAAACGCTGGCACCGGCCCTCATAGCCCACGGTGCAGATGTCGTGTACGCGGCCGACGACGAACTCTTCACTCACTATCTGGCCGGGCCGTACGCCCGTCTCATGGCCGGCCTCGTCCGCCGGGAGCAGCCGCAGATCGTGCTCTACGGCGCCACCACCACCGGCCGCGACCTGGCGCCGCGCGTAGCCAGCACTCTGCGCACCGGCCTCACCGCAGACTGCACAGACCTGCGTATAGGCAACCACAGCACGCGCGAGAAGCAGTACACCGGCCTGCTGTATCAGATCCGGCCGGCCTTCGGCGGCAACATCATCGCCACCATCGTCTGCCCCGAACACCGGCCCCAGATGGCCACGGTGCGCGAGGGCGTCATGCGCATGCCCGAGCCCGACGCGTCGCGCACAGGTCGCGTCGAACTCGTCGAGGTCGTGATTGCGCAAGCGGGGAACCCGAAGAGCGGTCGGCCCGACAGCGCCGTGGCGGAACGCCCCGCGCACGGCGGAGCAGCCGACGGGAGCGGCCGACCCGCTGAGGCGATACTGCTCGACCCCGCCGACCTCGACGTGGTGCTGGTCGACCGTCACAAGGAGGCCAAGACGGTCGACCTCAAGGGCGCCCGCGTGGTGGTCGCGGGTGGCGTCGGCGTAGGCTCGCGCGAGGGCTTCGCCCTCGTTGAGCAGCTCGCCGAGACGCTGGGCGGCGTGGTCGGCGCCTCGCGCGCCGCCGTCGACGCCGGCTGGGTGGGTCACGAGCACCAGGTGGGCCAGACCGGCACCACCGTGCGCCCCAAGCTCTACATCGCCGCCGGGATCTCGGGGTCGGTGCAGCATCGCGCCGGCATGGACGAGTCGGCGCGCATCCTGGCGATCAATACTGACCCCCAGGCTCCCATATTCTCCGTAGCCCACTACGGCATAGTCGGCGATCTGCACGACGTGATCCCGAAGATGATCTCGGCCTACAGGACGAAGGGGTCGGCGTGAGGCGGGCAGTATGAGCAACTTCTTCCTCGACGACCCCGACCTGCAATTCCGGCTGGAGCACGCCGACCTGGCACGAGTCGTCGCGCTTCGCGAGGACGACTACACCGAGGCACGGCGGTTCCCGTTCGCCCCCAAGGACCTCGACGATGCCCGCGATTCGTACCACCGGGCGCTCACCATCGCCGGCGAGATCGCCGGTGAGTTCGTGGCGCCGCGCGCCGAGGACGTGGACCGCGCCGGCAGTGACCTGGTGGACAACACGGTGCTCTACGCACCCGGCATCGCCGAGTCGCTCGACCGGTTGCGTCAGGCCGATCTCATGGGCATGACCCTGCCACGCCGTTTCGGCGGGCTCAACTTCCCGGTCACCGTCTCCATGATGGCCGTCGAGATGATCAGCCGTGCCGATCCGGCGCTCATGAACGTCTTCGGCCTGCAGGACATAGCCGACACCATCAACAAGTTCGCCTCCGAGGAGCTCAAGCAGGAGTTCCTGCCGCGGTTCGCCTCCGGCCGCGTGACCGGTTCCATGGCGCTCACGGAACCCGAGGCCGGCAGCGATCTGCAGAACGTGCAGCTCAAGGCGACGGAGCAGCCGGACGGCACCTGGCGGCTGAACGGCGTGAAGCGGTTCATCACCAACGGTTGCGGTCAGGTGTCGCTGGTGCTCGCGCGCAGCGAGGCCGGGACAAGCGACGCACGCGGGCTCTCGTTGTTCGTGTACGAGCGCGACGAGCACATGAGGATCCGCCGCCTGGAAGACAAGCTTGGCATCCACGGCTCGCCGACTTGCGAGCTGCAGTTCACGGACGCGCCAGCGCGGCTGGTGGGCGAGCGCCGTAGGGGGCTCACGACGTACGTGATGAGCCTCATGAACGGCGCTCGCCTGGCCATCGCGGCGCAGGCGCAGGGCATCGCCGAGGCCGCGTACCGCGCCGCCGAGAAATACGCCGGCGAGCGCGTGCAGTTCGGCAAGCCGATCCGCGAGCTCACGGCGGTAGCCGCCATGCTCGCGGACATGCGCGTCAGCATAGAGGCGTCGCGGGCGCTGCTCTACGAGACCAGCCTCATCGTCGATCTCAAGGACGCGCTCGAGCACCGCGTTGCCCAGCTCGAAGCGGCCGCGACACCCAGCGCGAAGCTGGGCGGCGAGCCCGTGGCAACGCCCGTGGGCGAGCCTGGCGCGAGGCTGGCTGCCGATTCCGCAACCATCGCCGTCGAGCTCAGACAGTTGCGCGGCGAGCTCAAGCGCACATCACGGCTCGCCGCTCTCTTCACGCCGCTCTGCAAGGCGCTGGCCACCGAGATGGCCAACCGGGTGGCCTACGACTCCATACAGGTGCACGGCGGTTCCGGCTACATGCGCGACTTCGCGGTCGAGCGGCACGCGCGAGACGCGCGCATCACCAACATCTACGAGGGCACCACCCAGCTCCAGGTCGTGGCCGCCATAGGAGGCGTGCTCGGCGGCACATTCTCCGACCGGTTGGACGAGCTCGACGCCCGTGACTACGCGGCCACGCCGGAGTTGCTGGCCGCCATCCGCAGCGCCCGCACCGCGTTCGATGCGGCCGTGGCCCGCGTCCGCGAGGCGGGCGACGAGCGCTTCCGCGACTTCCACGCCCGCCGCCTGGTGGAGATGGGCACCGACGTGGTCTGTGGCTATCTACTCGCCGGCGACGCGCAGCACGATGCGCGCAAGCTGCTGGTGGCCCGGCACTTCATAGATGGCGCGGCGGCCCGCGTGGCCGGCGCCGCCGCCCGCGTCAGAGACAGCCGGCCGGCCGATCTCGACGACCTGGCGGCGCTCGGCCGCCTCTAGTCCACGCACGGCGGCTCCTAGCTCACGGCCGGCCGGGGCCACGGCCGGCTACGGCTCGTAGATCTCCAGACGGTTCTTGCCCAGCCGCTTCGCCAGGTACAGCGCCTTGTCGGCGTGCGCCACGAGCTGCTGCTCATCGTAGGCCATGTCGGGGAGCGTGGCGATGCCGATGCTCACCGTGAGGCGGGAGCCACTCCCATCCGGCAGCGTCCCCAGCACCTCTCTGGCCACGCGCGCCCGGATGCGCTCGGCTACCGCCGAGGCGGCGCAGCCGGGCCTCACGCGGCCCTCTTCGCCGCTCTCCGCCTCTCCCGACCTGTCGATGTAGCAAGCCGTGTTGGGCAGAAGGACGGCGAATTCCTCTCCACCGTAGCGGGCGACGATGTCCACGTCGTGGCGCACTTCCGCGGCCAGACAGCGGGCGACGACCGAGAGAGCCTCGTCGCCCTTCACGTGGCCGCAGCGGTCGTTGTAGTGCTTGAAGTCGTCGAGGTCGATCATGAGCAGTGAGAGGGGCGTCTCGTACCGGCGGGAGCGGGCCACCTCCTGAGCCAGCCGCTCGTAGAAGTGACGATGGTTGTAGAGGCCTGTGAGCCCGTCGCGCACCGCCTTGTCCTGCACCTCGTCGTAGAGCCGCGCATTCTGGATGGCGATGGCGGTCAGGTTGGTCACGAGCTGGACGACCTGGAACTCGCGGTCCACGAACACGCGGCCGTCGAAGCGGCTCACCGTCAGCACGCCGATGATCTCCCCGGCCACCTGGAGCGGCACGATGATGGACGCCTGCTCCTCCTCGTCGGTGCCCGGCACCTGCACGGCACGCGGGTCGCGGAGCATGTCGTTCACCATCTCCGGCTGCCCGCTCTGGATCACGTGGCCGCAGACGCCCACGCCGAGCGGTATGCGCGTGCCGAGCGTGACGTTCACGCTGCCCTCGCTCTCGAAGACCTCGACCAGCTCCGCCGTCTCGTGATCGACGAGCGAGATGTCCAGCGACTCGTAGGCGAGCAGAGTGCCGAGAACGCCGGCGATGGTCTCGCACACCGCCTCGCGGTCACGCAGGGTCAGCAGCCTCTCGCTGAGCTCGAGCAGGTTGTGGTGGAGCTGAAGCTGGTTCTCGAGAGCATCCGTGGCATCGACCAGCTCACGGTAGCGGCGGGCGTCGTGTATGGCGACCGCTACCTGCTCGCCAAGCCCCTCGGCGAAGTCTAGCTCCTCCTTCGAGAAGGCCCGCTCGTAGTCGGTCTCAATGAACTGCAGGAGACCGAACTGCTCGTCGGCGTAGGCAAGCTGCACGTTGAGGTACGTTTGCTGACCCCATGCCTCCATGCCCGCCCTGCTCAGCGGATGCACGTCCGGATCGCTGGCCAGCTCGACCACAGGATGGCCGGCGCTCAGGATCTCGCGCTCTCCCGGGTACTCGTCCAGCGAGTAGTTGAACCCGGCCCAGTATGCATCGTCGGCCTTGCCTTGACGGTCGAACCCGGCACGGAAGACCAGCCGGTCGGCCGCCTTGTCGAGCTCGAGCACCACGCACAGGCGCGTGCCGAGCGCTTCGGCGCTCACGCGAGCGAGCCGTTCCATAATTTCCTGCAGGTCGATGATGGTTGCTAGTGCTCGGGTGACTTCGAGCAGAGAAGGGAAGCGGCGGGCGTGCAGCTCCTGG
>CAZIGT010000179.1:0-6672 GCA_964538465.1 uncultured Thermoleophilia bacterium | reverse complement strand
CGCCGCCGGAAGGCGGCGCGGCGCCCCACGCCTCATCCGCGCGTTGCACAGCTTGGCGGCCGCGTCGCTCTACCTCACTTCACGCAATCCAGCCTTCCGACCGCGACGCCCTACCCTACTTCGCGCCGAGGTGGCGCAGGATGAACTCGACGGTGCGCCGGTCGTAGTCCGCGCGGTGCTCGAAGCCGCTGATGGCGTGGCCCTCACCCGGGTAGCCCACGCTCTCGCACTCGACGCCGTTCTCCTTGAGCTGCCGTACCACTTCGCCGATCTGCGTGGGCGGGCAGCGAGGGTCGTTCTCGCCGCCGATGATGAGGATCGGGGCGGTGATGCGCTCCAGGTGGTAGAAGGGCGACCGGTCTATGAAGCGGTCGCGGTCCTTCACCGGGTCGCCGTTGTTCTCGCGATCCCACCAGACCAGGTCCTGACGGATAGCGGTGTCCATCTGCGCGTCGATCCAGTCGAAGAACGGCACGCCGGCCACCCCGCACGCCCAGAGGTCCGGGAAGTACGTGAGGCAGGCCATGGTCATGAATCCGCCGTAGCTGCGACCCGTGACCGCTATGCGCTGCGGGTCGTAGCCGAGATCCACCAGGAAGTCCCGGGCGCCGACCGTGTCCCAGAGGTCGCCGTACCCCATCATGAAGCGGTTGGCGGTCTGCCACTGACGACCGTAGCCGTCCGAGCCGCGGTAGTTCGGGCTCAAGGTCGTGATGCCCGCGGCCAGGAACGCCTGCCGCAGGGGGTCCCACTCGTTGGAGTGGTGCCAGGTGGGGCCGCCGTGCACCATCACGATGGCGGAGCCGTTCGGGTCCCGCGGCCGGGTCAGCAGCCCAGGGACCTGGGCGAGATGGTCGCGGCTGGTGAACCAGACCAGCTCCCCCGAGAGGAACGGGTAGTCCTTGAGGTCTGCCGGCATGCCGTCCGTCACCTGCGTGATAGCGCAGTCCTCCACTGAGATGCGCAGCAGCTCGGTGGGCCTGTGCGGCGCGCTGTGACAGACGAGCACCGACCCACCGTCGCGCGAGAACTCCGGCGCGTAGTGGTTGCCGGGCTGGCCGTTGAGGCAGCGGGGCTCCTGGCTCACGAGGTCGACGTACCAGAGGGACGTGTCCACGCCCTCGTCCAGCAGGAAGACGAGCGCGGTGCCGTCCGGCGACCAGGTGGCGCCGTGGGCGTCGCAGTCGCCGGCCCACACCCAAGCCGTGGTCTCTCGCTCCACGTCGTAGATGCCGATGGAGCTGTGGTCGAACGGCCCGCCGTGGAAGGCCAGGCTGCGACCGTCCGGCGACCAGACTGGGCCACCGTAGGCCAGGAACGCCAGGAGCGGTGTGTCCTCGCCGCCGATGACCTTGCGCGTACCGCTCTCCAGGTCGTGGATGTATACGGCCGAATCCTGGCCGTGCGTGTCGGTGTGGTAGGCCGCATAGCGACCGTTCGGCGAGAAGCGCGGTGCCCAGTCGTTGAAGTAGTGCTCCTCAAGGATCTGCAGACCCGCGGCGCCGGGTGACGGCTCGGCCGGCAGAAGCGCCGCCGCGTAGCTGTCGCCGTGGTCCACGGCTGTCGCCAGCGTGCGCCCGTCGGGCGAGATGTCGAAGTCGGGCAGCGGTGAGAGATCGGGTGTGTCTGGTATCAGGTTGACGAGCTCGCCGCCCTGCAGATCGAGGCGATAGAAGTCGTAGCGCTCCGATCCCGCATCATCGCGGGCGAAGTAGAGGTAACGGCCGTCGGCCGAGAACAGGGGGCATTCGCAGGAGTCGGGAAGGGTGGCGGCGGGCCGCGGCTCGCCGCCCTCGAGGTCCAGCAGGTAGACCTGCCAGTCGCCGTCGCGGTACCAGGTGAACGCAACCGTGTGACCGTCCGGTGAGAGAGTGAAGGGTCGGTAGTCCTCGGCTACCGCGGGCAGTGTGGCCAGGCGTTCGATCATGCTCCTTGCTCCTGTAGATCGGTCCGAGATGGATCTGGGACGAATCCGCATCTTCGCGAAGGAGGATACAGGTACCTTCGTTCGAGATGCTCACGCTGTGCACCTTTGGAGAGGTTCACCACGCGGTCGCCCGTGCGGAACCTCTGCCGGCGCCTCCTGAACTGGGCTGCGATGCCCACCGTGGGAGGTAGGCACTGCCGGCAACCGATCGTAGGCTCGCACCGTCCACGCGAGGAGAAGGCGATCTGTCGTTGCCACCCGCCCAGCAGGAGAGCCGTCCATCGCCGGCACGGCCCGCGCGGGAGAGCCGCCCACCGGTCGGCCGAGAAGGCAGTCCGCTGCTCGTGCCGGAGAGCCATCCGCGTTGCGTGCCGGAGAGCCATCCGCCGCTCGTGCTCGTCGGTGGCGCGGTCGGTCCGCTCCCGCCAGCCGTGGCAACCTGTTCGGCGCCCGGTGCGCACGGCGCCTGCAGCGCGGTGCCCGGTGCGCACGGCGCTTCCTGCTCGGCGACTGCCGTGCGCTCCACCCGCCCGGCCGCGGCTCAGGCGCCCTCGGTCATCGTCGATGACCCCGATCCGCTGACTCGCACGGCCGCTTGCGCAGCGCTGGACTCCTATTGCTCCCGCTGCCAGGGCGCCGGCCGTCATGGGGAGCGCATAGGGTGCGCCACGGACTGTCTCTGGAGGGGGCCGCTGCGGCTTGTCGGCGCGCACGGCATGGCGACCGTGGGGTCTTGTCCTGCGCGTGCTCGTCTCTCTGCGCCGTTCCCGTCCTGGACCCCTGCGACCGCGGTGCCGGTGACGACTGTGGTCTACGTCCTGCGCGACAGGCTCGCCGCGGAGCTGCATCTCCTGCACGGCTGCGCCGACGCAGTGGCGGTGCTCGTGACCCACGGCGATGAAGCGAGCCTCGAGCTGCTCGAGGACGCCGGCTCACTGTCGCGGGCAGGGCTCACGCCGAGAGAGGCCGACGTGCTCGCGCTTCTCCTGGCGCGGGCGGCCAACGAGGAGATAGCCGCTCGCCTGGTGGTGAGCCCGACCACTGTGCGGGCGCACTGCCGGTCCGTGCTGCGCAAGCTGGGCGCCGCCCGACGCCAGGACCTGTGGCGGCTCTTCGATCGACCACCGGTCTAGCGGAGCCAGTTCTACGAAGTTTCGCCACTGGCGCGACGCCGGGCGTCACCGGATAATCGGTCGCGTGTAAGCCAGCGCCGACCCGCCGTCCTGGGCACGGCGCACGTTGCACGCACGCCAGCCGGTCGAAGGCCGGGCCACGCGGAACGGGGATCCTGCCGTGCAGTTGACGATGAGCGTGCTCTCGCCCGACGAGCGGGCGGCGGTGCACGAGCGCACCATGCGGGTGCTCGGCGACATCGGCATGCGCGTGGACACGGAGGAAGGCCGGCGCATCCTCGCCACTGCCGGCGCCGATGTCGACGAGAGCAGCCACAGGGTGCGCTTCCCGGCCGCCTTCGTCGAGGAATGCCTGCGCCTCGCGCCCGCATCGTTCACGTTAGGCGGGCGCCGCGCCGGCTACGAGCTCCCGCTCGACGGCAGTGCCTTCTCGGTGCTCGCGGATGGCGGCGCCACCATCTTCTGGGACGGCGCCGCCCGGACCCACCGGGCGCCGACCTACCAGGACTGGCTCGACTCCACGCGCCTGCAGGACGCCGCGGAGGGCGTCGACCTGTACTGGGGCCTGGTAGAACCGGGCCAGAGCGAGTGGCGTCACGGCGACTGGATGCGCTACTTCCGCGACCTCTTCACCTTCTACGGCAAGCACGTCCAAGATTCGTTCGCCGACCCCGTCACAGCGAGGCTACTCGTGGAGATGCTGGACGCGGTCTTCGGCGGCCGGGAGGCGGTCGCGCGCGTCAAGCCATTCTCGTTCCTCATCACGCCGGCGTCGCCGCTCATCATCGAGCGTTCGTTCACCGACACGTGGCTGGCCATGCGCGGCCATGGCATCCCGGTGGCGATCATGCCCATGGCGCTCATGGGCGCCACCGCGCCGGCAAGCCTGCTCGGCACCGTCGTACAGGTGAACGCGGAGGTCCTGGGCACGCTGTGCCTCATCCAGGCGGCGGAGCCCGGCACGCCGACCATCCACGCCGGCATCGCCGCGCCCATGGACCCGCGCAGCGGCCGCTATTACGCCGGCGCCATCGAGGGATCGCTCATGGCGGCGGCGCTGGTGGAGATGGCACGCTTCTACGGCCTGCCGGTGGAGGGTTCCGGGTGCGGCACCGACCACGTGGTGCCCAGCGTTCAGGCAGCCTACGAGAAGGCCGCCACCACGCTGCTCACAGCGCTCTCGCGGCCGGACATCATGGTGGGGCCCGGGCTGCTGGCCGGCGCCACCATCTACGCCCCCGAGCAGCTCGTGCTGGATCTCGAGGCGTTCGCCGTGGCGCGGCGGTCGCTGGAGGGCATCCGCATCGACGACGAGTCGTGGCTCACCGACGTGCAGGAGAAGGTCGGCTTCGGCGGGTCGTTCCTCGGCGAGCGCTCGACCCGCCGCGCGGCCCGCTCCGGCGTCTGGCACCTCTCCGATCTCGGCATGCACGAGACGCTGGACGCATGGCTGGCAGCCGGCAGCCCGGACATCGTCGACGAGGCGCGCGAGCGTGCCGCGCAGATGCTCGCGGCGCATGAGCCGCTGCCGCTGGGCCCGGACATCGCGCGCGAGCTCGACGACCTCGTCGCGCGCGCCGTGGCCACTTGAACTTGAGCGCGGATCGTGCCGGGGCGGATGCCCGCGGAGTCGAGAGACGATGTCGCCGCTCCGCGGCGTGCCTACCGCAGTCGCAGGTTCGATTGATAGCATTCCGCACAGGCCCGAGCTTCGGGTTTCGTGCAACGCCGGGTACATCGCTTCTGACTGTGAGGGGGGAGGCGCCGTGGCAGACACTTCCGTAGGCGCGCAGGTGGGTCTCAAGCGCGTGAAGATGCGGCTGTTCACGGTGATAGTCATCATCTTCACTCTGACCTGTGGCGGTACCTTCGGCATGGAGGATGTACTCGGCGGGTCGGGCGTAGGACTCGGGCTGATCATGATCCTCATCCTCCCGATCTTCTGGGCGCTCCCCATGGCGCTCGTCTCGGTCGAGCTGGGGTCGGCGATGCCGGAAGAGGGCGGCTTCATCCGCTGGTCGCGGCGCGCGCTCGGCGAGTTCTGGGGATTCCAGGCCGGCTGGTGGTGGCAGTTGTGCCTCTACGTCGACACGGCTGTCTACATCGCGCTGACCATCGACTACTTCCAGACCACATGGGGCTTGAGCGGCTTCCAGCGGTGGATCATCGGGTTCGCACTCATCGTCGTCTTCGCCTACGTCAACATCCGTGGCCTCGACCTCACGGGCCTGGCGTTGACGGTCGTGGAGGTCGTCGTCTTCGTACCGTTCATCTTCTTCGTCATCTGGGGCCTCATGCACGCGCAGACCAACCCCTTCGCGGCGGAGACGTTCCTGCCAGACGGCGTGGGCGTGGGCGGCGCGTTCGCCGGCGGCCTGGCCGTCCTCATGTGGATGTACTCCGGCTACGAGTCGATGTCGATGGTCGCCGGCGAGATCGAGAACCCCCAGCGGCTGATCCCCCGCGCCCTGCTCATCAACATGGGCATCGTGATCAGCTTCTACTTCATCACCACCCTCGTCCTGGTCGTGGCGGCGCCCGAGGGCAGCTACTTCTCCACGTATGGCGAGGAGGGCAGTGTCGATTTCATCGCCATCGGCAAGGCCGTGGGCGGCGAGTTCATCCGCTACGCCCTGCTGGCGGCCATGATCGCTGGGAACCTGGGCCTGTTCATGGGTTATCTGGCCAGCGGGTCACGGCCCATGTACGTGCTGTCGAAGGACAAGCTCTTCCCCAAGTGGGCGGCGCGGGAGCACAGGAAGTACGGCACCCCGTGGGTGGCCATCGTCTTCATGGCCGCGCTGGACTCGCTGTTCATCATCGGTTCGTTCAAGTTCCTCATCGTGATCGACGTGTTCTGCCTGATGTTCGCCTACATCGTGATCATGGTCAGCGCCGTGGTGCTGCGGAAGAAGGAGCCGGATATGAAGCGGCTCTATCGCATCCCTCTCAACACCTGGGGCCTGGGGCTCTTCGTGACGCCGGCCATCGCCATCGCCGTCTACGCGCTGGCCAAGAACGGCTGGTCGTACTTCTCCGCGGGCTGCCTTGCGGTACTGAGCGGTCCGCTCGTGTACCTCATCTTCAAGAGCATCTACAAGGGCGTCGAGCTGCGCGACATGCGTCAGGTCCAGAAAGATCTGGGTGTCATCGACAAGGCGAACGACGCCGTCTCCACCGGACCTGTCGGACCGATCACCGAGGAGGTTTGAGATGCGCAAGGCAGCCATCATCCTCGCCGTGCTCGCCGGTCTCTGCACCATCGCCATCGGCATCTACCTGCTCGCCGCCCAACCCGAGGTCGGCAAGCACTGGATGCAGGTCTGGAAGTGGGAGACCGGTGTCGGCCGCACCTTCCACATCCATCAGGCCGCGACGCTGTTCGGCGCCCTGGCGATCGCCTTCGGCGTCATCGTGCTCGCCGGGGCGGCGTTCATTTCCAGCCATTTCGTCGCGGTCGGCATTGCGCTCGTGCTGCTCGACATGATCGCCTGCGTGATGATCGCCATCTGCCCCGACCCCAAGCTGGCGGTCTTCGTCTGGGCCGTCCCCGGCCTGCTGCTGGCCGGCGTCGGTTTCCTGCTCGGCATGGAGCTGCAGCGGGTGCAGGAG
>CAZIGT010000178.1:0-6680 GCA_964538465.1 uncultured Thermoleophilia bacterium | reverse complement strand
GGCCCCGCTTGCCTCTGCTATTCCTCCATGAGATCGCGCGTGCGCGCCGGATCCAGCGCGATGCCTGGGCCCATGGTGGATGCCAGGTGGATGCTCTTGATGTACTTGCCCTTGGCCGCGGCGGGCTTGGCGCGGATGATCTCTTCGAGCACCGCGCCGTAGTTCTCCACGATCTGCCGTTCATCGAACGACTTGCGGCCTATGGCCAGGTGGATGATGCCGCTGCGGTCGGTTCGGTACTCGACCTTGCCGGCCTTGGCGTCCTTGACGGCCTTTGCGATGTCGAAGGTCACCGTGCCGGACTTGGGATTGGGCATGAGGCCACGCGGGCCGAGGATGCGGCCGAGCTTGCCGACCGTGCCCATCATGTCGGGGGTGGCGATGGCCACATCGAAGTTGAAGACGCCTTCCTGGATCTGCTTGGCGAGCTCGTCGGAACCCACGATATCGGCGCCGGCCTCCTGGGCTTCGCGCGCCTTGTCGCCCTCAGCGAACACGGCCACACGCACCTCTTTGCCGGTGCCGTGCGGCAGGATGGTGGTGCCGCGGACGATCTGGTCGGCGTGACGAACGTCCACGCCGAGCCGGAAATGGACTTCGATGGTCTCGTCGAACTTGGCCGTCTCGAGACTCTTGATGAGGCGGACGGCCTCGAGGGGATTGTAGAGGCGGTCCTGCTCGACGACCGCCTTCGCCGTACGGTACTTGCGACCGTGCTGCGCCATGTGCGCATACCTCCTGTGGTGCTTGCGACGGGCCCCTGTGGCCCGCCTCCCACTGCTGTTACTTACGCCGGCGGCCGGCGAGATGCGTTTGCGCCTGCGACCGGGCCGAAACCGTTCCCGACGCTCAGTCCACGACCTCGACGCCCATGCTTCGAGCCGTGCCCTCGATGATGCGAGTGGCCGCCTCGATGTCGTTGGCGTTGAGGTCTACCATCTTGAGCTCCGCGATCTCGCGGACCTTGGCACGCGGCAGCTTCGCGACCTTGTGCCGGTTCGGCTCGCCGGAACCCTTCTCGATGCCGGCGGCCTCGCGCAGCAGCACGGCGGCCGGCGGGGTCTTGGTGATGAACGTGAACGACCGGTCTTCGAAGACCGTGATCTCGACTGGGATGATGGTGCCGCTCTGAGCCTGCGTCTGGGCGTTGAACGCCTTGCAGAACTCCATGATGTTGACGCCATGCTGGCCGAGCGCCGGGCCAACCGGCGGAGCCGGGTTAGCGGCGCCGGCCGGGATCTGCAACTTGATGACGGTCAGGACCTTCTTGGCCACGGGAATCCTCGCTTGCCTTGCTTGCGTCAGTTCGTCTTCTTGACCTGGTCGAACCCGAGCTCGACCGGCGTCTCGCGCCCGAAGATGGAGACCATGACCTTCAGCTTCTGCTGGTCTTCATTGACCTCGGACACCTCACCGGAGAAGTCCGACAGCGGACCGGACGTGACGCGCACGACCTCGCCAACGCTGTACTCGGCCTTCGCCTTGGTACGCTCCACGGCCTGCGTGTGCAGGATGCGGCTGACCTCCGCCGGGGACAGGGCGACCGGTTCGTTGCGCGGGCCTACGAAGCCGGTGACCCCGGGCGTGTTCTTCACCAGCGACCACGTGTCGTCGGTGAGCTCCATCTTCACGAGCACGTAGCCAGGGAAGACGCGCCGCTCAGTGGTGACCTTCTCCTTGTTCTCCTTGGTCTCCACCACCTGCTCGGTGGGCACCACGACATCGACGATGCGCTCGTCCTGATGCATGGACCGCACCCGGTGCTCCAAGTTCGTGCGCACCTTGTTCTCATGACCGGAGTAGGTATTGACGACGTACCACTTGAACACGATCGGCGCTCCTGCCGTCAGCTGATGAGATCCTGGATGAATTTCACCAGGCTCGAGAAGATGTAGTCGAGCGCCCCCGTGTACGCGCCGGCGATGGCTACGGCCACGATCACGACCACGGTGGACTGGAACAGGTCTTTGCGCGTCGGCCAGGTGACCTTGCGCAGCTCGACGCGCACGTCCTTGAGGAACTTCCCCAGGCCGCGCTTCTCGCCCTTGGCGGCCGATGACTTCGCCGCCCCGGCCTTGGCACTCTGCCGGGCTCGCGCCCAGCGGCTGCCGCCGGCCTTCTGGCTCTTGGCCGGCTTGGCGGCCGGCGACCCGCCGCCGGCCTTCCTGGCGGCGGCGGACTTCCGGGCGGCCGATGACCCACCCCCGGAGGACTTCTTCTTGTTCTTGTCGCTGCTGGCCAACGGTCAGACTCCTGAAGGGCTGGCAGGGCTGGAGGGACTCGAACCCCCGGCCACCGGTTTTGGAGACCGGCGCTCTACCAACTGAGCTACAGCCCTACTGACGGCAACAGCCCGCGCCGACGCCCACCGCGTCGACGCGAGATATCAACGCGTTTCCTTGTGAAGCGTATGCGTCCCGCACCAGCGGCAATACTTGCGCATCTCGATGCGGTCCGGGTCGTTCTTCTTGTTCTTGTTGGTATGGTAGTTGCGACGCTTGCATTCCTGGCAAGCGAGCGTGACGAGCTGGCGCAACCTTATCCTTTCGCCGAAAGCAAGTTAGGATAGCAACGGGTGCGCGACGCGGTCAACGGCGCGCACCCCGTTCCGGCGCGGCAGTATAGCAGAGGCCGTGCCCGGCAACCAATCCGTCACGGGCGGATCCGCGCCACCGGACCCGTCGACCCGCGCCCTCATGTCGCCGGGCGGCGGCGGCGCGAGCGGCAACGCGGGCACTGCCCCGGGCAAAGCGAGGATCGTGAACGACGAGCAGGTCGGCGGCGGAACACCCGAAATGCCGCCGGAAGCGCCCACGCGACCGCCGGTCACCTGGGGGTGGCTGCACGCTCTCGCCAGCCTGGCGGTGGCTATCGCTCCCGTCCTGATCCTCAGCCTCGCCTCCCTGCTCGCCGACAGTGGCCAGCAAGAGAGTGTCCAACCTAGCACCAGCATCGCCGCCTCGACCGTTGCCATCACCGCGGTCCTCGACGGTTGGTACCTGTTCGCCGCCTGGCTGTTCTCCCTGCGGACCGGCGGAGGCGGGCTCAGGGCCTGGGGCTTCCGCCGCCCCGCTCGCTCGATCCTGTGGGCGGTCCCGGTCGCGCTGATGGCGGTGTACGCGGTGAGCGTCATCTACAACATGCTGGTGAACGCCGAAGAGCAGGACATCATCCAGAGCTTCCCGCACGGAGCTGCCGGCGTGATCCTCTTCCTGCTCCTCGGCTGCGTCATCGCGCCGTTCTTCGAAGAGACGTTCTTCCGCGGCTTCCTCTTCCAGGGCTTCGCCAGATCCTGGGGCGTCGCCCTGGGGGCCGTCGCCTCGGCGGTGGTGTTCTCGCTGAGCCATCAGCAGTTCGACATCTTCGTGCCGCTGTTCGCCCTGGGGCTCGCGCTCGCCTGGGTCTACCATGTCACGCACTCCGTGTGGGGCAGCATCGCTCTGCACGCGGTGTACAACGCCGTCGCCGTCATCGCCTGGGCGGCCGGCGGCTGATACCGGGGATCTGCTGTGCCCCGGCCCGCACGCTCGGCCGTATAATCCTCATATCGGATGGCCGGTGGACTGGCCGACGGCAGCGCAGGAGAGTGAGCAGAGGGTGGCACGCACACGCCTCGATCCGCAGACACGGCGGGCCGAACTCATCTCGGTGGCCCGCCGCCTGTTCACATCCCAGGGCATCGAAGCCACGGCTGTCAGCGACATCGTTCGCGAAGCCGGTGTTGCGCAGGGCACCTTCTACTGGTACTTCCGCAGCAAGGACGACGTGGTGGCGGCCGTCGTCGAGCAGATGGGCGCCGGCTGGGTCGAGCGCGTCGAGCTGCTGGCGGCCAGCGAGGACCTGTCCCCGGTCCGCAAGCTGGCGATGGTCCTGGCCGCGAGGCGACGCGCCCGCGCGCCGCAGACACCGCGCCACGCTGCCGTGGCGACCGACTCCGAGGAATCCCTCATGCTGCGGCGCCAGCTCGACCGCAGCCTCGGCCCGCGCTTCCGCCGCGTGGTCGCCAGTATCCTGAGCGAGGGTGCGGCCGGCGGCTATTTCCTCGTCCGCTACCCGGACGAGACCGCCGCGCTCATCGTCGCCGCGCTCACGGCGCTGGACGAGGTGCTGCACGACGAAGGGACGGCCGGGCCGGAGTGGACGCCGGCCCTGGTGGAGTTCGTGCACCGGGTCACCGGCTGCACGCTCTCCGTGCAAGAACTCGAGGCGGAGATCGACGAGGTCCAGCCGTTCACCATCGGCTGAGACGGACCGCGGCCCCGTCAAGGCCAGCGTCGAGCCTCCACGCCAGCGCCGTCAGATCAGCAGCGTCGGGTGACGGTGCTCCATACACCTACAGCCCTCGAAGTCGTCGGGCAACTCGGCGAGCGTCTCCAGAAGGATGCGCGCCACGAGTTCTGAGTCGTCCGCGAAGATGCGCGCCAGTTCGTCGTGCTCCCACGGGGAGACGACGCCCTCAGCGTAGTTGACCACCACGTAGATGCCTGCGTAGCAGGCGCCGATGTCACGAGCCAGCCAGACCTCCGGCGTGAAGCTCTGGCCGACGATGTCGCCGAGGACCTGGAGGCGCCTGACCTCGGCCGCCGACTCGAAGCGCGGGCCTTCGGTCACCACGTAGATGCCGCGCCGGAAGAGCCGACGCTCAGGCGCGAGGCGGGCAGCTGTGGCCGCGAGTCGTGCCCGAGCCAGAGAACAGACCGGCTCCCTCATGACCAGCAGGTGGTCGCCGACGATCAAACCACCTCGATCGCGGTCGGTCGTCGTGTCCACGAAGTCGTGCGGCACGACGAAATCGCCCGGGTCGAGGAGATGGTTCAGGCTGCCCACCCCGGCGTCCGAGAGGATCTTGCGCACGCCGGCCCGGTGCAGCACGCTGAAGACCTGCCGCGAGGCACGGCCGCGCGATACGCCGCGCTGCCAGCCATGCAGACGGACGTGAAGCGCCGCGCGACCGGCGATCTCGAAGTATGTGAACGGCGGGCTCTCGCCCCATGGCGTCTCGAAGGTCAGCCCTTCCTCCTGGGCCCGTGCGTCGGGGTGCAGGTCTCCGGGGAACGCGGCCGTGTGGCTGCCCGTTCCGCCCATCACAGCCAGAGTCGCCTTGGGGACTGTACGCCGCGCCACGATCAGAACCCCGCCAAGTCCGGCGCCACGCGCACGGCCATCATCTGCACGTGGTCGCCGGCGTCGTTGGTGAACTGGCTGATGCCCTGCTCGACCCCGGCAGGAAAGCCGCGCACTTCACCGAGCCTGGTGACGCCGGCCGATACCTCGTCTCCCACGTGCAGCTCACGCGGCGCACCCAGCCGCAGATGCGTGATGACGAGCATCAGGGACGGGTCGGCAGCCAGTTGGACATCCACTTCGACGTCCTGGTAGCGCCCCAGCAGCTCATACGGCTTGACGGCCGCGACCCGGCCATCGACGGGACTGAACACGGTCTCGCCAGGCACGGAGCCCACGGCAAGACCGGCCGTTGGGGACGAACGCTCGCTGCCGTCGCCTTCCATCAGGTAGTACTCCACCTCACCGCCGCCGGCGAACACGTCGGCAAGCTTGCTGCCGAGGTCGCCGCCACTCACGCGATCGCCCACCGGCGAAAGCGCCACGCTGTTCGCGTCGTCGACAGGATGGAAGGCGATCGCCGTGCTGCTCTCCTCGCGCACCGGCAGAAGGATCTCGTTGCCCTCCAACCGTGCTACGACCACGCGCCTGCTCATGGATCCGGACGACGTGCCGAAGGCCACTCCCGCTTCGCGCTCGGGTACCTGCCCCGGCTGTTGGGAGGGAACGGAGTAGGCGGCGACGATGGCCACGAGGACGACAGTGAGAACGATGCCCACGGCAGCCAGGCGCCTGCGGGCGATATGCCGGCGGCGCTCCGCGCGAAACGGCCGCCGCGAACGAGCTACGCCATGCATGGCGCGCACTGTACACCCCGTTCGGAGGCCCTTCAAGCCCTCGCGATTGCCCGCCGAGAGCTTCTCCGGGCAGGCACCGCGACAAGTGGGGCGCGTCTCTCGGTGTTGTCACTTCTGGATATGCAACCGCCGCGCAGAAGCTAAAGAAACGTCCCCGCGCAGCCGATGACGTTGAAAGCGAGGTATGCCTTGAGGACTCCCATTGCCCTTGGGGTCCTGGGAGACGAGGAGGCTGGGATGCGGCGAACGTTCGGCTTGATGGTGCTGGCAGCGGGGCTGATGGCATTGGTCGTCGTACCGATGGCGAGTGCGAAGGCGCCTCGCCTGAACGACAAGGAGCAGCGCATCATCGAGCTCATCAACGCGGAACGCGCGGACCGCGGGCTCGCCCCCCTTCGCGTTCGCTCCAGTCTGGTGAAAGCCGCGCGCGCGCACTCTGCGGCAATGGCCAAGACGCCCTTCTTCTCGCACCTCTCTCCCGACGGCAGCACTCCCGGCCAGCGCATGAAGGCGGCCGGCTACACGCCCGAGGGCTACCGCAGCTGGCGTGTGGGCGAGAACATCGCCTGGGGCTGCGGGGTCTGGGCGACTGCCGAGGGCACGGTCCATAACTGGATGAAGAGCGCGCCGCACCGCAAGATCATCCTGACCGCGAGCTTTCGCGACGTGGGCGTGGGCATAGCCGTAGGCCAGTTCAACAACGGCGGTACCATCATCGAGGACGCCTCCTACTTCACCCTCGACTTCGGTCGCCGGTCT
>CAZIGT010000177.1:2379-6681 GCA_964538465.1 uncultured Thermoleophilia bacterium | reverse complement strand
ATCCGCGCTTCAGCTTCCACACCATGGGCGACTCCAAGGAGAGCTGGCTCAACGAGGTGGCGGAGCACCGCATCCTGCACGACGACGGCCACTCCTACTGGGTGATCCGCCTCAACAAGGTGGACGCCGAGGCGCGCGGTATCGCCGAAGGCGATCTCGTGCGCGCCTTCAACGACCGCGGCGAGGTCATCCTCTCGGCGCAGATCACGGGCCGCGTGGCCCCCGGCACGGTGCACTCCTATGAGAGCTGCGCCGACTACCTGCCCACGGGCGAGCCCGGCGAATCCGCCGACATCGCCGGCTGCGTGAACATCCTGACCAACAAGCGGTTCATCACGCCGACGTCCATAGCCATGTCGAACAACTCGTGCCTCATCCAGGTCGAGAAGTGGGAGGGGTGAGCCCAGTGAAGAAGTGGAATCTGGTCATAGACATCGCCCGCTGCCACGACTGCAACGACTGCTTCCTAGCGGACAAGGACGAGTTCGTCGACAACGATTTCCCGCCGTATTCGGCGGCGCAGCCGTGGCACGGTCACCGATGGATGAACATCGAGCGCGGCGAGCGGGGTCAGTACCCCGTGGTGCAGACGCGCTACCTGCCCAAGCCGTGCATGCACTGCGACGAGGCGCCGTGCCTCACCGCAGACGGCGCCGTCTACAAGCGCGAGGACGGCCTGGTCATCATCGATCCCGTCAAGGCCGCTGGCCGGCGTGAGATCGTCGACAGCTGCCCCTACGGCGCCATCTACTGGAACGACGAGAAGCAGTTGGCGCAGAAGTGCACCGGCTGCGCCCATCTGCTCGATGACGGCTGGACCGAGACACGCTGCTCGCAGGTGTGCCCTACCGGCGCGATCGCCTTGGTGTTGGCCGAAGACGAAGAGATGGCCGCGCGGGCGGCCAAGGAGGAGCTCGAGGTACACATGCCGGAGCTCGGCTCGCGCCCGCGCGTCTACTACAAGAACATGCATCGCTGGACCAAGGCGTTCATCGCCGCCAATGTGGTGTTCGGCGACACGGACGAGTGCGCCGAGGGCGCAGCGGTCGTCGTAGAGCTTGACGGCCGCACGGTCGGCGAGGCGGTCGCCGACAACTATGGCGACGTGCTGATAGACAGGCTGGATCCAGGCAAGGAGTACAAGCTCGTCGCGTCGGCGCCCGGATACAGGCCGGCGAGCTGCGCGGTCAGGCTGGAAGAAAGCATGACGCTGGCTCCGGTGGTACTGGAGAGGGCGTGAGGTGCGGGGGGCGGCGGAGTAGCCTGCATCGCCGGCCCGCGTGAACCAGGGGCGCCCGGGGACATCCCTCCGGGCGCCCCTCGCGTTTCTCGGCGGTCGTCGCGATTTGACCGTGTGGCACACGGTCTGCGAGCATTCGGCGGCGCCCGACAGGGGACAACTGGGAAGAGGGGAGCGCGGGACTCACCATGGCCGGAACAGGCGACGAAGAGAACGGGAAGCAGCGGCGCATCGGCGTGCAGGTCATCGCGCGCGCAGCCGAGATCTGTCGCGAGCTCGCGGCCTCGCCCGATGGGCTCACCACGGCCGAGCTCGCCGAGCGTCTCGGCCTTGCCCGTCCCACGGCGTACCGGATCATCCGTGCGCTGGTCGACGAGGACTTCGTCCGCCAGACGCCCTTCGGCCGTTTCACCATAGGGCCGGCGTTCATCGTCATCGCCGGGTCCATCCAGCGCGGCCTGCGACACCACATGCGGCCGTTCATGGAAGGGCTGTGCAAGGAGCTCGACGAAACCATCGACCTCGCGATGCTGGATGCCGGCGAGGCGCTTTTCGTCGACCAGTACGTGGCCGTGCACGGCCTGCGTGTCGTCGCCCACATGGGCGCGCGGCTCCCGCTGCACTGTACGGCCAGCGGCAAGGCTCTGCTGGCAGCTTTGACCCCGGCCAAGGTCGCCGAGGTGATGGCCGGGCCGCTCACGCGCCACACGTCGAACACGATCACCGACTTGAACGTCCTGCGCGCGGAACTGGAGAAGGTCCGGCAGACCGGAGTGGCCTACGACCACGAGGAGTACGTCATCGGCGTGTGCGCCGTGGCCACGCCCGTCCGCGACGCTGCCGGGGCCATCGGTGCCCTCACGGTCGAGGTGCCTGTCGCGCGCTTCCGGATGAACGAGAAGCGGATCGTCACCACTCTCATGCGGCACCGCGACATCGCGCAGCGCGCCCTCCTGGGCGACAAGCACTCCGCGCTCACCGCTCTCACGTAGGCCTGCGCGCCTCGGCCGGTCGCCCCGTTGGGCCTCACCGCGACCGGCTGGTCATTCTCGGCGCGGTCCGCGTTTCGACCACAGGGCGGTCTGCCCAGCTGGCAAGCGACCGTATCGTGTGAAGGCTGCTCGTAATGTGGACGGGTGTGTTGACATGCGGACACCCGGTTTCTAGGATGCGTCGCATAGTGAACAGGCTGCTCGCAATATGAGCAGCCGCTCGATTTGGAGACCGCGCTGCGCCGTCAGAAGGCGCAGCGTCGGTCGAGGCGACGTACAAACGGAAAAGGGCTTTCGGGGAGGGACTGGCACGGGCTGAGGCCGGCCGGAAGCCACAGCAGGGGGAGGATGTGATGTCAGTAGGCAACACCAGGATCTCACGGCGTGACTTCCTCAAGTACGCAGGAGTCGGAGCGGCGGCAGTCGGTGCGGCCGGTGGCCTGAGCACCATGGCCGCCGCCTGCGGCGATTCCACGAGTAGTGCCGGCGGAGACGGTGGGAGCAAGGAAGGCCGCGAGATCAAGATCGGCTTCGTGGCGCCGCTGACGGGTTCATTGGCCGCCTTCGGCGAGCCTGACCAGTACTGCTACGACCGGTGGACGGAGATCGTCAAGGGTGGCCTCAAGACGGCCGACGGCGTCAATCACCCGATCAAGATCATCATGCGCGACTCGCAGTCCGACACGAACCGCGCCGCCACCGTCACCGGCGACCTCATCACCAACGATGGCGTCGACATCATGATGGCCGCCTCTACCGCAGACACGGTGCCGCCGGTCGCCGACCAGTGCGAGGCGCTCGGCGTGCCGTGCGTCACGAACGACTGTCCGTGGCAATCCTACTTCTTCGGCCGTGGCGGCGACCCGGCTGTGGGCTTCAAGTGGACCTACCACTCCTGGTGGGGGCTCGAAGGCATCACGACGACCTTCATCGATATGTGGGATAGCCTGAAGACCAACAAGAAGGTCGGCGAGATGTGGCCCAACGACGGCGACGGCGTCGCCTGGTCAGACAAGAAGACCGGTCAGCCGCCGTTCCTCTCCAAGGCCGGCTACACGATCGTCGACGGCGGTCGCTACCAGGACGGCACCCAGGACTTCACGACGCAGATCGCCAAGTTCAAGAGCGCCGGTTGCGACATCGTGAGCGGCGTGATCATCCCGCCGGACTTCACGAACTTCTGGAAGCAGTCCATGCAGCAGGGTTTCAAGCCCAAGATCGCCACGGTCGGTAAGGCCCTGCTCTTCCCGTCCGCGCTCGAGGCGCTCGGCGACCTGGGCTACGGCCTCACGACCGAGTGCTGGTGGTCGCCGAACCACCCGTACACATCCTCGCTCACCGGCGAGACGTGCCAGCAGCTGGCGGATGACTACATGCAGAAGACCAAGAAGCAATGGACGCAGCCGCTGCTCCACTTCGCGGTGTTCGAGGTCGTGGCCGACGTCATCAAGCGCACCAAGAACATCGACGACAAGGAATCCATCCTCACGGCGATCAAGGCCACCGACTGCCAGACCATCGGCGGCCGCATCACGTGGAAGAGCGACGACAAGGCGCTCAACCCAGTGCCGAACGTGTGCACCACGCCGGTCGTCGGCGGGCAGTGGGTCAAGGGGAGCGAGTATCAGTACGACCTCGTGGTCGTCGACAACGTGCTCTACCCCGACATCCCGAAGGGTGCGGATATCCAGTACATCGAGTACTGATCCGGTCGAGTCGGAGCTGCGGGCCGGCGAGGCGAGCCTCCTTGCCACGCCGGCCCGCCTCCCAACCGGACGTCGAAGCCGCCGGTGACCGGCGGGTGGAGACGTGCGGCCGGAAGACCGCGCCGGCGCACGCCGGCCGCCGAGGACGATTACTACGGAGGTCAACAGAATGGGGCAGGTCGAAAGACTGACCAACTGCACCACGGGCGGTCCAGTCTTCGTGGACGTCGAGGACGGTCGCATCGTCCGCCTCACGCCCATCGAGCTGGCGGACGATGACAAGGGCGACTGGACGATCGAGGCGCGCGGGCGCTCGTTCACGTCACCGCGCTAGACGACGCGGTCGCCGCCCGCCATGGCGCAC
>CAZIGT010000177.1:391-2369 GCA_964538465.1 uncultured Thermoleophilia bacterium | reverse complement strand
CGACCCCAAGGGCAAACGGAACATCCAGAACCGCGGCGTCTCCGGCTACGAGCCCATCAGCTGGGACGAGGCGCTCGACGTCGTCACCGACGAGGTCGTGCGCGTCAAGCGCGAGGTGGGCCCGGCCGGGATCCTGTCCACACCCGGCTCCCATCACCTCTGGGGCAACATCGGCTACCGCCACAGCACGTACTTCCGGTTCATGAACCTGCTCGGCTTCACATACGGCGAGCACAACCCGGACAGCTGGGAAGGCTGGCACTGGGGCGGCATGCACATGTGGGGCAACAGCCACCGGCTGGGCATCCCGGAGCAGTACGACCTCCTCGAGGACGCGCTCAAGAACACCGACATGATCGTCTTCTGGTCCTCGGATCCGGAGACCACGGGCGGCGGCATCTACGCCGCCTTCGAGAGCACCCCCCGGCGCTTCTGGATGAAGGAACTGGGCATCAAGATGGTGTTCGTCGATCCCTACTACAACCCCACGGCCTGCCTGTTCAGCGACAAGTGGTTCTCACCGCGCCTGGGCACGGACGTGGCCTTCGGCCTGGCCATCGCCCACACGTGGCTGGCCGAGGGTACCTACGACGCGCCGTACATCGCTGAGCGCACCACCGGCTTCGACGAGTGGAAGGACTACGTCCTCGGCAAGACCGACAACGTGCCCAAGACGCCCGAGTGGGCCGAGGGCGAGTGCGGCGTGCCGGCCAGGGAGATCCGCGCGCTGGCGCGCGAGTGGGGTTCGAAGAGGGTCATGTTGGCCGCCGGCGGCCTCGGCGGCTGGGGCGGCGCCTGCCGCTCGGCCACCGGGAACGAGTGGTCGCGCGTGATGATCGCCCTCGCCGCCATGCAGGGCTACGGCAAGCCGGGCATCAACATCTGGGGCACGTCGCAGGGCGCGCCCAGCGACGAGGACTTCCTGTTCCCGGGCTACGCCGAGGGCGGCATCTCGGGCGACACGGACAACTCGGCCGCGGGCTTCCGCTGGGTGTGGCGCATGTTCCCCAAGGGCGGCGCCGTGAAGACCACGCACCACTCGACCGAGGGTCAGATGGTGCCGCGCATCAACATCCCCGAAGCCAGGATGCACGAGGAACTGGAGTGGCGCGGCAAGGGCTTCTGCGGCAGCTCCATAGAGAGCCAGATGCAGAAGTACCAGTATCCCGCTCCCGGCTACCCTCACGTCGAGATGTACTGGCGCTACGGCGGCTCGTTCATCGGCACCATGACCGAGACCAACCGCTACGTGAAGGCGTACCGGGAGGGCAAGGTGCCCTTCGTGGTCAACCAGTCCATCTGGCTGGAGGGTGAGGCCAGGTTCGCCGACATCATCCTCCCGGCCTGCACCAACTTCGAGCGCTGGGACATGTCCGAGTTCGCCCACTGCTCGGGCTACATCCCGGACACGTTCCACCAGTGCAACCACCGCGTCATCGTCTTCCAGAAGAAGTGCATCGAGCCGCTCGGCGAGAGCAAGTCGGACTACGACATCTTCGCCGCGCTGGCCAAGCGCCTCGGCATCTACGAGATCTTCAGCATGGGCGGCAAGGACGAGCTTGACTGGGTGAAGGACTACTTCCACGCCACCGACCTGCCCAAAGGCATCACCTGGGAGGAGTTCGAGAAGAAGGGCTACTACGTCGTGCCGTTCCCCGAGGACCACAGGGCGACGCCGGCGCTGCGCTGGTTCGCCGAGGGCCGTGAGAAGGACACCCCCGACTGGGGTCCGCCGCCCTGGGACACGGTCCAGCTCAAGGGGCTGCAGACGCAGAGCGGCAAGATCGAGTTCGTCTCCAACAGCCTCAAGCGCCTCGGTGACATCGACCCCGAACGGCCGATCATGGGGCCGCAGTACATCGAGTCGTGGGAGGGTCACCACACGACCCAGCTCTACGACAAGTACCCGCTCCAGATGGTCGGCCCCCCCCCCCGCGTCCGGATCCCCACGAGGGGCGACACAAAGGAGCGCTGGCTG
>CAZIGT010000177.1:0-361 GCA_964538465.1 uncultured Thermoleophilia bacterium | reverse complement strand
CAAGGACCACCGCGTCCTGCACGACGATGGGCACCAGTACTGGATCATGCGCGGCAACGCGAAGGACGCGGCGGCGCGGGGCATCGCCGACGGCGACCTCATCCGCGCCTTCAACGACCGCGGCTCGGTGATCCTGAGCGCGCAGGTCACGGAGCGCGTGCCGCCCGGAACGGTGCACTCCTACGAGAGCTGCGCCGACTACATCCCGGTCGGGACTCCGGGAGAGTCCCCCGACAAGGCCGGCTGCGTCAACATTCTGACGTCCAAGCGGTACATCACGCCGACGTCCACGGCGATGGCGCCCAACTCGTGCCTCATCCAGGTCGAGAAGTGGGAGGGGGAGGTGCGATGAAGACATGGC
>CAZIGT010000176.1:0-6702 GCA_964538465.1 uncultured Thermoleophilia bacterium | reverse complement strand
TTCTACCCGCGCCCCGGCCCGCCCGCACATGAGCGCCCATCGGACCCCTCCGAGGGCCTGTGCGCTCCTTGCCCACGGCACCCGCACAGCGTCACCGGCGGTTGCTAGGATGGGCTGATGGACGATGCACGTGGGGCACTCAAGCGCCTGTTCGAACCTTCCGAGCGGGAGCAGATCGTCACCGTCGCGCACGTGGCGGGCAGAACGGCCACCCTCATGGATCTGCCCCCCGCGCTCGATGCAGCGTTGCGCGGGTCGCTGGCGCGGCAGGGCATCGAGAGACTCTACAGCCACCAGGCCCGCAGCTACGAGCTGCTGCGTGGCGCAGGCCGCGCCCGCGGAGCCAACGTCGTCGTGTCGACAGGCACGGCCAGCGGCAAGTCGCTCTGCTTCGCCTTGCCCGTCCTCGACACGGCCGCCTGTGAGCCGAACGCGCGCGCGCTCTTCCTCTACCCCACCAAGGCGCTGGCCCAGGACCAAGCGCGCAAGCTCGCGTCGCTGGGTCTCGACGGTCTCACGTTCGGCATCTACGACGGTGACACACCTCAGTCGCAGCGACGGCAGATACGGCAGCGCTCGGGCGTCGTGCTCTCCAACCCGGACATGCTTCATCTCGGCATACTGCCCTCCCACGCGCGCTGGGCCCAGTTCCTCCACGACCTGCGCTTCGTGGTCCTCGACGAGGCACACGTCTACAGGGGCGTCTTCGGGTCCCACGTCGCCCAGGTCATCCGCCGTTTGCGCCGGCTCTGTGCCGCCTACGGCTCACACCCTGTCTTCGCCCTGGCCTCAGCCACTATGGCAGAGCCGCTGGTGTTCGCCGAACGGCTGGTCGGAGAGCCTTTCGAGGTAGTGGACCACGATGGCGCGCCCCACCCGGAGCGCACGGTCGTGCTCTGGAACCCGCCGCTCGAAGACCCGGACTCCGGGCGGCGCCGCAGCTCGCTGACGGAAGCCGGCGGCGTCGCCGCGGAAGCCATGCTGGGCGGTGCGCGCGTGATCGTCTTCGCCCCCACGCGGCGTGCCGCGGAACTGATCTTCACCGGTGTCCGCCGCCGGCTCGAGAATCGCTCGTCGGCCGCCGACCGACGTTTGGCCGAGCGGGTGCTCCCGTATCGCGCCGGGTACACGCCGCAACAGCGGCGCGACATCGAGCGGCGGCTGTTCGAGCACGATCTCGATGCCGTGGTCGCCACGTCCGCCCTGGAGCTCGGCATCGACGTGGGCACCCTCGACCTGTCGGTCGTCGTCGGCTTCCCCGGCACCATGACGAGCCTCCTGCAACGCTGGGGACGAGCCGGACGCGCCGGTCACGGGTGGGCGGTCCTGGTCGCCGGCCAGGATGCTCTGGACCAGTTCTTCATGCGACGACCGGAGCGGCTGCTCGACCGGCCCGTGGAGCAAGCCATCGTCGACCTGCGGAACCCGCACGTGCTCGACGCCCACCTGCAGGCCGCGGCCTACGAGCTGCCGCTCACTGAGACGGACGAGGCCTACTTCGGTGCCGATGGCATGTTCAGGGCCGGAGCGCTGGCCGCTGCCGGCCGTCTCCGCCGCACCCACGCCGGGCTCGCTTGGGCACTGCCGCACGCGCCTGCCGCCGACGTGTCGCTCCGCACCGCCGGCAGCGAGCGCTTCCAGATCGTCGAGAAGCAGACCGGCGGCATCCTCGGCGAGCTCGACCTCGGGCGCGTCTTCCGAACAGCGCACCCCGGCGCCGTCTACCTGCATCTCGGCGAGCCGTACGTGGTGCGCGACCTGGACCTTGAAAACGGTGTGGTCCTCGTCGACGGCTTCCGCGGCGGCTACTACACGTACCCGAAGACGGAGAAGAACGTCCTGGTCGCCGGCCAGTCGGATGTCTCTCCGCTGGCGGCCGGGGCGGCGCTGTTCTTCGGCAGCATCGAAGTCACCGAGCAGGTGGTGGCGTTCCAGAAGCGCGACGGCAGCGACGATCGCGTGCTGGAGACCGTACCGCTCGACCTCCCGGAAGAGACCTTCTCGACTGAGGCGCTCTGGTTCACGGTCGCCGCGGACCTGCTAGAGCGCACCCTGGCCGCAGCTTCACAGGCGTCTGTAGAAGAGCCTGTCGCCACCCGGGCGGCGTCTCCGGACGAGAGCCTTCGCATCGGCGGGTCCCTGCACGCCGCCGAGCACGCCCTCATAGCCCTGTTGCCGCTGGTCGCCATGTGCGACCGTTGGGATCTCGGCGGGCTGTCCACCTCCTGGCACTGGCAGACGGATCAGGCGACGGTCTTCATTTACGACGCGTACCCGGGCGGCATAGGGCTGTCGAGGGCCGGCTTTCGTTCCTTCACGGCCCTCGCCGCAGATGCCGCCGCCCTCATCGCCGGTTGTCCCTGCGAATCGGGCTGCCCCAGCTGTGTGCAGAGTCCCAAGTGCGGGAACCTCAACGAGCCGCTCGACAAGCTCGGGGCGCTGGCGCTGCTGAAGGCGCTGCTCGCCACGGGCGACACGCCGGGCGACCCACCGCCACACACCGTGAGAGGAGTCTGAGCATGGGCATCTCATCGGCCCGCTACGTGAGCGTCATCGGCCAGAGCACGGCCGGCGACCGTCTGGTCGCCCTCGGCGAGGAGCTCGGAGAGCGCCTGGCCAACGCCGGATGCATCGTCGTCTGCGGCGGCATGGGCGGAGTCATGAGCGCCGTTGCCCGCGGCGTGGCGCGCGCCGGTGGCGTGTGCATCGGCGTGCTGCCGGAGCTCGACCGCGGGGCCGCCGACCCGCATCTCACGTTCTCCATCTGCACGGGGATCGGCCACGCCCGTAACCTGACGGTCGCCGCAAGCGGCGATGCGGTGATCGCCCTCGGCGGCTCTTGGGGCACCCTGAGCGAGATTGCCCTCGCCCGCTGCGCCGGCCGTCCCGTGATCCTCCTCGAGAGCTGGGACGTAGCTCCGCACGAGGGCCAGATCGACGGTGTGATGCGGGTGTCCACACCCGCCGAGGCCGTCGCGCTCGCCCTGCGTTCCTCCGCCGCCGACGCCTGAGGCCGTCGCCCCCGCCCTGCGTTCCTCCGCCGCCGGGCGCTCGGCAGTGATCGCGCGGCTGCGGGCTGCCCAAGCCGCGCCACCACCGGCCGCCGCGCGATTCCGAAGGGCCGCCGACAGCCCGCCGTGTTCGACCGCCGTCAGGTGCGCACGCCGATCAACGTCACCCCGGAGCCCTTCGCATTGTCAACAGTGCTGTCATGACATAGTGAGTGCATGTGACTGACTAGCTGGTATAGTCTCGGGTCGATACAACGCGTCCGGGCGTCCAGAGAGGGGGAGCGACGCGCACCGCACTCGCACTTCCTGTTCTGTCGTCCAAGGTCAGCGTTCCGGGCGTCCGGCAGGCTGTGATCAGCCCGGAGACCCTCGCGCGGTACGCCCGTGGAGGCTCGCGCCGCCTGCTGCTCGTGGTGGCCCCTGCCGGGTATGGCAAGACGACGGTGACCGCCGAGGCCGCTCGACACCTCGACTGGAACACAGCCTGGTATACCGTCGACCTGCTGGACCGCGACCCGCTCACCTTCGCCGCCGGAATCGTCGAGGCGATCGCGCGCAGTCTGCCCGGCTTCGGCGACACGCTCCGCCGGCGTCTTGCGGACACGAGCCAAGTACCGCTCACCCAGCGAGAACTGCTGGCTCTTCTTCTCGGCACGCTTGAACTCGAGGTAGAACGGCCTCTGCATCTCGTCCTCGACGACTACCACGAGGGCGCAGACGAGACCCTGAACGAGATCGTTGACTACATCGTGGGCGCCATGCCGGCGACCATGCACATGGTCGTCCTGAGCCGGTACGGGTCGGGCCTCCGCACCAGCCGCCTCATCCTGGCCGACCAAGTGGCGCATATCGACATGGAGGATCTACGCCTCACCGCCGAGCAGGCCGGGCACTTCTTCTTCCAGACCGCCGGCCGCAGCCTGAGCAGCGCCGACGTCGGGCGCCTTGTCGACGAGACCGAAGGCTGGCCAGCCGGCCTCGCGCTTGTGGCGCGTGCCCTGGGTGACGGAAAGGGCCGGGAGCGCCCGGCGCTCGCCGACCCGCGCCTCAAAGGCGATCTCTTCACGTACCTCGCCGAGCAGGTGTACAGCCGCGAATCCCCGGCCGTGCGAGCCTTCCTGAAACGCTCATGCTGCCTCGAACAGATATCCCCGCTGCTGGCCGACTGCGTCACGGGGTCGTCCGGTTCCTCACGGCATCTCGACCATCTCACGCTCAACAGCGTGTTCACCTTCCGCGAGGACGGCGGTGTGTACCGCTACCACCGGCTGTTCCGCGAGTACCTGCGGCACAAAGTGACGCAGGAGGATGGAGCAGAGGCCTACCGCTCCACCCAGCTGGTCGCCGCGCAGGCATGCGAACAGACGGGCGACCTGCGCGGGGCGGTCGATCTGTACTTCGCCGCCGGTGAGCCTAGGGCCGCCACGGAGGTGCTGGCCCGTGGGGGCGAGCGGGTGCTGGATCGCTGTCTGGCCGAGACGTTGCGGGACTGGTCGGACCACCTCGCCTCGGCCGACCCGTCCCTGCGTCCCTGGCGCCTCCTCCTCCAGGCTCATGTCCTCGCTCGGGAGGCTCGGCACGACGAAGCCCTCGCGCTGCTCGAGAGCGCGGCAGTCACGGCAACCACAGGTGACGAACGCCTCGCCTTCTACGTGGCTTCGGCCGTGGAGCGCACGCTCTTCTGGCAGGGCGAATACCCCGCCGCAGCCGGAGCGTGCCACCGCGCCCTGGCCGTGGCAGCAGATGGCCGGCAGCGCATGCACGCCCTGGTCAGCCTCGCCGCGGCCCTCACTGCCACCAGCGACTGGAGCGCTGCCGAACGGGCTCTCCAAGAGGCCGAGAGCCTCGCCTCGGCCGGCGACCACGAAGAGTTGCTGCGCCTCGAGACCCAGCGCATCGCCGGTCTTGCAGTCCAGGGCCGGTTCCGCGAGGCGGCGACTCGTTGCCGCCACATCCGGGAACGCGTCGAGAGGGACATGCCGCCCAGCTTCGCCATGAGCTTCCTGAACCTCGCCGCGCTCTCGTCGCTCTACCTGGCGGACTACCCGAGCGCCATAGGCGCTCTGGAACGAGCGACGGATACGGCGGAGCGCTTCGACTACAAGTTCTTCGAGCCTCTGCTCTGGGATGCACGAGGTCAGATAGAACTGGCGCGCGGCAACCTCACCCGCGGACTGGAGCTCACGGAGCAGGCTGCCAACCATCCCTCCCTGGTGAGCGACCCGGGCTGCCGCGCTCTGGCCCTGAGCCACACAGGCACCGGCCACCGCCGTCAGGGAAACCTCGAGGGTGCGCTGACCTTCTACGACGCGGCCGTGCGCCTCGTCGGAGACACACGGCTGCGTCAGCCGCGTCTCACCTGCCTGGCCAACCGCGAGTACGTCGCCTGCCTTCTCGACGAGCATCGCGGTCTCTCGGAGCTGGCCGCTCTGCGCCGGGACGCGGAGCGCCTCGACCTCCCCTTCATCGCCGCCAAGTGCGCCGTGTTCTCGGCCATCGCACTCGAGCGCCGCGGCCGCCGCGAGGATGCGCTCTTGATGCTGACACAGGTGCTTCCCGCCTCGCTGCAAGACGGCCAGCTGCATTTCGTCGGTCAGGAACTCGCCACCACCCCCGAGCTTGCACTGGCCCTGCTCCCCGCCACACCCGATCCCATCACGCTCGAGCAGTATCTGCAGGCGCTGGCCCGACATCCCAAGGGGCTGAACCTTCTCGCCCCAGCGCTCTCTCGCGGAGACCGCGTAGCCCTCGAGGCCCTACGCGTCGGCGCGGCTTTCCTTCCCCCCGCGGATGGAGCCGCGCTCCTGCAGCGCGGCCTCCGTCAGCGCAACGCGGCCGTGAGGCGTCTGGCCGCCGAGCTCGGGGCCAGAGCGGTGGACGCCGACGGCCGGCCACGCATCCCCGAGCTCACGCCGCGCGAGTCGCAGATCCTGGCCCTGGTCGCAGAAGGCCACCGCAACGGCGACATCGCCGAGCTCCTCGTGCTCACGCCGTCCACGGTCAAGAAGTACGTCAATCGCATCTTCTCCAAGCTCGGCATCGACGACCGGGTGCAGGCGGCCCTCTA
Organism: uncultured Thermoleophilia bacterium; assembly: GCA_964538465.1. Classification (GTDB taxonomy): domain Bacteria; phylum Actinomycetota; class Thermoleophilia; order UBA2241; family UBA2241; genus UBA6103. The sequence goes on along the minus strand of CAZIGT010000176.1, from coordinate 624 downwards.
CTACCGCCGCTACATGGATGAAGCGCCGTCCTGACGGGCGCTGCCGGTGCGCGCATGCGCGCCTGCCCGGCGCCCGATGACGACCATATGCGCCCCCTCCGTGTCAGAATGCCTACCTTGGTATGACTCCTACTTCCGGCGTTCCGCCTAGCATCATCGACCGGGAGCCGTGCAAGCGGGAGGAGCAATGGAAGCGTCAGGGTCCATCGTCTACGTGCAGTCGAACAGCATGAGCCAGCGCAAGCGCACCGTGATCGACATACTTCGAGCCAGCCCGGGATATGTCTCGGGCGAGTGGATGAGTGAGACGCTGGGCATCTCGCGTAACGCCGTGCACAAGCACATCAAGGCTCTCAGATCGCGTGGCTACCGCATCGTCGGCGTGTCCCGCCGCGGCTACAAGCTGGAAGAGGAGCCGGGCAAGCTCGTCATGCCGGTCGTCATCGAGATGACCCGGCAGAGCGTCTTCGGCCGCGCGTTCCGCTACTACGACGAGATCGAGTCCACCAACGCCGAGGCCAAGTCGCTGGCGATCGACGGTGCCCCGGAGGGCACAGTCGTCATCGCCGACAGCCAGACCGCCGGTCGCGGTTTCACGGTATTTTTCCTGCAAATCCCGACCCG
>CAZIGT010000175.1:0-6724 GCA_964538465.1 uncultured Thermoleophilia bacterium | reverse complement strand
CCGGTCTAGGCGGGGTCTACTTGCTCAGGGCGTACCACTGAAGGCCGCCGAAGTCGTAGGGGTTGACTTCCACGCCTTTGATGTCGGCCTGTGTCGCCAGCACGCCCTGGGCGTCATACAAGTAGGCGGCGACCGCCTGGTCGATGAGCATCTTCTGCACTTCGATGTACAGCTGCTTCGACTTGGGGATGTCGGTCGCGCTCGACGTATAGGCTTCCCAGAGTTTGCTGTCGTAGGTCGAGTCGTACCAGTAGCTGAAGTTCCAGGCCGGCGTCTCTTCCGTGTGGAACATGGTGTTCAATGTGTCGTAGCCATCGGCCATGCTCGGCCACCACATGGTCACGACCAGATCCTGCCGGTTCTTGGGATCGCCCTTGATCTTCTCCCACTGCTGGTTCCAGAGCAGAGGCTGGATCTCCACATCGATACCGAGCTCGGCGTAGCTCTCCTTGATCAGCGGAACCAGCTTCTCGGACTGCGGATTCTCGGCCGCATAGGTGAGCACGAGCTTGTGGATGCCCTCGCCGTTCGGATAGCCGGCGTCGGCCAGCATCTGCTTGGCTTTCGCCATGTCGTAGCTGTACTGTGGCAAGCTCTGGTCCCAGGGCCACAGTCCCTCGGGGACCGGACCGCGGGACTGCTTGCCGAGACCGTTGGCACCGACCTTGATGATGTCGTCGTACGGAACAGCATAGGAAAGGGCCTGCCGAACCTTGACATCGTCGAGTGGCGCCCGCTGCGTGTTGAAGCACATGAAGTAGTTGGTGAACCCAGGGCTCACGAGCACCGTCAGGTCCTTGTTCTGCTTCATCTCCGGTACGTCGTCGCGCGACACCGTGCCCTGCATATCGATCTGGCCGGCCTCGAGCATCTGCCGCGAGGTGGTGGACTTGGAGATGATCTTGACGACGACCTTCTTGAACTGCTCGCTCTTCCAGCCGCCCCAGTAGGTCTTGTTGCGGACGAAGACGAGCTCCTCGTTCGGCTTGTAGGACTGCAGGACCCAGGGACCGGTGCCGGCGTTCCCCGGGTGGTTCTTGTCCCACCACGACTGATCCTGGCCGTCAGTCTTCGGACTGAAGATCCAGGCGGCGTACGAGGACGCCAAAAGGCGCTCGAGCGGCACCGGTTCCGTCAGGATGAACTTGACCGTGTAGTCGTCGGGAGTCTCGATGGCCTTCAGCGGCCACCAGATGTAGCCGGCTCCGAGCCCGAGTTCCTTGGTGCGCATAATGGAGTACTTGACCGCGGCGCTGTTGAACGGCGTTCCGTCGGCGAAAGTCACTCCCTTGCGCAGGTTGAACGTCCAGACTTTGCCGTCATCGGAAACCGACCAGTCCGTGGCGAGCTCGCCGGAGAACGGCTTCTCCGAGCCCGGCGCGTTGGCGCGGATGAGCTTCTGATACATCTGCGACAGATAGGCGACTTCCGTGGAGTAGCTCGCGCTCGGATCCCACGTCGTGATAGTCGATGTATAGGCGGCGCGAAAGACCGTGGCCTTGGGCGCCGCCGAGCTTGTCGAGTCTCCGCAACCCGCGGACACGGCGACTGGGATGGAGAGCACCGCGGCGGCCGCGAGGGCCAGCGCGTACCGGTGCCAGCCGGTTCTGAGCCTCATCTTGTCCCCCTCATGAGACACCTGATTGCCGAGCGCGCATGCCGTCCGCGCGCGACGGCTTGGCCTTTCGGCATCCCGGACGTGCCCTCCCACATGGGCGCGATCGGCGATGATGACTCACACCGATCGGGGCACTCGGGATCGCGCCGCTCCTCGCACAGTCCGCCGACGTCTGGAGACACCGCCCCTTTCGATCGCTCGCTGACGTCTGCCTGGCAGGAGCCGACTGGAAGCGTAGTGGGAGCGGATCGGCCTCAACAACACCGCCGCGCGTACTTCCCTATGCTTCCATCGGGGAGTCGCCCTCTACCCCATTGGTGGAAGTGAAGCCGGCTGAGCGGCCCTCCGCGACGGGCGCAAGATACGGCTCAGGCTCGCGCTCGGAGTAGAAGACCTGCAGGTCCCTTCCCTCTCTCCTGCCGCGACGGCCGCGAGTGATCAGGCAACAGACGGCGGCACAGACGCAGAGCAATGCCACCACGATGACCGTCTCCAGCATCCCGACGCGCTGCGTCACGGCCTCGAAGCGCACGTACCTCCACATGAGGAACGCGGAGAAGGCGGTGAAGAGCAGACTCGTGACGGTGATGAGAGGCAACCGGGCGATGTGGTAGGGCGCCGCAGTGGAGTGTCGGTACGACTCACGCCGCAGGTAGGGGAACAGAGCTGCGGCGATGCAGGTGACGGAGAAGCAGAGCAAGCTGAGAAGCGTGGCGTGCAGAGCCAGGCGCGTGGCGCCCAGCCACGAGTAGAGAGCCACTATGCCGCAGTTGAGGGCCGTGCAGACAGCGAGCGCGTAGCCGGGTGCTCCGCTGCGCGATCTCAGGACGCTCAGCTTCTGCGGCATCACACCATCCCAGGACATCGCCAGAAGCACCCGCGATGCCGCAAGCGTGTGATTCGGGACCCAGATCCAGAACCACGAATTCACGGCCACGACCAGACTCACGATCACGATCGTGCTGAGAAACGGGGAGCGGTTCATGCCGAAGAGGTCCGGCACCAGCAGCCAGAACGAGCGCGGATCGTGCATGGCGAGATACGTCATGGAGCCGAAGAGCTGCTCGCCAAGATGCCGTATCGGAAGCGGGAGAAGCACCAGCGCGAACGCGATCGTAGCCGCCTTTGCTCCCACGGTCATCGTCCATTGATTGCGCAGCACCTCGATGCGCCGTACCTCCGCGGCCTGGAACGAGACCCAGCCGGGGTAGATAAGGCCGAAGGCGACGACCGGGAGCAGGCTGAGCGTGGCATCGAGACCCGCGCTCTGTCCTTCCGGAAGATAGCCGAGCTCAAGGGCGCGGTAGACGATAGCTCGCCCGATGTAGGTGTCGGTGCTGAAGTGGGTCAGGGCCAGATACGCCACGAACACCAGCAGGCCCAGCCCGCCCACTGCCATCAGCCCGCGCTGCACTCGTGCGTAGGTGGCCATCCCAAGGTAGTTGACAAGCCCGGACCACACGGCGGCGATCAGGCCGAGCACCAGAGCGCCGGTGACAGAGAACAGCCACTGCCCCATGGCCTCGAGCCACGCGATGTGGAGCGCGCGGCCGGTGAGCAGGAAGACAGGCGCCACGGCGAGCTTGGCCGCGAACCAGCCGGACAACGCCAGCCAGAGTCCGCCGGCCACCACCACACCGACCAGCGAGAAGACGCTTCCGGCAGTCTGCGAAAGAAGACGGCTTTGGAACACGTAGTCGCCACCTATCCTCGGCATGGAGGACACCAGGAACGCATACGTCACCGCCTCGAGCAGGCAGAACGCCCCCGTCAGCAGGATCGCGAAGAGCATGCTTCGCGTAGGGAAGTAGAAGACGGTCCCGGCGACCAGAGGGAGGCCGAAGAACACGGCAACGTTGCCGGTCAGCAGGTTGTAAAGGAACGCATCGCGCGGAGACCAGGCCCGCGGGGGTTCCTGGAAGCGCCGAAGCCGGAGGGTGGCCGGCGTGTCTGAAGGACGATCGCCCAGAGCAGACCCGGTGCGCAAGCGTCAGTCCGCCAGGCCCTTGCGCACGGCATGGGCCACGGCCTGGGCGCGGCTATCTACGCCGAGCTTGCGATAGACGCTTCCCAGATGCTTCTTCACCGTCTCGGTGGTCACGTACAGACGGGTGGCGATCTCCTTGTTGGACATGCCGGCAGCGAGGAGCCGCAGCACCTCGCGCTCGCGCGGGGACAACTCTGCGGCTGCGTCCTCTTCCTGCTGGCTGATCACGAGCGAGTGCAGGACCGATTGGCTGAAGTAGTGGTTGCCCCGCGCGATCTCGCGGATCGCGGTGATCAGCTCTTCTCTCCTCGCGTTCTTCAGAACGTAGCCCTGCGCGCCCGCCCGGACCGCCCCCACGATCAGCTCCTGGTCGTCATGCACCGTGAGTACGAGAACGCGGGGCGGCGAGGCGCGTCCGCTGAGGTCCCGCAGCACCTCGAGGCCGGAGATGTCAGGGAGGCTCAAGTCCAGCAGCACGAGATCGGTCGGCGTGGTGGCGAGCTGAGCGAGCGCCTCCCTGCCCGTCGCCACCGATCCCACGATCTCGAAGTCCTCGCGACGGGCCAGCATCTTAGCCAGTCCCTCACGCACTATCTCGTGATCGTCTACCAGGAAGATCCGGGTCTTCTGCTCGCTCACATGGCCCCCCTGTCGGTCTTCTCCACCAGCGAAGGTGGAGCAAGCGGCACCGTGGCGGTGACGGTCGTGCCGTGACCGCTCGACGACTCCACCGTCAACCTGCCGCCCACCAGCCCCATCTGCTCGTCCATCATCGTCAGGCCGAAATGCTCGCGCTTGTCCACCGCGTCGGGATCGAAGCCGCATCCATCGTCCGCCACACTCACCATGACCGCCTGCCCATGCCCCTGCGCCGCGTCGCCGATGCGCAGCGCAAGCGAGACATGCGCCGCCAGGGCATGCAGACGCGCGTTCCTCACGGCCTCTCGCGCGACCACGTACAGCGCCGTGCTCACGCTGCGCGGCAGCTGCTGCTCCTCGCGCGCATCCAGGGAGATGTCGCTCGAGGTCTCGCACGGCAGCCGGTCGAGCAGAAGACGGAGCGCGCTCTTCAGACCGAGGTTGTCGAGCACAGGTGGTCGTTCCTCAGCCAGAATGGTGCGCGCGTCCTCGACCGTCGATCTGAGCAGGTCGGCAATGCGCGCGACCTCATCGTGGACGCCGTCGGGCGCCTCGGAGTCGCACTCGTCCAGTGCGTACGCCGCGGCGACCAGCGGCTGCACGATGTGGTCGTGCAGCAGCGACGCGAACGTGAGACTCCGTCGCTCACGCAGGTCGGTGATGCGCTCCAGGAGCGACCGGGTCGTCTCCTGGCTCGCCCTGAGGTTCTGGTAGAGCCGCGCATTGACGATCGCACTCGCCGCCTGCTCGGCGACGGCCTCGGCGCGCCGCAGCTCTTCGGCGCTGAACGACGCCCGGCGACCGGTCGAGTAGAGAAGGAGGCAGCCGAACAGTCCGGACTCGGAGACGATGGGCAGGAAGATGGCACAGCGGAACCGCAGCCTTTCACGCAACTCCCTGTCGGCGTGGACCCCCCAGACGGCATCCCTCACAACGATGCTGCGCTTGCCTTCCAGAGCCTCGTCGATCGACATGAAGTCCTCGAAGGTGACGCGAAGCCCCAGGAGACGCCGGTTGTCCCGATCGGAGGTCGCCACCGCCAGAAGAGAGTCCGACTCGCGCCGCTCGAGCAGAAGGCACTCGCATTCGCCCAGGACTCTCGCCGCGCCGCCGGCGATCTCGCGGAAGGTCTTGTCCAGATCGAGACTGCGTGCGATCGCCCGAGCCACCGTCACGGCGGTCTGAAGGGCCGCTTCGCTCTGGTCCGTCTGCCGCAGGAGCATGGCTCGGCCAAGGGCCGTGCCGAGCGCATCGCCGAGGCTCTGGAGGAGCCAGCTCAGCCCCAGGGCCGTCTCCTGCCGCTGGGTCCACGTCAACACGAGGAGAGCCATCGGCCGATGAGCCGAGAAGGCCGGCACGACCGCCAGCTGACGCAGGCGACGGCAGGAGACGCTGCGCAGCCCCTCGCTTCGGACAAGCGCGTCTTGGCTCGTGTAGAAGCGCACCTGAGGCTGTCTGAGGAGACCGGCCCGGTCGACGTCCGCCACGGGGACGGCGGGATACGGGTAGCCGCGGCGCCGCGTGGCTCCCCAGACGGCGACCACTTCCGCCCGGTCAGAGCCGGTGACTCTGAAGACGGCCCCGGTGGTCGCGCCGGCCGCCGCCGTCGCATGGCGAACGAACCGCTCCAGAACTTCGTCGTCGAGAGTCTCCTGATTCAGCTCCTCGATGGCGGCGGCCAGATCGCGGAGCTGCGATCGTCCCTCTGGGACCGCCGTGGGTGAGACCACGGTGGATGAAGCCGCCGTGGATGAGTCCGCTGTGGATGAGACCGCTGTGGAGGGCCGGGTCGCATCACTGACCCTGAGGGTCAACGCGGGTACCGCCCTCTCGTGGTCGAGCCGGTAGTCGATGCGCAGTGGCGCGCCGCCGGAGTCCGTCACCCACGACCCGGTCGCCTGGTGACGGGCGATCAACGCGGCCGTGATCGCGTCCGCGAAGTCCCCCCCATACGGCGCCAGCACGGCACGCAGCGAGTCGCCGGCGGTCCGGCGACCGCCGTTCGCATCCACCTCGTCACCCTCGATCACCACGTCGACCTTGATGCCGTGATCGGCTGACAGCCTCTGCTCAGATGCCCCGACTCGCGGTGGTCGTTTCACGGCTGACCGGCTTCCGTACGCGCACACGCCCTTGCGAGTACGACAGGATATGTGCGCGCCCCTGGTTCAGCAACGACGGGGTGTGTGCCAGCGCGAGCTGGTGCCCCCGGCAGGACTCGAACCTGCGACACCAGGTTTAGGAAACCTGTGCTCTATCCTCTGAGCTACGAGGGCACCGCGCGGCCGATTGTACCAAGGACGCGGCGCTCCGAATGGCGGGCACGAGCCGATGGGTATGCGTATCCGTCACGACCACAGAAGCTCGGAGCCGGTTGCGGCGGCTTCGACAGTGCGAACGGGTGCTCCGCCGGCGCATCTCACGGAGGCACAGGAGCGCGGCTCAGCCGCACAGGAACCCACATGCCCGGCCTGCTCGCC
>CAZIGT010000174.1:0-6740 GCA_964538465.1 uncultured Thermoleophilia bacterium | reverse complement strand
CCCGACTCGGCCCGCGCCCGGGGCCGGGCCCCGGCCCCGCCCCCCGGGCGCTCCACGGCCGCGCTACCGCGATCGCCGACCGTGGCGCTGCGTCGCCGCGCGACCGTTGCGCGTCTACTCGCAGCCCAAGATCGCTGCTCTACTCGCGGGTGGACGGCAGCTCGCCGGCCTGCATGCGGCTCTGGGTGTTTGCGATGACCTTCTCGAGCCTCGCTACGACCTCGCCCATCTGCTCCTGGGTGAGGGTCGCTGGCGGCTCGATACGGAACGTCTGCGCGTTGAACAGCGTGCCGGCGACGAGGACACCTTCGCCGAAGAGGCCGCTGCTGACGGCGTAGCCGACCTCAGTGTTCACGAACTGCAGGCCGATGAGCATGCCGATGCCGCGCACGTCCATGAGCACATCCGGGTACTTGGCCATGAGCTCGCGGAAGCGCTCCTTGAGCCATGCGCCCTTGGTCGCCGCCTGACCGGGGATGTCTTCCTCGATGGTGGCGTGCAGCGCCGCGATGGCCGCCGACGTGGCCATGGGGTTGCCGCCGAAAGTGGTCGTGTGGATGTACGGGTTCTCGAACATCACCTCGAACACTTCCGGGGTGGCGATGAAGTTGCCGATGGGGATCACGGCGCCGCCAAGGGCTTTGCCCATGGTCATGATGTCCGGCGCGGCGTCCGGCCAGTGGTCCATGCCCCAGAGCGTGCCTGTGCGGCCCATGCCGGTCTGCACCTCGTCGGCGATGAGCAGTACGCCGTACTTGTCGCAGATCTCGCGGACCTTGGGGAAGTAGTCGTCGGGCGGCACGATGGCCCCCGCCTCACCCTGCACGGGCTCGACGATGAAGGCGGCGATGTCGTGGCCGATCATGTCGCACACCTTGAGCTCGTTGTTGAGCGCGTCTGCGTCGCCGTACGGGATGAATCGCACGCCAGGCACGAGCGGTGTGAACGGCTCGCGGAACTCGGCCTTGCCGCTGCGGCTCAGGCTGCCCATGGACTTGCCGTGGAACCCGCGCGTGCAGGTGATGATGCCCTTGCTGTGATGCGGCTTCTTCTTCCAGGCGTAAAACTTGGCCAGCTTGACGCCGCCTTCATTGGCCTCTGTGCCGGAGTTGCAGAAGAAGGAGTACTGCAGCCTGCCCGGCGTGGTGATGGCGAGCAGCTTGCTGAGGTAGCCACGCATGGGGTCCAGAAGCTCCTGCGAGTGCAGGGCCTGATGCTTCAGCTGGCCGGCGACCGCCTCGACGACGGTGGGATGCCGGTGGCCCAGCATGTAGATGCCGAAGCCGCCCAGGCAGTCTATGAACTCCTTGCCCCGGATGTCGTAGAAGCAGTTGCCCTCGTCCCGCCACTCCACGGCGGTGTAGTCCGTGGACGACGACTTGCGGTACTCGAGGATGCCGGGATTGACGTACTTGTCGAAGTTCTCCACGCAGTCGGCGATCACGCCGTCCTGCTCCGCCTTCGTCAGGTCGGTCTTCTTGATCAGGTCCAGAGCCCTACGTGAGGTGGCCAGTGCTTCCTTGCGAGCGCGGTCGTCCATTCGATCCCCCATGGTCGGTGTGCACGCCGTAGGCGGCGCGGCGACGGTCCGTTCGGTCGGCACGAGCGGTCGTCATGAAGCGTGGGCCGGTCCCCATTGCACCGCACCCCACGTGGCGCTATCGTTCGTACATACGACCGAATCACGCCGACCATACCGCACCAGGCGGCGGAAGGCAATGGTGCTGCGGTATACTGCCGTCCCTTCCCGTCGGGAAGGAAGAGGAAAAGAGGCTGTCAAGGTGACCAAGTACGCATCGTCGGACCTCGGGAGAGTGACGACGGACGATAGCACGGCGCAGCTGGCGCCCACGGCGCGGCGGCTCGTCGAGGCCGCGCGCAGGGTACTCGCCCGCGACGGCTTCGGTGGCCTCACGGTCGAGGCCGTTGCCGCCGAATCCGGCGAGTACCGCGATTCCATTCGCTACTACTTCGGCAGCAAGGCGGGCCTCATCGCCGCCGTCGTGGATTCCCTCACTCACGACCAGAGCCTGGAGGCCCTGGGCAAGACGCAGCAGGCGGCCACCGGCGGCAGCCGCATCGCCACCCTCGTCGAGGGCGACCGGCGCATGGCCGAAGACACGGCCGCCTACCGCGACTTCTACGAGATCCTTCCGCACGCCCTCAAGGACGGGGAGCTGCGGGCGCGCATGATCGAGCTCTACGGCTGGTACCGCGACGTGTACGTGCGCGGCCTGGGCGACGAGAGCGCGGGCGTGGGGCCGGAGGAACTCGACCGCTACGCGGCGCTCATGACCGCGATGATCGACGGGCTGGCGCTCCAGAAGGCACTCGACCCCGATCACGTCGACCTGGAGGCGCTGTTCGCCCTGTGGGACGAGATGCTGCGAGCGACGCTCGGGCGCCGTCTGGGGTGGGAGACGTGAGCGGCGTCTGTGACGAAGGCGCTCTCCGCGAGCAGGTCCAGGGCGAGGTGCTCTGGTACAGCGAAGCGAAGGGGTGGGGCATCGTGCGCGACGAGCGCGGCCGCGAAGTGCCGGTGGACTACACGGCGATCTCCGGCGAAGGCTTCCGCTCCTTGCGCACTGGCCAGCGGGTAGACCTCGAGCTCTCTCTGGGGTCGTGCGGCCCGGTCGCCGAGCGCGTGGCTGTGGTCGCCGGGCGGCCGGGCGGGTGAATCTGCGCCGGGCGGCCGGCGCCGGATACTGCATCTGTGCGGCGGCCGCCGCCGACGGCCTGCAGTCGCCTCCCGCCTGAGTGCTGCGGCGCATCGCTCCCGGAGCGCGGCGGTCCGCGGTCGTCGCGACCCACCCCGGTCGCGCTCCCAGGCAGAGGTGATACGATAGCGGACCCGCTGTGCCGTTCGGCACGAGGAGGTCCCACGGCATGATCACTGAAGCGGACGTCCGCTACGTCGCGAGGCTCGCTCGCCTGCATCTGGAGCCGCCGGAGGCGGAACGCATGACCGGCGAGCTCGCCAAGATCCTCGGCCACGTCGCCAAGATCGGCGAGCTGGATCTCACCGGCGTGGCCCCCATGGCCCACGTCCTCGACGTGGTCAACGTGGAGCGCGAAGACAAGCCGCGCCCCGGCCTCGAGCGCAGCGATGCTCTGCGCAACGCCCCGGCGGTCACCGACGAGTCGTTCCGTGTTCCGAGGATGAGCAAGTCATGAGCGGCCTCGACCTCCTGCGCCTCACCGCGATCGAGGCCAAGCGCATGCTGGTCGAGGGCGAGGTATCCGCGGCCGAGCTCACCAAGGCCTACCTGGAGCGCATCGCACAGGTCGAGCCGCTGGTCCACGCGTACATCCAGGTCTGCGATGAAGATGCGGCCCGGTACGCGGCGCTCATCGACAGCGAGATGACGGCCGGCCGTGGAGCGCTGGCAGGGCTGCCCACGGCCATCAAGGACAACATGGTCACCGAGGGCGTCGTCTGCACATCGGGCTCGCGCATCCTGCACAACTACTCACCGGTCTATACGGCCACGGCTGTCCGCAAGCTGTTCGACGAGCACATCGTCATGCTTGGCAAGGCGAACTGCGACGAGTTCGCGATGGGCTCGTCCACCGAGAACTCGGCCTACGGGGTCACGCATAACCCGTGGGACCTGGGCACTGTGCCCGGCGGATCGAGCGGCGGCTCCGCCGCCGCCGTGGCCGCCGGCGAGGCGCTCTGGGCTCTCGGGTCAGATACCGGCGGTTCCATCCGCCAGCCGGCATCGCTGTGCGGCATCGTCGGCATGAAGCCCACCTACGGCGCCGTGAGCCGCTACGGGCTCGTCGCCTTTGCCAGCTCGCTCGACCAGATCGGGCCGTTCGCGCGCTCGGTGGCCGACTGCGCGCTTCTTCTCCGGCACATCGTCGGCCAGGACCAGCGCGACAGTACCAGTGTGGGATTGCCGTTCGACATCGAGATCCCCAGCGCGGAACGGCTGGACGGGCTTCGCGTGGGCGTGCCGCGCGAGTACCTGGGCGAGGGCATCGAGCCGGGCGTGCGGCAGCGGTTCGACGAGACCGTGCTCCTGCTGGAAGGGCTGGGCGCTTCGGTCCAGGAGGTCAGCCTGCCGCACACCGAGTACGCCCTGGCCGTCTACTACATCATCGCGCCGGCCGAGGCGAGCGCCAACCTGGCGCGCTTCGACGGCGTGCGCTACGGCTATCGCGCGGCCGACTGCAAGGACCTCATCGAGATGTACGAACGCACGCGCGGAGAGGGCTTCGGTCCGGAAGTGAAGCGGCGCATCATGATCGGCACGTACGCCCTCTCCTCCGGCTACTACGACGCCTACTACGGGCAGGCGCAGCGGGTCCGCCGGCTGGTGAAGGAGGATTTCGACGCGGTGTTCGCCGGCGTCGACGTGGTCGTCTCGCCAACGTCGCCCACGGTCGCGTTCCCCATCGGGTCGCGCACCGACGATCCGCTGGCCATGTACATGAGTGATGTCTGCACCATCCCCGTGAATCTCGCCGGACTGCCGGCGCTGTCGATTCCCTGCGGCCTCTCAGACGGCCTTCCCGTGGGCTTCCAGCTCATGGGGCCGGCGTTCTCGGAGAACACGCTCCTGCGAACGGCGCACGCGCTCGAGCAGGCCATAGGCTTCGATTCGACTCCGGCCTTCCGCGGCGCCGACCGGGCCGCCGTCGGCGAGCCCGCGCCGCCCGCGCATACGATGCCGGCTTGCGGGAAGGGGGATCTCGATGCCTGAGTGGGAACCGGTCATCGGCCTCGAGGTCCACGTCGAGCTGAAGACGCAGACCAAGATGTTCTGCGGCTGCGCCGTCGTGTACGGCGACGAGCCCAACCGGCACACCTGCCCGGTTTGCCTGGCGCATCCGGGGGCGCTGCCGGTGCTCAACAAGCGGGCGGTGGAGTACGCCACGCGCATCGGCCTGGCACTCGGCTGCACGGTGCGGCCGCGCAACATCTTCCCCCGCAAGAACTACTTCTATCCGGACCTGCCCAAGGCGTACCAGATATCCCAGTTCGACGAACCCTTAGCGGTGCAGGGCTGCTTCGAGTACTGGGTCGGCGACCAGAAGCTCTCGTGCCGCATCAACCGTGTGCATATGGAGGAAGACGCGGCCAAGCTGGTGCACGCCGGCGAGAGCGGACGCATAGCCGGCTCCGAGTACTCGGTGGTCGACTTCAACCGCGGCGGCACGCCGCTGGTGGAGATCGTCACCGAGCCGGACATCCCGTCGCCGGCCGCGGCGGGGGAGTTCCTGCGCCAGCTCCGCCAGCTCGTGGTGGAGCTCGGCGTGAGCGACTGCGTCATGGAAGAGGGCCAGGTGCGCTGGGACGCCAACATCAGCGTGCGCCCGGCGGGCAGCAGCGAGCTGGGCACGCGCACCGAGCTGAAGAACATGAACAGCTTCCGCTTCCTGCAGCAGGCGCTCGAGAGTGAGATCCCGCGGCAGGTCGCGGTTCTGGAGGCCGGAGACCGGGTCGAACAGGAGACGCTGCACTTCGACCCGGACACGGGGACCACCAGCCCGCTGCGCTCCAAGGAAGAGGCGCACGACTACCGCTACTTCCCGGAGCCGGACCTGGTGCCGTTGGTCATGGACCCGGCCTGGGTGGAGGAGGTGCGGGCGGCGCTGCCGGAGTCGCCCGCCGCCCGCGTCGAGCGGTTCACCACGCAGTACGGGCTATCGCGCTACGACGCCTTCGTGCTCGGCAGCACGCTGCCACTGGCGACGTTCTACGAGGAAGCCGCAGCCAGCGGCGTCGACAGGAAGTCACTGGCGAACTGGACGATGGGAGAGTACCTGGCCCACCTGAAGGAGCGAGGCCTGGAGCCCGGTGAGGGGTTCGTCACCCCGGCGCGGCTGGCCGCTCTCGTCGGGCTGGTCGCCGGAGGCGCCATCTCCAACAGCGCCGGCAAGGAGGTCTTCGCCTTCATGCTGCAGGAGCGGGCAGAGCCGGCGGAGATCGTCGAGCGGCACGGCCTCGGGCAGATCTCGGACGAGGCCGCCCTGCACGACGCCGTTGCCGCCGTCCTGGCCGACAATCCCAAGGAGGTCGCCGCCTACAGGGCCGGCAAGCAGCAGCTCCTGGGCTTCTTCGTCGGCCAGGTCATGAAGCAGACGCGCGGCCGCGCCAACCCCAAGCTCGTCAACGAGCTGCTCAGGACCGCCCTCGACCAGAACTGACGCGGCCCGCCGACCACGACGGCCGCACGTAACGCACAGGGAGCAGATGCGATGGCGCCCACACGACGCGACCTATCAAGCTTCGTCATAGAAGAGACCAAGCCGGAACCGGCCGTACGGGTGGACGACACCACCCTGCGCGACGGCGAACAGACCGCCGGCGTGGTCTTCTCCAACCACGAGAAGATGCGTATCGCCAAGTTGCTCGACGAGGTCGGCGTGCACCAGATCGAGGTGGGCATCCCGGCCATGGGCGGCGACGAGGCGGCCACCATCAAGCAGATCGCCGACCTCAACCTCAACGCCTCGATCCTGGCTTGGAACCGAGCCGTGCTCGATGACATCAAGGCTTCGCTGGAATGCGGGGTGAACGCGGTCGCCATCTCGATGTCGGCCAGCGATATCCACATCGAGCACAAGCTTCAGAAATCACGTCAGTGGGTCCTCGACCAGATCAGCCAGTGCGTGGAGTTCGCCAAGAAACACGACCTCTACGTCTCGGTCAATGCCGAGGACGCCTCGCGTGCGGATCTGGAGTTCCTGCTGCGTTTCGCCGCCACGCACAAGGATTCGGGCGCCGCCCC
>CAZIGT010000173.1:0-6761 GCA_964538465.1 uncultured Thermoleophilia bacterium | reverse complement strand
GAGGGGAGCGCCTGGGTCGACTGCTAAAACACCCGGATGAACCTGCCGATACAGTAGGCGCCGGGCGGCCCGGTCACGAGCCGTTACGAGCGGAGGGCGGCGTTCGGCGCCGGGCAGCGGAGGGCGGCGTACAGCGCCGGGAAACGAGTCGAAAGGGCTGATGCGTGTCGAGGACTCCTGCGCGACAGGTCTACCTGCCGGCGGAGAGCGCGCTGCTGCTTCTCGCCGGCGTCACCCTGATCGTCGTGGGCGCACTCCTGTTCCCTATCGCCCGTGGTGTCCTGGCCTACTACGAAGACGGCCTTTTCGGCATGCTGCTGGTGATCGTCTCTGTGCAGATGCTCGCCCTCGGCGTGACTCCATTCGGAGAGATGCGCGGCTCACGCCTCATCCTGCCGGCCGGGGTGTGTGTAGCCGCCTTCGGCATCGTCACCTGCTTCATCCCAGACCTCCTGGGGCCGGCGCCGCGGATCGCGCTGTTCGTGTGCCTGGCGCCGGGGGGCGTGGTGGCCCTGGCGCAGATGCTGCTCGACCGGCGCAAGCTGCGTACTTGGCTGGATCACGGCGGCGTCCTGCGGCAGCTCGCAGCCGCCTGTGCTGCCGTGTACACGCTCGCCGTCATCGTCGGGTCGCTGGTATTCGCGCCGCAGCTGCTGCCCACGCCCCTCACGGCGGTGATCGCGCTTCTGTATGGGGTCGCCATCCTCTGGCTGGCAGTGGTGCTGTGCGTGGTCTACCTGCGCTTTCCCGACGCGGAACGACCGCCGGGCGAAGAACGCACGCTCCCGATCAGCCACGCGACGCTTCTGGTCACCGGCGTGCTGATGGTGCTGCTCGGAGCGCTGCTGGTGCCCGTGAGCTTTGGGGCGCTGCCGTTCTCCGGCAGCGCGCAGCTCGGCCTCCTGATGCTCATCTACGCCATCGGCATCGTCACCGAAGGCAACACCCCCGTCGGGGCGTTCGGGCGCTCGTGGCCGCTCATCGCCGTTGGTGTGGTTTTCGCCACTCTCGGCGCCGTCTCGTGCGTGGTGCCCGACGTGCTGGTCACGGTTCTCGGCTACACCATCGGTGTGCTCAACATCGCCGGTGGCTCGGTGACCCTCGCCCGGGTGGTCCGGTCCCGGATCAGCACTCGGCGCGCCTTCGGCGGTCGCGGGCCGGCAATCCTGACGCGCCTGTTCGTGACTCAGCTGGCGACCAACACCTGCGCCATCGTGTTCGGCGTGACGGTGTTCCTGAAAGGACTGCTGCCCACGGAAGTGGTCGGCATCGTGCTGGCCATCAACGGCTGCCTGCTCCTCTACCTCCTGTGCGTTCTCATCGCCCTGGACCGGATGCAGTCCGCCATGCATGGCCGCGGCGGAGCCGGCGGCATGAGTCGTGCCGATGCGCCTGCCGGCCTCACGCCGCCAAACGGGCTCACGTCGCCCAGCGGGCGCGTCCACGGCGCCCCCAACGGATCGGACGCCTCCTAGACTCGACGGAAGGAGACACAGCCATGTTCCAGTTCAGGGATGACTGGTCGTACCGCATGCCGGTGCAGTTCTGTGGTAACGAAGGCACCGGCGTGGCCAGCCAGCGCTACGACGACATCACCGAGCTCACGATGCGCTACCTGACCGACCGGGAGCAGCTGGCCCAGTATGTGCCAGACGCGTTCGAGCTGCTCGATCCCGTGGTCACCGTCGCCCACCAGACGTGCCGTGGCGTGCGCTGGATGGGAGGCGGCTACTACAACCTGGTCAACGTCAGCGTGCCGGCGCGGCACATCGCCTCAGGGACCGAGGGCGTCTACGTCCTCGTCATCTGGGAGAACAAGACGGCGCCCATCCTCGGGGGTCGCGAAGAGACCGGCATGCCGAAGATCTTCGCAGACATCTCTGACCATCAGGTAT
Source organism: uncultured Thermoleophilia bacterium (assembly GCA_964538465.1). Lineage (GTDB taxonomy): Bacteria > Actinomycetota > Thermoleophilia > UBA2241 > UBA2241 > UBA6103. The sequence goes on along the minus strand of CAZIGT010000173.1, from coordinate 4,866 downwards.
ACGAGCAACACGTGCTCGCTCATGCCAGTCACGAAGGCCGCGTGTTCGTGGAGCTGCACGCGGAGCTCAGCCGGGATCTGGACGAACACGAGGTGAAGGCACTCGACTGCCACATCGGTCAGCTCGGCTGGCGCTACATCCCCAACGTGGGCCGCCCGGGCGCGGCGCTCTCGCACGCCACGGTCTACCCCGTCGACGTGAGCTACCGCAGCGCCAGCGAAGGCACCGGAACCATCACATGGACCAAGGCGAATCCGTGGTTCAACCCACTGCAGTCGCAGATCGTCAACGCACTGGCCGATCTGCCCATCATGGAGTATCAGTCGTGCCTGTTCGCCAGGTCGGTGGCTGACCTGCGCGGCGACCTGGCGCGAGAACTGGCAGAAACGGGAGGCAACGTATGAGCGACATGTTCGAAGGCGCATCCTGCATCGTGACCGGCGGCACATCGGGCATCGGTTTCGGTATCGCGGAGGCGCTCCTGCGGCGTGGCGCCTCGGTGTTGGCGGTGGGCGTGCCCGAGGCCGGCGTACAGGCGGCGAGTGAGAAGCTGGCCGGCTACCCGAACGCGCAGTGCAAGCTCGTCGACGTGACCGACTGGGACTCGGTGAAGGGTATGGTCGACGAGGTGGTGGCAGGGCGTGGACGTCTCGCCGTCATGTTCGACACCGCCGGCGGCGGTGCCCCCGTCCAGGATGAGCAGGTCGACCTCGAGTACTGGAAGTGGGTGCTGGACATCAACCTCTGGGGGGTCATCTACGGCACTCACGCCGCCCTTCCGGTGATGTGCGACCAGGGCGGCGGCGCCATCGTCAACACGGCGTCGGTCGGCGGGCTCCTGCCCGCGCCATACCAGGCGCTCTACGTGGCCAGCAAGGCCGCCGTGGCGGGTCTGACCCAGTGCCTGCGCTACGAGTTCGCGCACAAGGGCGTGCGGCTGAACACCATCTGCCCCGGCAACGTGGCCACGCCGATCTTCGGCGACGCCGAGCCTCCGGACGATGCCATCAGTGTGGACGAAGCCGTCCGCATCATCCTCGACGGCGTGGAACGCAACCAGTCGCTCATCATCTTCCCGGAGAAATGGGAGCGGTGCTACCACGAGTGGATCTCCCATCCGGAGCAGATGGAGGCCGAGGGGTTCAGGATGGCAGACGAGCGACGCGCAGCGTACGAGAGAGGCGGCAGATACTACTGAGCCGACCGCTGCGACGGCCGGGCACTCGCACGCGGCGACTCCGGGTTGGGCTCAGCAACGAGCCCAACCCGGATCGGACTGGGTCGAGGGGCCGGCTGGGTTGAAGGATCGGCCTGTGTCGAGGGGTCGGCTGCGTCCGGTGCGTGATGGGTCGCCGGGTCAGGCGGGTGAGGCGTTCACGATCACCGGCAGCTTGCCGCGCCACGTCGCCCAGCCGACGATCGGCGTGCCTCACCACAGGATCTACATGTAGGATGCGGGACCTACGAAGAGAACCGTGACCACACCAGTTGAAGGAGGCGCGTGATGAGGGCTTCGCCGCGCAGGACGAGGCGTTTGCGCTCGCTCACTGCTCTCGGCGCACTGGCGCTCGCCCTGTTGCTGCTGGCCCTGGCTTCCGTGGTCGCGCCTGTCAAAGGACTGGTTCTTGATGCGCGAGCATCCGGGGCGGGCGTCGGCTGGACGACGTGCGAATCCGGTGTCACCGTCGATCTTCACGACGTGTCGTCCCCCGATTCTCTCCACGCGTATGCAGTCGGCGAGTCCGGGACCATCATCGGCACTGTCGATGGCGGCAGCCACTGGAACCGTTACAACTCGGGCACTTCGGTCGAGCTCTTCGGCGTCAGCTTCCCAGATGCTCAACATGGCTGGGTAGCGGGGACGGCCGGCATCATTCTGGCGACAAGCAATGGCGGAGCGACGTGGACGCGACAGGCTTCTGGGACCTCCACCACCCTGCGGGCCATAGCGTTCGCAGACGCCAACCACGGCTGGGCCGTCGGCGGCGACGGCGAGGGCGGCTCCGGGTTCATCCTGCGGACGGCAAATGGCGGCGCCACATGGACCCAGGTCTACTCGGATCCCTGGAAGCACATGTGCTCAATCAGCTTCGCGGATGCTCAGAACGGGTGGATAGTCGGTACACACAACGTCGTGACCGACCAAGGCTCGAGCGGTGGGGGCAGCTGGATGACCGTCAGGCCGGACCCCCTGTGTCTTCGCACCAGCGATGGCGGCAGCAGCTGGATCGATCAGACGATCTCCGTGTACGGACCGCTCAAGTCGGTCTCGTGTGTGGACGCTCTTCACGGTTGGATCGGCAGGGAGCGCGCTGAGATCTGGTCGACCGGTGATGGCGGGAGCCGGTGGGTTCAGCAGCAGGGAGAACTCCCTCCGTACTGGACAACGAGCTACACGACCAGCGACGTCGCGTTTGCGGACGCAGACCATGGCTGGACGATCGCTGACAAAGACGTCTACGCAACGCTGAGGGGCGGTGCGATCTGGCGCAGCCAGACCTCAGGGTCCCCTCAAGTGCTCAACGCGATCGCCTGTGCTGATGCGATGAACGTTTGGGCGGTGGGGAAAGGTGGCGTCGTCCTCTGCACCAGAACAGGCGGGTTCGCTCCGGGGGATGACATCACGCCTCCCACGACTACGGCTTCGGTGCCCGACGGAAGCTGGCTTCGCGCGAGGCGTGCCGTCTTCCTCACGGCGAAGGACGAAGCGGCTGGCTCAGGTATGACAGGCGGGTTCGCGAAGACCGAGTGGCGCCTTGACTCCAAGGGTCCGTGGCGTGCGGGCAATAAGATCGTGCTCAGCAGGTTAGTCAATGATGGACTACATACGGTTACGTTCAGGTCCACCGATGCTTCTGGCAACATCGAGACCAACAGATCGCTCAGTGTGGGTCTGGACACGCTCAAGCCGTATATCAGAAGCCCGCATGACCTGAGCTGTCGGCGCGGTTACGCGGCCAAGTTCCGATTCATGGTGTGCGACTACAAGAACGGCTGTGGCTACGCGAGAGCGAAGATCCGCATCAGACCAGAATCCTCGAAACGGGTGGTCAAGACCATTGTTGTCCCCTCGGGTCGCAGCAACCGGATGCGGACGTACGCCTGCAAGGTGAAGCTCAAGTCCGGGCGCTACACGTGGACCGTCCAACCGACCGACCTTGCCGGCAATCCGGGCACTACCTCGAGGGCGGCATCGCTGATCGTGAGGTAGCGAAGGCGCGCGGAGCTCAGGGTCAGGCGGGTGAGGCGTTCACGATCACCGGCAGCTTGCCGCGCCACGTCGCCCACAACTCGGGGTCTGTGGCCAGCTCGCACATGAAGTGCGCCACGTTGGCCCTGTTGGTGTCGGCGGGGCGGAAGAGGCTGTCCACAAGCCCCTCGTGCAGCGCGTACCCGGTGACGTCGCCGTCCCGCAGCGTATCGGGGCGGACCGCTACCCATTGCAGGAATGGGTCGGCGCTCGGGTCGGCGTCGTCGGCGCCGAACACGTCCTGAAGGAATTCCGCGGCGCGCTGATTGTCTCTGGCGGGCGGGAGGATGCCGCGCAGCATCCAGACGACCGCTCTTTCGAAGCGCCCGCGCCGCGTGTCCAGGCCGCCGCGACGGTTCACCGACACGCTGCTTATGACGATGAGCTTCACGGGTTGCGCGGGTCGCAGCCGCCGCGCCGCCGCGCACACCCTCTCGACCGAGCGGCACACAAGGTCGCGCGGCGCTCCGTACACGCCCTGCGGGCTGACGTTGTGACCCAGACAGGAGATCACCGCGTCGCAGCCGTCGAGGTGCTGGGCGAGCTGGCCGTCGGTCAGGGAAGCTAGATCGCCCTCGACCACCGTCAGCAGCGGGTCGTCTACGGCCTCCGCCGGGAGGCGCTCGGCTGAGCGGACCACGGCGCGCACGCGCACGCCACGCGCCAGCAGTTGTTGCAGGACGCGGCGGCCGGTCCGTCCGGTGCCGCCGAGAAGCAGAACACTCATTTCTTGTCCTCCACCTTGTTCTCCGTGTTGTCCTCTGCCCTGCCTCCCGTGTTGTCCTCTGCCTTGCCCCCCGGATACTGGAACACGTCGTCGAGCGGCACGCCGAACACCCTGGCGATCTGGAAGGCCATCTCGAGCGACGGCGAGTAGCGGCCCTGCTCGATGGCGATCCCCGTCTGTCGCGTGCCGCCCACCCGGTCGGCGAGCTCGGCCTGCGTCATCTCGCCGGCGGCGAACCGCAGTGCCCGGATGCTGTTGGTCACCCTGGTCGGCTTGCCCATGACTAGAAGCCCCGGTGGTACGAGATGAGCTTGACCACCGACCCCACCAGAGTCCCGACCACGAACGACAGGTAGAGCGCGTTCGCGATCCAGAAGTAGTCGAACTCCATCATCGTGAGCGCGAGCACGCCGACCATGCCCGCAGATGAGACGTACATGCCCACCAGCTCGCCGTGACGGGAGATACGCACGTCCCGCTCGTCCTTGCGCTCTATGTCGTCGGTGGCCGACCTGCCGTGCAGCTCGGCCGAGATGCTCGTGCCGATCGCGGTCACGATCGCTCCGGCGATCTCCAGACCGATCGAGACACCTATGGCGATGATGAGCGGCCACTGGTACGCGATCTCAGCCGCGGACACCTCACCCAGCCGGCCCAGAATGGTCGCGAAGTACGTTGCGGGTACGGCCACCATGCCGACCAGATTGACCCAGATCAGTTTCTCTTCGAACGGCACGACTGTCTCCTATCCGCGCGTGATGTGATGTCAGAAATCTTTGACATGGCGCAGTGTAAAGGGAGGCGGACATCATGTCAAGTTTCTTTTACGTCTCGCCCGGATGGGCGATGAGATGATCCGGCCGAGTCGGCGGTCGCGAGGCGACTCGCG
>CAZIGT010000172.1:5674-6906 GCA_964538465.1 uncultured Thermoleophilia bacterium | reverse complement strand
GTGGGGTGACGGTCGTCCCACGCGCGGCGCGGTGGGGGCCGGCTATCACCCTTTCAGCCGATCTGAGCGCGGCTCACCCGGCGGTGCTGCCGCCGTCGACCGCCATGAACTCGCCGGTGACGAAGTCGGAGGCCGCCGAGGCAAGGAAGACGACGGCGCCGATGAAGTCCTGCGGATCTGCCACGCGGCCCCATGGGATGCGCGACAGGAAGATCGCCTTGAGCTTCGGGTCCTCGATGACCTGCTGTGTGAGCGGCGTCCAGAAGATGCACGGGGCGATGCTGTTCACATTGATGTGGTACTTCGCCCACTCGGTCGAGAGCTGCTTGGTGAGCAGATGGACGGCGCCCTTGGCGGTGCCGTACGCCGAATAGCCTCCGGGATGGCCGAGCTCGCCGCGTACCGAGCCCACGGTGATGATCTTGCCGCCACCCTGGGCGATCATGCGACGGCCGGCGGACTGGCAGCAGAGGTACGTGCCCTTGACCAGGGAGTCCATGACCATCTGCCACTTGTCGATGGGGAACTCCTCGGCTGGATGGCGATCGGCCTCGCCGGCGGCGGTCACCAGGATATCGACCTTGCCGAACTCGTCGACGGTCTTCTGCACCATGGCTTCGACGCTGTCCGGGTCGACGCAGTCACATGAAACGGGTAGGACCTTGGCGCCCGTCGCCTGGGCGATGTCTGCCGCGGCCTCCTTGACCTTCTCCGCGCGGCGGCTCGTGACGACGACATCGGCGCCGAAGGCCGCAAGCCCCTTGGCGGCGTCGTGGCCGAAGGCCCCCGATCCGCCGGTCACGATCGCGACCTTGCCCGTGAGGTCGAACAAGCCGCGGATCCTGTCGACGCTCCAGATCTCTCGCTCCATCAGGTTCTCCTTCTGACTGCCTAGGCGGCTCTCGGCGCACCGCGCCCTGACTCGCGGCCGTCACGCGGACGACCGATACGTACTCAATCGCCGTAGAGGACGACCTGTATCTCGTCACGCACGCGCGCGAGGGCGTCCCCGATATTCCTCTCGTTGCCCTTCAGGCGGGCGGCCGGCATGACGACCGAGATGGCGGCAAGAGTGCCGGCCGCGTCGCGCACGGCCGTGGCCACCCCTGAAACGCCGACGGTGTGCTCCTCCCTGTCGAAGGCTATGCCGGTGGCCCGTGCCTCCTCGATCTCGCGGAAGAGGGCCTGACGGTCGGTGATGGTGTACTGGGTGCTCGGCTTGATCTGACGCG
>CAZIGT010000172.1:3322-5664 GCA_964538465.1 uncultured Thermoleophilia bacterium | reverse complement strand
GCCTTGCCGTTGGCCGTGCAGTACAGGGGAAAACGCGCGCCGATCTCGGCCACCACGCGGAGCGCCCGGCGCGAGATGTACTGGTCGATGAACAGGACCTCGCCGCCGTCCAGCACCGCGAGGTCCACGGTCTCGTGCAACTCATGGCAGAGACGTTCGAGGAACGGGCCGGCCTCATGCCGCAGGTCGCGCCGGCTGGAGACCGCGATGCCGATGAGCGATGGCCCTATGCGTAGCCTGCCGGACGGCGCCGTGCGCACGAAACCCTCCTGGCTCAGCGCCCGGACGATGCGATGGGTGGTGGAACGCGCCAGGCCGACCTGCGACGCGAGCTCCATAAGAGTCAACCCGTTGGGCTCGGACGCGAGCCGGCGCAGTATCTCAGCCGCTCGGGCGATGACCTGGACGCCTTCGCGCCGGGCCGCGGCCGCGGGCTTGCGAGCCGTCAGGAGGTCCGTGGAATCCACTTCTCGCGACACCGGCGCATCTGCATTGCGGGACGCTGTATCCATGATGCGAACATGATTGCAGGTGCCCGAACGTTGGTCAAGCATGTTCCGCCGGTGGCAGAGTGTGGGTCGGCGACGCGCCCGCGACGTAACCACACGGACACGGGCACGCGCCCGAGACCCCGGCGACGTGACCCTGAGTGCGCCCCTGCGACGGGCTGACTAGACGCGAGCCGTGAGACCGCCGTCCACGAAGAGGATCTGGCCGGTGATGAAGCCGGCCGCAGGCGACGCCAGGAAGAGCACCGGGCCGACGATGTCTTCGGCGTCTGCCCAGCGTCCCATGGGGATGCTGCCGCGCAGGGTCGCCGCGAACTGCTCGTCGGCCAGCACAGCGCGCGTGAGGTCCGTCTCGACGAACGTCGGCGCCACCGCGTTGACACGGACGCCGAACTCCGCCCACTGGGCGGCGAGGGAACGCGTCATGGAATCGATGGCGCCTTTGCTGGCCGAGTACTCCGCCTGTCCGAAGGTGGCGCCGTAGCGACCCCGTACCGAAGACAGGTTGACGATCGCACCGCCACCCTGGCCGATCATCTGCCTGCCGAACGCCTGGCAACAGATGAACGCCCCGGTGGCGTTCACGTCGAGCACGCGACGCCAGTCGTCCACCGGCAGGTCCTCGGCGCGCATGCGGACGGTGATGCCGGCGGCGTTCACGAGGACGTCGATGCGCGAAGCCACCGACAGGACCTCGTCGACCAATCCCCGTACCGAGGCTTCGCTCGTGATGTCCACAGACGCGGCCAGCGCACTGCCGCCGTCGCCGACGATGCCGGCGGCGACGCCCTGGGCGCGCTCACCGTCCAGATCGGCCGCGAAGACGTCGGCACCCTGGTCGGCGAAGCCGCGGGCCAGGGTGCCGCCGATGCCACCCATGCCTATGACCACGACCGTCTTGCCGGAGAAGTCGAACCTGTTCACATGCAGCTCCCTGAAGCGAGGCCCGCCTGCAGACTCGGCCGCAGGTGCCCTGCGTGTGCGCCTGGATTCAGATGCCGAACCACACGAGAAGACCGGCGCAGGCTACCAGCATCGCCGCGTATGGCGCCACCTGCAGACGCCAGGAGAACGCGGCCCTGCTGTGGGCGCCGGGGGCGAACGCGCGGGCCTCTGCCGCCAGGACGACCTCGTCGGCGCAGCGCAGGCAGCTGCTCACCGCCGCGACCAGGAGGATACGCGGGGCCGAGCCGGGCCGGGGGGGGCCGGCGCGCAGCCGCATGGCCTGCCATGACGTGACAAGTTGGTGTTGCACCAGCGGCAGGAGATTGAAGGCCACGCCCACCGCGAATCCGAGGCCATGCAGGCCCACCCGTTCCAGAGCGGCACCGATACGGTCGACCGGCACGGTCGACACGAGCCCCGTGACGGCGACGATGATGATGAGCGCCCGCATGACCATGTTGGCGCCCAGGAGCGCGCCGCTGCCGGAGATACCCAACGGCCCGAACGTCACCACAGGGTCCGACCCGACCAGGGTGGACGAGAGCACGATGATGGCCAGGAGGATCCACGTCCGTCTCATGGTCAGTACCCGCAGCCCAGCGGGATAGACCAGCCCAGCGAGGAGGAGACACAGCGACAGCGCTACCACAAGAGCCCAGCCGTGGCACAGCACACCGACGACGAGCGAGAAGACGAACGTGCAGACGCACGCGTCTCCGCCGGAGAGCAGCGTTCCCAGGCGAGAGGCGCGGCCGGCGCCGGAGTCCGTGGCCTCGGCGTTCGTCGGCACCGCGGCGGGCTGTGCGGCGCCGGGAGTCATGCGGGCGCCTCTTCGTCCGGCGTCATGGAGGCGCGACGGGTGACCACCGCGCGGCCGGCCTGCCATGC
>CAZIGT010000172.1:0-3312 GCA_964538465.1 uncultured Thermoleophilia bacterium | reverse complement strand
GCTGGCGCGCCCCCGCGCCGCTCGAGCCCTGGGCCGGCGTCAGGGCGGCGCGACGGGGCACCCCCGGGCGGCCGGCCTGCCATGCCAGGCGGCCGGCCGCACCTCCGATCAGTAGATGGAGCGCCAGCAGACCGAGGAGGACGGCGATGACGGACGTCACCGAGAGATGGAACAGAGCCGCGCCGCGCTCGATCAGACGAGTGTACGTCGTGATGATGCCGCCACCGAAGATGAGTCCCTGCACGACGATGGGATGGACGATGTTCCAGGTCACGGCCAAAGCGCCCGCGAGCATGAAGGTCGTACGACGGGGGCGCCCGCCCAGGCTGAGAACCAGGTCCGCGATGGCGCCCTCCATGACGATGGCGATCATCGGCGAGAGCACCACGCCGCCGATGCTGAGCGCCTTGATGAGCGTCACGATGACAGCCAGGGCGAGCGTCGATCCGGGTCGAGGCACCACGACCCGGGCCACCAGCGCGATGCAGATGCCGATGCTTCCCAGGATGAGCCCGATGAAGGGCACGTTCCACACGTGGAGGAACGACCCCAGCGTGACCCCCACGCTACCCCAGCGGGCGGCGCGCGCGGCGATGCCCGGGAGCGCGTTGCGGCCCCGGCGCAGGCCGGCCCCTCCCCCCCGCCTGCCCGCGCGCGCGGCACGCCGTCGGCCACGACCCGTCCCTGGTCGAGCACCACGATGCGCGACGCCCAGTGATGGACGAGCTTGAAGTCGTGCGTGACGAGCACCACCGCCGATCCCTGTTGGTTCAGGCGACTGACAGCTTCCATGAAGCGCCCCATGTGGCTCCAGTCCTGCCCGACAGTCGGCTCGTCGAGTATGAGCAGCCGAGGCGACATGCTGATGACGGCGCCCACGGCAAGACGCTGCTGCTCGCCCAGCGACAACGCGTAGACGGGGCGCCGGCGGTGGTGGACGAGGTCGACGACATCGAGGGCCTCGTCTACCGCCTCCTGTGTGAGTCGCTTCACGTTGCGCAGGCCCAGCGACACCTCCTGCTCCACTGTGTCACAGAGGAGCTGGGCTGTGGGGTCCTGGAAGAGCATGCCGACGCCGGTGCCCGGGCGCAGACGGCGGGCACCGCCGCAGCTCACGACGCCTTTCTTCGGCCTGAGGAGGCCGGCGATGACTCGCGCCAACGTGCTCTTGCCGGCCCCATTGGCCCCCACGAGGGCCAAGTACTCCCCCTCGTGGATGGTGAGGTCCAGGTCGTTGAGCGCCGGGGGCCGCCCCTCGCCCGCCGTGATGCCGCGCAGCGACACCAGCGGCGAGGTCTGAAGGGGCGGCGCCGGCTCCACCAGTTCGGGCCACGAGACCTGGGTGTCCTCGGCCGGCCGACGCAGCCCGAGCCGCCGCACCAGCTCACGGTCCCCGAGCACCTCGTCGGTAGGACCGTCGGCCACGACCGCTCCTTCGTGCAGCAGAACGGTGCGCCCGGCCATGGCGGCCGCAGGCCCCAGCCGATGCTCGACCACGATGACCGCGACGCCTTCCCGCTCGTTGAGCCGGCGCACGGTTTCGACGACCGCCCTCGTGCCGGCCACATCGAGACTGGCCATGGGTTCATCGAGTACAAGAAGCCGCGGGCCCATGGCGAGCACCGCGGCGATCGCCAGCCGCTGACGCTCGCCCCCCGACAGGGCATGCGTGGTGCGCTCGCGCAGATGAGCAAGCCCCACCGCCTCGAGCGCCCACGTCACACGCCGCTCCACCTCGTCCTGCGTCAGATCGAGGTTGCGCGGGCCGAAGGCGACCTCGTCTTCCACGCGTATGTTGAGTAGTTGGGTGCGCGGGTTCTGGAAGACCACCCCGACCTTGCGGCTGAGCTCCGCGACCGTGGACCGGGACACGTCGGCGCCGTCGAGCTCTATGGCACCCTCGAGGGTGCCGGGGATGCACTGCGGGATCAGCCTGCTCAGGCAGCGGAGCAGCGTGCTCTTGCCGCTTCCTGACGGTCCCGCCACGAGCACGCACTCGCCGGCATCGACCTCGAGGTCGACATCGCGCAGAGCGACGCGCGAACCATAGCGGACCGTGACACCTCTGAGGGCGAGCAGCGTCATAGGCCGCCGACCTCCATACGAGACGCCTCATGCAATGCGCCGGCCTGGGCACGCGGGCTCGCCGCCAGCCCCAGCAGCAGGTCGTCCGACGGCACCGGATCGGCCTCTTCGCCAAGTGACACCAGCGTGATCGGCCGGTCACCGAGAAACCCCTTCAACTGCGGCATCAGCAGCGGGCGGACGGTGATCACGGCCAGCCGCCACGGCCCTTCCAGCGCTACGCCGGCGCCGGGCAGCCAGCCGCGACCGTGAAGCAGTTCCACAGGGCCGAGCTCGTCGATGACGAGCACGTCGGTGGGACATGCCGTCCGCAGCTGAGCGTCGCCCCAGATCAGCGTCTCGTCCGAGAGCTGCCAGCGCGCCGCGTCTGTGGTACACGCGGCGCCCGGGTCCTCGCGGCCCAACAGGCGACGCTCCCCCGTGGTCAGGCTCTCGACCCACCGGCTGGCGCCTTCGACGCTGCGTTCGAGCCATGTGAGCACACCGGCGACCGACAGCCGGCGGCGGTGCGCGGCGAGCGCCAACTCGCGGCACCACGTGGTCTTGCCCGCGCCGGAGTCGCCGCAACAGACCACCACAACAGTGCCGGAACCGGGATCGGCCGTGGTACGCGCAGTGGGATCGAGGACCTGTGAGTGCGGCAGAGGCTGCGTCATGTCAGTACTTCAGCACGATCCTCTGGATCATCTTGACCGACTCCCGACCCCAGAAGTGCTTGATGAACGAGCCGACGTCGCGATAGGGCCCTTCGTTTTCCGACAGAGGCTTGCCGTTCTTGAGGCGCGCCACGATCCACTTCTTCTTGCCGATGATGCGCTTGCTGTCCAGGTGGTGCTTGTAACCATCTTTGGCGTAGAACCAGATCTCGTAGCCCTTTTTGGCGAGCGCCACGTTGAACGTCTTGGGGTCCTTGTCATCGACAAGGCCGATCACCGTGTACAGCGTCTGTCCGCGATAGACCGCCTGCAGATCCTTGGGTATGTCGCCTGCCTTGGTACCGTCCCAGGTGACGTTCACCTTCAGTTTGTCCCAGGGGATCCTCCTGGTGATCTTCCCCTTGAGGACCAGGTCGGCGTAGGGACCCGACGCAGGGGTGGCCGATTGCGGTCGCCACGCCACGTAGAGGCTCACACCCAGGATGACGGCACACGTCGCCGCCAACAGCCCGACAACCCGCCAGCTTGGCCCTCTGGTGGTCTCAGTCATGACTCCTCCCACAGTCGGCGG
>CAZIGT010000171.1:1908-6948 GCA_964538465.1 uncultured Thermoleophilia bacterium | reverse complement strand
GGTCGCTTGCGGGTTGCTGGGTCTGTGGCGCGGGCCCGCACCGCCCGAGGGCGTGCCCACGGAGGCGCCGCCGGCGACGCAGCGCGCCGCTGCACGCACGACTGTGGCGGGCGAGCGCGTGGCCGAGCCCGCCACAGCGGATGGCCGGGGTGCCGCCGCTGTCGCGCCGTCGACGCAGCGCGCCGCTCCCCGTGCCTGGTCGTGGTGGTTCGCGGCCGCCGGGCTGGCCCACGGCCTGGCCGGCTGGGCGTTCCCCACGCTCTGGGCCATGGCCGTACTGTTCGCCGTCCTGCTCGGCGTGTGCGCCTGGCTCGAGCGGCGCTGGGCCATCGAGCGCACCGCCGCGACCGGCTCGACCGCCGACCCATCGGTCACGGAGACCAGCGTCGCGACCGGCTCAGCCGCCGGCCCGACGGCCACGGAGGCCGAAGTCACCACCGGCTCGACCGCCGACCCATCGGTCGCGGAGACAGGCCCCGCGGCCGCAGTCACCCGCACCACGCCCGCCGATGCCGGTGAACACCTTGCGCGGGAGCACGTCTGGCACGCCCCGCGGCGAGGCAGGAGCCGCTGGCTTCCCCCGGTGCTGGGCTATGCCGCCGCCGTGGCCGCCGTGGCCATCGTAGAAGCCGCCGTCGTGCTGTCCTTCGGCTGGAGCAACGTGCAACGCAGCCTGGACTTCTCCTTCAGCGGGGCCAAGCAGATCGACCAGGTCGGAGGGTTCCCGAAGCTGGGCGAGGTCCTGAGCGGCATTGGGAGGTTCGTCTGGAGTCGGCCCTACCTGGTGATCGCCGCGCTGCTCCTGTACCTGATCTACCGTATCGCCCCCCGCGTGGGGCGCGGCCTTCTCGTCTTGCTGCCCGTCCCTCTCTACATCGCGGGCCAGAGGGCGCTGCTGGAGACCGCGGGGTTCGCGATCATGCTCGCCTTGCTCACCCCGTACCTCTTCTTCTTCCTGCCGGCGCGCCGGCGGCGGCCGGCTACCACGCTCCTTCTCTGGGCGGGCGTGCCGGGCATCCTCGGTGCCGTGCTCACCAGCTGGACGAGCGCCGAGGGCTACCCGCACGCCGCCCTCGGCGCCATGCCGGCGCTCATGACCGCTCTGGCGTTCCTCGTCTGGGCGCTCCTGAATGACGCGGAGCCCGGGGATGAAGCCGCCGGAGTGCGTACCCGCGACGCCGACGCCGGGCCTTCCGCCACCGCAAGGCGTGCGGTCGTCACGGCCGGCGACTGGCTCGCGCGCCACGGCGGCGCCCTGGCGGCCGTGGCGCTCACGGCCATCGTCGCGATCTGCATCGTCTTCCAGTTCCAGCAACTGGCTCGCAACGTGTCGTACAGCGAACTCACTGTCTGGATGGACTCGGGACCCTACTGGGGCATCCACACGACCGCGCAACGCAAGGCCTACCTCGACCAGTTCGAGCGCGATCTGGCGGAGCAGAGCACACCAGAGGATCGCCTGCTCGTGTACCCGCAGTTCGTGGGGGCGTACATGTACTGGCCGTATCGCACGGCCACGGACACTGTGTGGGTCGGCGACGGCCCCACGGCAAGCCAGATGCCGTCGCACCTGCGCGAGTGGCTGGAGCAGACGGGCATCGTGCCCACCCTGGTCGTGCACACGGTGGGCAGCGACGACCTGTCCGATGCCGAGTTCCATGCCCAGTACTCGGAGGAGTTGGAGTACCCGATCGTCCTGCGGCGGCCGGACTACACGTTCCTGCGGCGGCCGGCCGGCTACACGCCGCCGTTCATGCGCCGGGAGTAGGCGGCCGCGCGCGGCGGAGCGACCCGCTGTACCGGCGCGTCGTCGACAGCCGGCCGCGGAGCGACCCGCTGCACCGGCCCGCCGGCGTGCGGCTCGCGGCCGCCTACACGCCGCCGTTCATGCGGGGGAGTGAGCGGCGGTGTAAGACGCAGGAGCTCCACGACGTCCATGGTGTTGAGCGGTCGCCGAGCGGCTGCGCGGTGCCGGGCTCCCGCCGACCGACCGCCATCGTCAACGCGCACGGCGGGGGGCCTCCAGCCGGCGGGCGGCCGACCGGCCGCCATTGTCAACGTGTCGATTAGTAGACGAGGTGCTATAATCCGCCCTCTATCAGCCTGCGGTCGCTCGCACCATGGCAGCAAAGGCCTTGTGGCGACAAGCACGGCGGCCGGGGCTTCCGCCGGAACCGCGAATGGGTGTGTCCGCGCCGACAGGCGCAGGCGCTCGTATCGAGACAACGCACTTCAGACGGTCGACTGGACACAAGGAATCCATGCTGTACTTGGAGCATAGCCGCGAGCTTGGAACGAGGTCCGCTCGCGCGGCGATCCGGATGGACGTCCGCGCGTCGATCGCGTCGGCCCTGGCGGTAGACCCCCGTCCGCATCGCGTTGTAACGGGCCGTCAGGGTGTCCGCCGACCACGCCGCGGCGCCGAGACGCGTCCTGTGCGGGGGTCGTGGGCATGACTCGAGGACTCGCATCTGCCTGCCCGCGCCGGCATGCCGCGGCACTCCTCGCGGCGGCCGCTCTCGTGCTTGCGCTGACGTTCGGGCTGGGCGCCGGCGCCGCCGCGCCGGCCGGCGCCCGCGCCGCCGCGCTGGGCATATGGGCCGCCACGTTCGTGACTACCGACGCGGGGCGTCAGGAGGAGATCCGCGACGAGATCGCCAACGACCTGAACGCCACCACGGTGCGCCTCATGGTCTTCTGGGCGGAATGCGAGCCTCTGGCCGGCGCCTACAACGACGAGAGGCTCGGTCTGGTCAAGCAGGCCGCGGAGGCAGCCACCGCGCACGGCCTCAAGGTGATCATCACCTTCTACCAGGTTCCTCAGTGGGCCTCGGATCAGCAGTTCTGGGTCAATCCGCCCGGCTCTCTCGACCCGAACACCTACTACCACTTCTATATCCCGCGCCTGGACACGATGACCCGCTGGGAGGCCTTCGTCAAGCACGTGGCCACGCTCATGAAGGGCTCGGTCTACGCGTACGAGCCCTGGAACGAGCCGAACCTGCGCTGGTTCTGGTATCCGCAGAAGTGGGATGGGGACGCATCCTTCGGCGTCGATCGCTACTACACGCTCCTCAAGCGTGCCTACACGGCCATCCGGTCTGCCGACCCCTCCGCCCTCGTGCTGGCGGGCAACACCGCCTCCCAGGGCCACAACGACAGCACCAGCACCGCCCCCCAGACGTGGGCCAAGCGGCTCAAGGAGCTGGGCGCTCTCGAATGCATGGACGCCTACTCGCACCACCCGTACGCGTTGCCCTACTGGAAAGGCGACACCAAGGTGGTCGACCCGCCGTGGAAGACCCCCCGGTTCCCTGAGATCACCATAGGGCTGGCCAACATGCAGACGCTGCTGGACATCTTCCCGGACACAGACTTCTACCTGACAGAATACGGCTACAACACGAAGGGCTCAGAGCTGTTCGGAGGCGGCCGCGTCAGCGAGACGCGACAGGCCGAGTACGTGCGTAGTGCCTACCGCATCGCCGACAGGTACCCCCAGGTCAAGATGCTGATGTGGTATCTGCGCAAGGACGTGGAGATCACCGAGAAGGCGTGGGACCAGTTCGCGATGTACACGGGCTTGCGGCGACCCAACGGTGCCCGCAAGCCTTCCTGGTTCGTCTATGCCGGCGGCAACTCCGTCAGCTTGCGCGCCACGCGCAGGATCAAGCGCGGCGAGCGCGCCACGCTCAGGGGC
This sequence comes from uncultured Thermoleophilia bacterium, assembly GCA_964538465.1. Lineage (GTDB taxonomy): Bacteria > Actinomycetota > Thermoleophilia > UBA2241 > UBA2241 > UBA6103. Next base: position 3,248 of record CAZIGT010000171.1, on the reverse strand, counting down.
GTGGTGAAGAACCAGGGCGAGGCCGTCGCCAAGGTCACCCTGGTGATACAGCGACGCACGTCGCACGGCTGGAACCGCGTTGCCAAGGTCCGTACCTCGGCGACCGGTCACTATCATGTTCACATCCGGCTGCACCATGCGGCGAAGCTGCGCGTGAAGTGGCGCGGCGTCGCCGACAGCCGTACGTTCAAGGTGCGGGTGTACTGAGCGCGGCGGGCCGGGCCGCAGACCGGGCCGCGCTCCGTCCGGGATCCGGCCGCGGCCGGGCGTCCGCCGGGCCGGCGCCCTCAGCGGTCGCGATCCGGTAGCCACTCCCGCCCCCATCCGATAGCCTCTGCGCCATGGATCCGCGCACCCGCACCATCCTGCTGACCGTCGCGGCCGCCGTGGCGGTGGTGGCTGTGGCGCTGGCCGGCTATCTCATCGTCAGCCAGCGCGCCGCGGGCAGCGGCCGCGCCGCCATCCCCGCCGCGACGCCCTCCTCGCTGCATCCGTCCGGATCGGCGACGGCCAGCGCGTCGCCGCTGCCTGAGCCGCGCCACTGGCTCGTAGCCATGCTGCGTCGCAAGGTGGCCGTGTACACGAAGCCCATGGCCAGCGGCGAGTACATCAAGACCTACCTCCCCGCCAGGGACGAAGAGTTCGGTGTGCAGACCGTTTGTCTGGTCAACAGGGTCAGGGAGACACCGGCCAAGGTCTGGTACAACGTCTGGCTACCCACCGGGCCGAACGGCGCCCGGGGCTGGATCGCCGAAGGCGGCGTCACGACCTATCCGGTGTCCAGCAAGATCGTCATCGACCTCTCGGCGCGCAAGCTCACGGTGATCCACGGCGACGGTAGCATCGAGGGCCAGTACCCGGTGGCCATCGGTGCGTCCGCCACCCCAACGCCGACCGGCCACTTCTTCATCACCACCAAGATCAGGGTCACCAAACCGAACAGCGGGTACGGCGTCTTCGCCATGGCGCTGAGCGCCTACTCACCCACGCTTGCCGGCACGGAGGCGTGGGGCACGGGGCAGATCGCCATCCATGGTACGTACAACCCCTCGGACATGGGGCAGGCCATCAGCCACGGCTGCATCCGCATGCTCAACAAGGACGTCCTCAAGGTCCACGAGCTGGTGGAGACCGGCAGCCCGGTCATCATCAAGGAGTAGGCGCCGGCTCGGCCGTCCCTGGCTCGGTCGGCCGCCGCCCTCTCGGTCGGCCGCCAACCTGGCTCGGTCGGCCGCCGCCCTCTCGTTCGGCCGCCACGGTCGCCCGGTCGGAAGCCAACGTCGCTCGGTCGGCCGTCTCCCCTGTAGGGGCGGCCTATCTTCCTCGTCTGCCGGGTAGAG
>CAZIGT010000171.1:0-1808 GCA_964538465.1 uncultured Thermoleophilia bacterium | reverse complement strand
CGGTCGGCCGTCTCCCCTGTAGGGGCGGCCTATCTTCCTCGTCTGCCGGGTAGAGTAGCGTCGGCTGCCGGTCGGCTCCGGCCGGTGGCGGCGCGACGAGGAGGACGATCCCATGGCAACGGCACCCACGCTCATCGTGTTCCCGGCTTCGCTGCACGGCGGTCACTGGGCGGCCGGGCCGAGGGTGAAGGCCGAGCTCGTGAGCATGCACACGGTGCTGCGTCGTGGCGGCGTCGACGTACGCGTGCTCGATCTGGAGAACGAGGTCGGCAACCCGGGGGCCAGCGACCGCGACGCCTTCGCGGCCAACGCGGAGCGCTGTCTGGCCAAGGCGCTGGCCGTGCCAGACGAACGACCTGTGTTGTTGGTGGTCTCGTGCCTGTCGAGCCTGCAGTACACGGCGTCGATGGCCGTGGCCTCCCTGGTGCGTCGACTGAGTCCCCAGACGGCCATCGTCGTGACCGGCTTCCATGTCTCGGCGCGCCCGAACGACTTCGCATATGCGGGCGCGCCGTTCGACTGGGTGTTGACGGGTGAACCCGAGCTGACGCTCGTCGAGCTGGCGCGATCCCTGGGCGAGACGGGAGGCGTTGTGGGCGGCGACGGAGGCGCCCGTGTGGTGGAGGCCGCTGTCCATGCGGAGGCGGCCGCCTGCGCGGAAGAGACCGCCGCCGGCACGGAGGCCGCCCACCGTGCGGACGTCGCCGCCCGTACAGATGCCGCGGCCCCCCGCCTCATCCAAGGCATGCCGCTGCCGCACTCCCCGGACGAGCTGCCCGATTTCGAGGCCTACCCATATACCAGGAGCGGTCTGGGGACGCTGCCGGTGTTCATGAGCCGTGGCTGTCCGTTCATGATGACCGCCTGTGGATCGTGCTCCGGCGCCCCGGGCTGGCGGGCCTTCCCGCCGGAAGCTGTGCGCGACGAGATCGAGCGCATGATGGCCCTGCGACCGGCACGCATCGACGTGCTCGATCCCACCTTCGGTCTTGATCCTGCCTGGCGCGTTGCGGCCCTGGAGTGTCTGGAGCGGGTCGATGGCCGGCGTCCTGTGCCGGTGCGCATCAGGGTGCGGCCGGAGGCGTTCACCCGCGGCGACGTCGACCTGGCCCGCAAGGCCGGTCTTCGTCTCGAGCTGGACGTGGGGACGCTCTCGGCGAAGCTATTGGAGCGGACCGCGGCGGTGCCGAACCCCTCTGCCCACGTTGACCACGCCCTCGACCTTCTCCACTACGTAAACGCCAAGGGCGTGCTTGCCGACGTCCGCCTCGCCTTCAACCAGCCGGGCGAGACGCGGGAGACCGCGACCGAGACGCTCGATCGCCTCCAGACATTGGTCGACGGTGTGTCCACCACGACTCTGCGCATCCACGCGGCCTCGTGGGCCTACGCACCCTGTGCCGACGAGCGAAGTGAAATCGATACGCTGCGTGAGCGCTACGGCACGCGCATCCTTCACCCGGAGTGGTGGCGCGAGGGCATCCCCAGCGAGCGGGCTGCTAAGGCCGTGGTGCCGAGCAGTGAACTGGCGGACCTGGAGGGCGGCGACGAGAGCTACTGGCGACCGCGCCGCGACGCGGTCGCCGAGGACCTGGCCGCCAAGCTCACAGGCGACGCGAGGGACGGCGTCCGCAGCCATCAGCCGATCGGCGCCGGTGCCGCAGGCGTGCCGCACGGGTTCTGGGCCGAGCCCGGGCGGCACTGACGGAGTGTTTTGCCACCCTGTGGGGCCTGACCTATACTTGCCCGGCCGTGGGGCCGTCGGCGCAGCCGGCGACCGCAGCTATCCTCGGTAGCTCAATTGGCAG
>CAZIGT010000170.1:4482-6966 GCA_964538465.1 uncultured Thermoleophilia bacterium | reverse complement strand
GCGGGACCAGTCCGGTCCCGCGGCGCCCCACAGGCGCATCCCGGTCTGTCGCCGGCTGGAGCGCTGATACTATCTTCCGTGCAAGCGTGACTGTTCGGTCGCCGTCCAGAAGGGCGGCCGAAGGACCCTGGAGGAGAGATATGTCCGGTTTTGGCTGGCAGGAGCTGCTGATCATCCTGTTCATCCTGTTCCTGCTCTTCGGAGCCACCAAGCTGCCCTCGCTGGCCAGGTCGCTGGGGTCCAGCGTCCACAGCTTCAAGAAGGGCCTGAACGAAGACGTCGTCGACGAACCGGCACTGGTCAAGGCCGAGAGCGACGACGAGAGCGCCGGCACGAGCGCCTGAGGTCGATTCGCTGGATGATCGGCGAGGGCTGTGTCGGCTGCCGGGTCGGCGCGCGCCCTGAACACAGGTAGGTGGAGCCATCACCACGCAACCAGACGCGCGCGACGTCCAGTCCGGCGTGCAAGTGATCGATCGCGCCGCGGCCATCCTCAGGATCCTCGGGGAGACCCCTGAAGGCATGACCTTCAGTGAACTGGCCGCCAGGGTCGGCTTGCCGCGCACGACCGTCCATCGCATATGCCGGGCTTTGCAGGAGGTCGGGTTCGTGGGTCACAGCACGAACAGCGGCCGGCTTCAGCTCGGTGCTGCACTCGTGCGTCTGGCTGTCTCGGCGAGACGAGACATCCGTGCCGTGGTGCAGCCCTATCTGGAGCGCCTCTCCAAGGAGCTGAACGAGACCGTCGACCTGGCCGTGCTGGATGGCGGGCACGCCCTGTTCATCGCCCAGCATCCGGCACCCAAGCGACAGCTCATGGCCGTCGCGAGTGTAGGCGTCCGCTTTCCGGCGCACTGCACGGCCAACGGCAAGGCGCTGCTGGCCGAGCTGCCTCCGGAGGATCTCGAGCACTACCTGCCAGAGCGCCTCGAGATCCCCGCCAAGAAGACCGTCATCTCTCGCGATACGCTTCTGGGCGAGCTCGACGAAGTCCGCCGTACCGGGCTTGCCTTCGACCGGGAAGAGAACGGTGTGGGCATCTGTTCCGTGGCCGTGGTCCTCACGGACATGGATGGCAGCACCGCCTCCATGTCCGTCCCCATGCCGGCGGCACGGTTCTACGAGGATGAGGCCACGGTCGTGGCCGCCCTCCTGCGCACACGGGACGAGGTGCAGGCCAGACTGCTCGGCCAGTAGTCACCGGTCAGTCTGCTGCGCGGCCTTCGGCGTGGTACCGTCATCCCACGACGCCTCATCGGACGCGCGAGACACCCCGGGGTATGATGCAGTGGTGTATGCATTCCATGCTCTCTGTGGGGTCAGAGCTGCAGTGACGAACGCTGCGCGCTCACTGCGTGAAAGGACGAGCCGTGAAGCTCCAGCAGATGTACGAGACAGCGGTCCGGATGGGGATCGAAGCCGACCCGCGCGGGGCTGCGGGCGTGCAGGACTTCCTCGGGCGTACCAGGCAGCGCTACGACGAGCTACCGGACTACCTCCAGGCCGTCTTCGATCAGGTGGAGCTGACCAATCCGTTCTCGGACACACGCGTCTACGTGGGCGACCCGGACACGGAGGTCGAGACGCTCATCGCCGGCATCGACATGAACACCGGCGAGGTGGTGCTGACCGACCGTCTGCGCGAGAAGGGGTGGCCTATCGACGCCATCTACACGCACCATCCGGAGGGGATCGGCCTGTCGAATCTCGACAAGGTCATGAGCGTCCAGGCCGACATATGGGCCGAATGGGGCGTGCCGATCCAGGCGGGCGAGAAGCTGATCGAAGAACGTCGCGGCGAGGTCAAGCACCGGCTCATGCCGCTGAACGCCGACCAAGCCATAGACGCCGCCCGCCTGCTGGGTATCCCGTTCTTCTCCGCCCATACGCCCACGGACAACCTGGTCTACTCGTACCTCACGCGCTACTTCGCCGAGCGTGAGCCGAAGACCATCGAAGACGTGCGTCGCCAGCTGTTCGAGATCCCTGAGTACCGCATCGCCGCCTCTCGGGCCGCCGGACCCTCGGTACCCGACGGCTCCACCGACAGACGCGCCGGCAAGGTGTTGGTCGACATGACCGGCGGCACGGAGGGCCCGGCGAAGGCCATCGAGAAGCTCGCCGACAGCGGTGTGGGTACTATCGTCGGCATGCACATGAGCAAGGAGTTGAGGGAAGAGGCCGACAAGCACGACATCCACGTCGTCATCGCCGGGCACATGGCCAGCGATTCCGTCGGCATCAACCTGCTCATGGACGAGTTCGAGCGTGGCGGGGTCACGGTGATCCCCACATCCGGTCTCATCCGCGTGCGGCGCGACGAGAAGCACAAGGTCCTCGAAGAGCTCCCCCAGGTGAGGTTCGGCTGAGGCGGCCACCGGCCGCGGCGATCCGTGCTCACAGCATCGCCAGACGCTGCCGGGCGACCGGCGCCGCGCGCGGCGCCGGAGCTGATGGCGCCGGCAGGCAACGCGGCGGCCCTGC
>CAZIGT010000170.1:0-4472 GCA_964538465.1 uncultured Thermoleophilia bacterium | reverse complement strand
CGTGGGGGAGTCGGCCGTCGTTCCGGAACTGCTCGCACCGGCCGGTGACGCGGCGGCGCTGCGCGCCGCTCTGGCGGCCGGCGCCGATGCCGTGTACATGGGCATGGCGCGCTGGAGCGCGCGGGCGTACGCGGGCAACTTCGACGCCCGTGCGCTGCTTGAAGCCATCGACCTCGCCCACCTGCATGGCGCCCGCACCTATCTCACCCTCAACACCCTGCTGAAGGAAGAAGAGATCGATGAGGCGGTGGAGGCGCTCCACGAGCCGTATCTGGCCGGTCTCGACGCCGTCCTGGTGGCTGACCTGGGCTTCGCGGCCAGAGTGCGTCGACGGTACCCGGACCTCGCACTCCATGCGAGCACCCAGCTCAACACGCACTCGTCCGCTCAGCTCGCGCAGCTGGCCCGCCTCGGCTTCGCCCGCGCCGTGCTTGCCAGGGAGCTCAGCCTGGACGAGATCCGGGCTCTCGATCCGCTCGGCCTGGAACTGGAGGTCTTCGTCCACGGCGCACTCTGCTACGGGTACTCCGGGCTGTGCCTGTTCTCCAGCATGGTGGGCGGGCGCAGCGGGAACCGCGGCCGGTGCGCACAGGCCTGCCGCATGCAATACCGGCTGTCGGTTTCCGCAAGCGATGCGGGCAGGCCCCGGGGCACGACGGAGGGATCGGCCTCGAGGGGAGCGGCTGTTAGAGGGCGTCTGCTGTCCACGGCCGACCTGGCGGCCATCGGCCTGCTGCCCCAGCTCGTCGCCGCGGGCGTACGCGCGTTCAAGATAGAAGGGCGCATGAAGGACGCCTCATACGTGGCCACAGCTGTCGCCGTCTACCGCGAGGCGCTCGATACCGCGCTGGCGGCGCCGGAGGCCTATTCCGTGCGGCCGGAGTGGCTGGAGCGTCTGGAGCAGAGCTTCTCGCGCGGCTTCACCACAGGGCACTTGGACGGGTGCCACACGAGTGTGCGCAGCGGCGGGCGCGGCGGGCACCGGGGCGTCCTGGTGGGGCGCGTAGAGCGTGTGCAGAGGGACGAGGGACTCGTCACGGTCAAGCTGTCTCGCGCGCTGCACGCCGGCGACGTCGTGTATCTGTGCACATCGCGCGGCCAAACCGACCCCGAGCGCCTCGAAGACGCCGCCGCCGAGCGCGTCACCCTGCGTACGACTGCCGCGGTCTCGCCGAAGGACCGTCTGTTCCGGCTGGCAGCCGCCGCCGTCGACGGCCCGGCGCGCGATGCCATCGCCGGTCGGGCGGTCGCGCGCCCCCTGGCCCTGGCCGCCCGTCTCAGCGGTCGCGAAGGTCAGCCGGCACGGCTGGAAATGCGTTTGCTCCCGTCGGGCCGGCCTGCCGCGACTGTCGTGTCGTCGCGCGCTCTCGAGCCGGCGCGCGCTGCGGTCCTCGACCCCGAGCGCGTGCGTGCGGCTGTGTGCGCTCTCGGAGGTACGCCATACGCGCTCGATGACCTGGAGCTCGACATGCCGGATGGCCTCTTCCTGCCGGTGGCCGAGCTGCGCGATCTGCGACGCCGTGCGGTGGCTGCGATAGACGAGGAGCGTCTCAGCGGGTATCGGCGTGCCGAGCCCGCGTCCGCGGAGTCCTCCGGGACTGCTCGGGAGTCGGTGCAGTCGGCCGACTTGGGCCAGGCGTCTGCGCGGCCGGCTCGCATCGGGGATGTCTGTGCGCGCAGTGGGTCGGCGGCCCGTTCGGCGCGCGCTGCGCCGGGAGGCGAGACCCGGGGCGAGACGGCGGCCTCCGCGCCGAGGGTCGTGCTGCGCGTCAGCCCGTCCGCCGCTGTCGTTCTGCCGCCCGGGGATGCGGCCCTCTGCCTCACCCCGACCGTTGACGACGACCCGGTATGGCTGGCGGGACTCCTGCCACGCCTGAGTGTGGATGGCACGCCGGTCCGCTGCCGACCGCCGGCTCTTCTCTTCGATACCGACATGGCCTGGTGGCAGACAGTCGCTGAGCTCCCGTGGGACGCCGTCTATGCCCGTCATGTCGCTCACCTTGATGTCGCCGCGCCGGTGATCGTTGAGTATCCGCTTCTGGGCCTCACGGTGGGGACGGTCCAGGCCCTGTGGGGCGATGAAGCGCCTACGGCCGAGCCGTCGTGCGCCGACATGCCCCGGCTGCACGGCGTAGTGGCCTCGCCAGAGCTCGCTCTGGAGGAGATCGGCGCCCTTGCCGCGTCGCTGAATGCCCTGGTACGACCTGCGGTCCTTGAAATCGTCGTCTTCGGCCGCCAGGAATTGCTGCTCAGCCGCGACCGTCTCGGCGAGGCGGAGGGGCTGGTGTCCGATCCCGCCGCCGGAGGCTGCTCGCAACTCCAGCTGGAGGATGCTAAGGGATTCTGCTTCCCAACAGAGGTCGACGCGCGCGGAACGAGCATCGCCAACGCGCGCGTGACCAACCTCACGAGGCATCTCAACGCGTTGCGCGGAGTCGGAGTGAAGACCTTCGTGGTCGACGAGCGGTCCATGGACGCTCAGGAACGCACCGCGTTCCAGGTCGGAGGGCTGGAAGCCCTGGCGGCATTCGCCGCCCGCGACCGTTTCACCACCGGCCACCTCTTCCGCGGCGTCCTCTGATCGCGGCACTATCGGCCGCCAGGGTCGCCCTCTGGTATCATGCGCCACGGTCGCCCAAGCCCTCCGTGGATGTGCGGCCGCATGCCGCAACGCTCGGACACGTGCTCATGACAGACCAGCGACTCATCGACGATCTGCGTGTGGGCGCCGTCGACATCCTTCCCGACGGCGCCCTCGAAGAGAAGCTCGCGCTCGCCGAGCGCGAGGGCCGCCAGCTGCGCGTGAAGCTGGGCGTCGATCCCACCGCCCCAGACATCCATCTCGGCCACACCGTGGTACTCAACAAGCTGCGCCAGTTCCAGGATGCCGGGCACAAGGCGGTGCTGATCATCGGCGACTACACCGCCCGCATCGGCGACCCCTCCGGCCGTTCAAAGACCCGACCACGTCTCGATCCGGCGGTCATCGACGCCAACGCGCTCACCTACCAGGAGCAGGCCTTCCTGATCCTCGATCGGGATCCCGAGAAGCTGGAGATGCGCTCCAACGGCGAGTGGCTGGCGAGCCTCACGATGGAGCAGCTCTTCGAGCTCACGGCCACCACCACGGTAGCCCGCATCCTCGAGCGCGACGACTTCGCCAACCGCTGGGCGGCGCACCTGCCCATCTCCATGCTGGAGATGCTGTATCCGCTCGCCCAGGGCTACGACTCGGTAGCAGTGCGCGCCGACATAGAGCTCGGCGGCACCGACCAGAAGTTCAACCTGTTCATGGGGAGAGACCTGCAGGAGTACTTCGGCCAGCGGCCGCAGGCGGTCTTCACCATGGACATCCTGCCGGGCACAGACGGCGCGGAACGCATGAGCAAGAGCACCGGCAACTATATCGGGGTCACCGAAGACCCGCGCGACATTTACGGCAAGGTGATGAGCATCCCCGACACCTGCATGATGACCTACTTCCGGTTGCTCACCACCCACCATGCCGACGAGCTGACGCGGATGGAGAGTGATCTCGCCGTCGGTAGGGTGAACCCGCGCGACCTCAAGGCGCAGCTCGCGCGAGAGATCATCACGCGGCTGCGCGGCGAGGAGGCAGCGCAGGCGGCGGAAGAGCACTTCGACAGGGTCTTCCGCCGCCACGAGGCCGCGGAAGGCGCCCAGGAACTCTCCCTTGAGCCCGGTGATCTCGAGAACGGCAGCGTCTTCCTTCCGGCCGTCATGGAGCGCTGGTTCGGCCAGACGCGGTCCGAATGGCGCCGGCGCATCCAGCAGGGCGGGGTGAGCCTGGACGGCGAGCCGGTGACCGAGCTCGCCGTCCCCGCGGACCGCCTGGCCGGCCGGCGCATCAAGGCCGGCAAAGCGGCCAAGTTGCACGGCTTGATCCGGGGTCTCTGAGATCCCGCCGGCGAACGCGCGTTGAGTGTCGACACAGTGCCGGTCCCGGGTTGACACGACTATTCGGACAGATATACTTCGCGAGCGCTCCGGTGCGTCGGCCTGTTCGGGCTCGGCGGCCCGGAGTGGGCCGTTGACAGGAGCTCGCTCCATCGTCATAATTGGCGGTCCGAGCGGGTATCATCCGAACGGGAACTGCACAAATCACGGGCCCTGTCCTGGTGTGGTGCGCTCACGTACGGGTCGAGGCCCGCCGGCGCCTACGGGCGCGGGGTCTTTTAAAACTGAACAGTATGGGCGCGGGCCGCTCGACACATCGGCGGCCGGCAGACGCCAGTGCGCCCGCGCACTTCTGTGCGCGAGGCTCATATTCAACCCCGTCGCGCGGTCCTGTTGCTGAACATCCGGATCCACGGTCTCACGCCGTGGCCGGGGGCCGCGTGGCAACGAGGCGACATGTCGCCTCGTCTTTGAGAGCACAGGCTCTCTCACATAGCTTGTCCCGGGGCTTCAGCCCCGAGCACCAAGTTTGTCGTGGAGAGTTTGATCCTGCC
>CAZIGT010000169.1:0-6974 GCA_964538465.1 uncultured Thermoleophilia bacterium | reverse complement strand
CAGGCCCAGGTTGAACATGCTCACCCAGATCGGCAGCCAGGGTCGCTGCAGGCGCTGGAAGCCGCGGTTGAGGATGATGTTGCCGTTGGCGAAAGCCATGCCGACCGCGTACAGCGCCAGGGCCGCAGACACGCGCGCGGTGTCGCCCGACTCGAAGATGCCGTGCTGGTAAATGAGGCTCACGAACGGCTGCGGTAGCACCGTGAACCAGATGGCGAACGGCAGGGTGACGAAGAAGACCTGCCGCACGCCGCCGGCAAGCGTCTCGCGGAAGTTGCCTATGTCGTCGAGCGCGGCGAAGCGCGCCATAGTGGGGAACAGGACGGTGCCGATGGCGATGGCGAACACGCCCTGCGGGAGCTGATAGACGCGGAAGGCGTAGTAGAGGTCCGCGGGCGCCTGCTCGCTGACCAGGGCGGCGAACGCCTGGCTCACCAGCGCGTTGAAGTTCAGGATGCCCAGCGCGGTGGTGACGGGGATCATGAGGATCAGCGTCTTCTTGAGCGCCGGATCCTTGAGGTCGAGCCGGAAGCGATAGCGATACTCCAGCTTGCGCAGAGGGATGAGGAGCAACCCGAGCTCGGCCACAGTGCCTACCACGTTGCCCCAGACGAGCGCCCAGATGCCGATGCGTTCCGCCAGGAAGACGAGGAAGAGGATGATGACCAGGTTCCAGACGATCGAGATGACCGCAGGCATGGTGAAGCGCTCGTAGGCGTAGAGGACCCCGATGACCACGCCAGCGGTGCACAGCAGGACGACCGTGGGCATGAGGGCGTCGGTCATGAGGACCATGAGGCGGAAGTAACCGTACTTCTCGATGAAGTCGCCGTAGAGCAGCTTGATGACGAACGGGGCCACCAGCAGGAAGAGCAGCACGACGACAGCGATGGCGATGGCCACGAGAGTGAGCATCGACGAGGCCAGACGGTAGGCGCGCTCCTTCTCGTTCTTCAGCAGCAGGCGGGTGAAGACCGGGACGAAGGCGGCGCTGATGGCGGCGTCGGCCAGCAGGGCGCGGATGAGGTTGGGGAATACTGCCACGTTCGTGTACGCGGAGATCTCGCCGGTGGTGCCGTAGTAGGCGGCCGTGAGCATCTCGCGGCCGAGGCCGATCACGCGCGACAGGGCCGTGGCCGCCGCGACCATCACGGCCGCCCAGGCAAGCCGTTTCGTGCGTTCAGTCATGGGCAGTGCGGTTCGGTCATGGGCGTTGCGGTTTGACCGCGGGATCACCTCCGTAGAGCCGCGCCGGCCGTCCCGGCAGGCCACCGGAGGCCCCGGGGCCCGCTTGGACGGCGCGCGGCGGCCCAGTCTAACAGGCGCGGCCGGCAGACCATCCGCGACCTGCCTCCCCACGCTCCGGCGGCACGCTCGGCAGCTTGCCGGGCGCATGCCCACCCACACGCCGGGCGGCTTGCCGCTCTCGCGCCGGCTGTGCTAGCATTCGCCGTCCGTACGGTGGGCGCCTGCCTATGCTGCTGCGCCCGCCCGGTCGCTTCAATCGACCACCGAGGAGCTCCGTGCCCAATATCAAACAGCAGGAGAAGCGCATGCGCCTGGCGAGCCGCCAGCGGCTGCGCAACCGTGGCGTCAAGTCGAGCCTCAAGACCCTGTTCAAGAAGTTCGACGCCGCCGTGGCGGAGGGCGATCGCGAGGCCGCCGCCGCCATGCTCCCCACTCTCTACAAGAGCATCGACCAGGCAGCCGCCAAGGGCGTCATCCACACCAACGCCGCGGCGCGCAAGAAGAGCCTGGCCGCGCGCAGCCTGTCCAAGGCCGGCTGAGCCGCAGTCTTCGAGGCGGCCGGCGGCGATTCTTCGGGGTCGCGCCGGCCGCCTTGTCCTTCTCTGGCAGCCCGTCTCGCGGCGGCTCTCAGTCGTGCAGGATCTCGGCCAACGCCCGCTCGAGCGCGAGCTCCGGCTCCAGCTGCGAAGCACCGACCATGGCGGCGTCCGCGCAGGCCAGTGAGGCGAGCGCCCTGTCGGCGAGCCGCGGCGGGAACTCCTGCGCCTGCTCCACGAGCTTGCGCGCCCGGAACGGGTGGATGTCCAGTTCCTTGGCCACCAGCTCCGGGGTTCGACGCTCGAGGGTCTGCACGCGGCGCAGATCGGCGACATGGCGGCTGAGCGCGCCGAGGATGCCACGGAGGGGGTCGCCGCGGCTACGCCGCTGATCCCCCCCGGAGATGAGCTCTTCGAGGGCACGGAATGCCGCCACCGAGTCGCGACGGCCCACAGCGTCCGTGAGATCCCATACCTGCACATCCAGCGATGCGTTGCAGATGGCATCTATGTCCTGCGGGCCGACCGGAACGAGCGTGCCCTGCCCCCCGACGGCACCGACATATGCGGCCAGCTTGGCCAGCTCCGTGTCCAGCCGCCAGGCGTCGTCGCCCACGAGCCGGCCCAGGTGACGTGCCTCCGAGGGCGAGATGTGCATGCCCAGGTCCTTCGCCCTCTTCCCCAGCCATGCCGGATAGTCGCGGCGTGCCGGCAGATCGAAGATCAGGACGCGCCCCAGGCTCGTGACGGCCTTGAGCAGCTTGTCCGTCTTTGGGAACGAGGTGCCGACTAGCGCGACGGTGGTCTCCGGCGGCAGGTCGCTGAGCACCCCGACGAGCTCGGCCTTGACCGCCACCTTGAGCTTGTCGGCGTTCAGCACGACCACTACGCGATGCCCCAGCACCAGGCCCGGCGTGGCGATGGCGCTGAGGATCTCGCCGACATCCCGGTGGGACCTCTCCAGCTCCACCACGTCGAAGGTGGCGATGTTCAGGTCGCTGCCGCTCTCCTGCATGATGCGCGACCGCAGCGCGCGCACGCTGCGCTGCACCTTGGGAGCATCGGTGCCGGCGATGATGTAGACGGGAAGGAGCGGCGGCTTCTCTGACATGGCAGCCAACACTACCACGGGACACGCCCGCCGACGGCGCACTGGGGAAGCGCGATTGCCGCGCAGCATGTCGCTTCCATCCGCCGTGACGGCCGGCGTCGGGTCATCGGCTCTCCGTGGTGGCCACCTTGAGCTCGCTGCCGACGAGCACGAGATCCACCTCGCCGACCTGATCGGTGCGCAGACACCGTACCCCGGCCTCGGCGAGCAGCGAGAGCGTGTCCGGGGCCGGGTGACCGTAGCGGTTCCCCGCTCCGACCGAGATGATGGCCAGCTTCGGCCGCAGTTCTGCGAGGAGGCTCGGCGAGAAGCCGTCGTCGCTACCGTGGTGCGGCGCCGCAGCCGCAACACACGGACCGATCTCCAGCGGCGCCAGCGACGAGGCCTCGGCATCGCCTGGCAGCAGCACGCTCCCTCCGCTGCAGTCCACAGCGACGACGATGGCGTTGTCATTCTCGCCCTGGTTGCCGGACGTTCCGAGCGCTCGTGTAGGCAGGAGGCGCAGTGTGAAGGCCCCGCAGCGCGCGGTCCTCGGCGAGCGGCAACGTATCACTCGCGTGCCGCTCGCCTCGAGGCTCCGTTCCAACTCGTCGAGCGCGGCGTCCGGTGTGGGTGGGCGGGGCAGCACGGCGGTCGTGATGGGCACGTTGCCGACCACGTCGCTCAAGCCATCGGTGTGGTCGGCATGACCGTGGCTGAGGATCAGCAGTTCCACCTTGCGCACGCCGTGGCTCCAGAGGACGCTCCCCAACGGGTCTGGCCCGGCATCCACGAGCACCGCACCCGAGCCAGGCGCCTGGATGAGCGTGGCGGAGCCCTCCCCCACGTCAAGGAAGCTGATCGTGGGCGACGCCGGGCCGGCCGGCGCTGTGGGCGCGAGAACGAGCGTGAGTGCCACAGGCACGCTGAACACGAGCAGCAGGACCGCCAGCCGACCGCCCCCGGCAAGATAGCGGATAACGCCCACACCACGCCGTCCCGCCAGGATGGGCAGCGCCACGAACGTCCCCAACGCCAGTAGACAGAGCAGCACGGACAGGGTGACCCCGTGCCAGGTGTAGGAGGCGCCGGGCAGCGAGGCGAACAGACGTGCGACCTCGACCAGGAAGGCGATGAGCGTGCCGGCCACCACGTTGAGGACGGCCGAGGCGGCCGGCCAGGCGAAGCCCACCGCCACCGACAGCATGCCGAGGAACATCACGGGGCCGAGCACGAAGCCTCCCACCATGTTCGCCGGAACCGCCACCAGCGACACGGCGCCGAACTGGGCCAGCGACACCGGCGCCGTGGCCAGGCTGGCGGCGGTGGTGATGCCGGCCTGCTCCGCCAGCGAACGCGGGAGCCAGCGGAAGCAGCGCGTGATGTGCGAAGCGAGCAGGAACAGGCCCAGCACGGCCGCGAAAGAGAGCTGGAAGCTCACGTCGTACAGCGTATTCGGGTTGAGCGTGAGCATGACGGCAGCCGGGACCAGGAGCAGGAGCGGAGCATCCGTTGGCCGTGCGGCCAGGCCGGCGAGCAGCATGATGCCGCCGGAGATGCCGGCCCGGACTATGGACGGCGAAGCACCGGTCAGGACCACATACGTTCCCACCGCCGGCAGCAAGACCGCGAGCCGCCAGCGCCGGCCGATCCCCAGGGCGCTGAGCAGGGCTCCCAGCAGCCCGCAGACCAGGACGACGTTCTCGCCCGAGACGGCCATGATGTGCATGAGGCCGGACTTGCGGAAGCTCTCGGCGAGGCTCTCGTCTATGCCCTCGTCGTCGCCGAGGACCATCCCCTGCAGGACCTCCCGCACCGGCGACGGGACACCGCGCCGCAGGTTGGCCCGAGCCGCGCGGCGGAGGCTGTCCGTGAGACCTGCGAACCCGTCCCGGCGACCGGTGACGGATACAGCATCGAGGTCGCCGGAGAGCAGGACGTGCTCGCCGCGGCGCTCGAGGTAGCGGCCGTAGTCGAACTCGCCGTCTGCCGCCTCCGGAAGCGGCTGCACGCGCGCCTGCGACACGGTCACCAGCATGCCCTCGGTCAGCCCGCCACAGGGGTCGGCCAGCCGGGCCGCCGCCTCTTCGTCCGGCAACTCGAGCGTGATTCGCGCGGGCTCGTCGACCGGCGCGCCATCCGCGGCCGTCACGCGTAGCGGAACGGTGGCCCGCAGCTCCTTGAGCTTGGGCAGGTCCGTCACCACGGCCTGCAACTCGACCGAGTCGCCGATCCTGCCCGCCAGGTCGCTCTTCTCCAGCGCCTGGAGCCTGGCGCCACCGACGAGGCACCCGGCGGCGACGAGCGCCGCGAAGCCGGCAGCGGCCAGGCACGCGACGACCACGATCTCCGGCATGGCGAGCCTGCGTCTCAGCAGCGCCGGGAGGCTGAGCAGGACCGCCAGCACGAGCACGACTGTGTTCGGGACGTGTGCCCAAAGCGACAGGCACAGACCAAGGCAGTAGCCGCCCAGCGCGAGGTGGATCGGCATGACCCTGAGATGGTGCACGACCGTGCTCGATGATCGTGATGTCGACTGCTACGGCACGCGATCCGCGCTGCGACCCCTGTGCCTACTAGATCGTCACCAGGTCCTTCAGAGCGGCGTACTTGGCGTCGCCGATACCTGAGACCTCCTGGAGCTCCTCGACGCTCTTGAAGCCTCCGTTCTGTTCGCGGTAGTCGATGATCTTCTGCGCGGTCGACGGCCCCACGCCGTTGAGGGTGTCCAGTTCCTCCAGCGTAGCGGTGTTGAGGTTGACCAAAGCGCCCGGCGCACCAGTCGTTCCGGACGATGCGCTCGCAGCGCCGGCTGAACCGGACGTTGGGGAGGCGCCGGTGGCAGCCTGACCGGAGACGGTCCCGCCACCGACCGCCGTGCCCTTCTCGGGGATGACGATCTGCTGGCCGTCAACGAGGAGGGCGGCCAAGTTGACGGCCGACGTCTCGGCCTTGGCAGTGGTGCCGCCGGCCAGATCGAGTGCGTCGCACACGCGTGAGCCCTGGGGCAGGCTGTAGACGCCGGGGTTCACGACCGCACCGGTGACGTCGACGACGACCTCGGCGGCCGCCGACGGCGACGCCGTGGCGGCCGATGCGCCCGCAGTAGACGACTGCGCCGCCGCGGGCGAGGCGACCGTCAGCGACACACCGGCGGCGCCGGCGGCCTCGGGCGAGGAGTCGCCTGACAGGAGGAACCGGGCGCCGATGGCCACGACGACGATGCCGATGGCCACGTAGATGAGCAGCTGCTTGCGAACGATCCTCACGACGTACCTCGCACGGACGGATGGCTGGGCCGGTGCGCCGGCACGCCCGGATGCTTCCCTTGCCACGGCGGCCGGGCGATGACCGCCCGCCTTCGGCGCCCAGTGTGCTCATCCGCAGCGAAGAACGGCGCCCCGCCAGCCTAGAAGGCCGGCGGAGCGCCGTCATCATCCCTGAAAGCTGATCTGCGGCGTTGACGATCGCATGAGCGTCTGCGGCTCGCGGGGCTTCGCGCCGCGACGGCCCGTGCTCGCTACTTGACCACGAAGTTCACGAGCTTGCCGGGTACGTAGATCTCCTTGACGACCTGCTTGCCCTCGAGGAAGCGGGCGGCGTTCGGCAGCGCCCGCGCCGCCTCCAGCACAGTGTCCTTCTCGGCACCCACCGCCACTTCCAGCTTGTCGCGCAGTCTGCCGTTGACCTGGACGACCACGGTGACGGCCTCGTCGGCCGCCAGGGCCTCGTCCCACGTCGGCCACTCGGCGTCCAGCACGGAGCCGGGGCAGCCGAGCAGATCCCACACCTCGTCGGCGACGTGTGGCGCTCCCGGTGCCAGAAGCAGGGTGAACGTGCGCACGATCTCGCGCCACTGGGCGTTCGAGAGCACCTCGCGGTTTTCGTGCCACACCAGGCCGATCTCGTTCTGGGCCTCCATGAGCGCCGCCACGGCGGTGTTGAAACGGAAGCTCTCCATGTCGTTGGTGACCTTGCGGATGGTCTTGTGCACGGTGCGCAGCACCGCGCGGGCGGGCTCCGACGAGCCGTCCGCCCCCGGGGTAGCGCGGGCGGCCTCCGAGAAGCGATCCGCCCCCGGGGTCGCTGCGGCCTCGCCG
>CAZIGT010000168.1:1322-6988 GCA_964538465.1 uncultured Thermoleophilia bacterium | reverse complement strand
AGGTGCGGCCAAAGCGCACCGTGACGGGCGAATCGCGTCGCACCTTCACCGAGCGCACCGGCTGGCCAGCCTTCCGGCGCCGCCCGCTGAGAGCCCGTCCTCCTGCTCGCGGCCACTCATGCCTTCACGGAGCGCAGCGACCGCAGCCGCCCCCCGGTGTGAAACACGAACAGGGCGTGCACGTGACGCAGCGCCTCGGTGACCGCCGGGGATGGCGGCGCGGCCCGCAGCCCGTCGAGCGGCAGCGTCACCGCGCCGCGCAGCGCCTCGACGGCGTCGGGAGAGATCGGCACGCCCTCACCGGCGCAGTCGCCGCACACCAGGCCGCCACGCGAGGCCGAGAAGCCACTCGCCTCGCGGCCTTCTCCGCAGCAGACACAGTGGTCGAGGACCGGCAGGAAGCCGGCCTCGTGCAGGAGCTTCACGACGGCGCCCAGAAGCAGCGGCGCCGCGGCCGCCTCCCCGGAGAAGCCTTCGTCGAACGCCTTGAGCGCCCGGCAGAGGAGGTTGAACACGCGCTCGTGCGGCGCCTCCTCGGCGAACAGACGGGCGGCGGCCTCGCACGTGACGGCCGCCGCGGTGAGCGCCCTGCGGTCGGCGCGCAGGTGGGCGAATCCCGCCACGAGCTCGGCCGCGGTCACGGTGGCCAGCGACCTTCCTCTGAACAGCACCAGATCGGTCACGTTGAACGGCTCCAGGCGGCCGCCCCAGCGCGACTTCGTCTTGCGCACGCCCTTGGCCACAGCGTCCAGCCGGCCGGCCTCGCGGGTGAAGAGCACGAGGATGCGGTCCGACTCGCCCAGCGGCCGCGAGCCGAGGACGACGGCGCGCGTGTCCAGGTAGCGGCTCACGCGCCGCCCCGCCGGGTCACCCGGGTCCTCGCGGCCTGCCTCAGCACGGCGCTCCGGCCATCACGGCTTCTCTCGCCCGGCGACCACGCGCGGAGCCCCGCCCAGGTCCCTGTGCACCACGATGTCCGTGAAGCGGCCGGCGGCCGTGAAGATCTCCACGACTTCGTCCGCCCTGCCCTCGTGCACCTCCACGGCCAGCAGGGCGCCCGGCTCCAGGAACGGGAGCGCGCCCGGCACCAGCCGCTCGTACGGCTCCAGGCCCGTGTGCCCGCCCACGAGGGCGTGACGCGGCTCGTAGACACGGACCTCCTTTTGAACGGTCTCCAGTTCGTCGGCGGAGAGATACGGCGGGTTCGCGACGATGAGATCGAAGCGGGCGCCGGCCGGCAGCCCGTCGAACAGGTCGCTCTCGGCGAACTCCACGCGACCCGAGAGGCCCAGGCGCGCGGCGTTCAGGCGGGCATACTCGAGGGCGCGGGTGTCGACATCCACGCCGACCACCCTCACGGCGGGATGCTCGGTGGCCAGGGCCAGCGCGATGGCGCCGCTGCCCGTGCCCACGTCCAGCACGCGCGGCACGCGCGGCGCCGGACGGCGCCGCGCGGCGGTCTCGGACGCAGGAGTCGCTGCGAGTGCGGGGCCGGGCGCTGGGCCGCTCGGCGCGGGCGGGCGCGCAGTGCGGGTTCCGCCGCCGACGCCCGGCTCGGGCTCCCGGCCGGCCACGCCCAACTCGCGGTCGAGCTGTTCGTCGAGGCGCGCCAGCTCCTCGAGCGCCACCTCGACCAGCGTCTCCGTCTCCGGACGCGGCACCAGAGTCCCCGGCCCCACGGTCAGCTGGATGGTGCGGAACGCGCGCCGCCCGATGATGTCCGCGACCGGCTCACGCTTCTCCCGGCGTGCCACGAACCCGCCGAAGCGCTCCGTCTCTTCCGGCGTCAGCGTGCGCTCGGGCTCCCGGTAGAGCACGTCACGCCGCACGCCCAGAGCCTCGGCCAGCAGCAGCTCGGCGTCGAGGCGTGGGGTCAGGGCCCCGGCGGCCTCGAAGGCCGCCGCCGCCCGCTTCACGGCCTCACGCACGGTCTGCTCGTCGCCGACGGCCACTCGACCCCCCAGTCCAGACGCCTATTCCTTGACCCAGGTGACGGTCTTGAACACCAGCCTGCCGTCCTCGATGGCGCCCTTCTCCACCTCGTCGACACCCTTGGCCTTCAGAGTGATGTTGTCCCCGTCCACGGTGTAGGTGCCGGCCACGCTGCTGCCGCAGGCGACCACGGCGAGCGACGCTCCCGCGATCAGGACCGCCAGGGTCGAAACGGCGAGGAACCTGGGCATGCTGCCCCCTTGTCGCGACGACGGACGCAGATGTCCGATCTCTCGTGGGGGATTCTACGCGCCGGCGGACCGCGGGGAGTGCTGTTGCGGTCCGCTCAATCCGGCTCGGCAGACCGTACCAGCGTGCTGTCGCGGTCCGCCGCGGCCAGCGCGTCGGCGAGCTCGTCGAGGTCGCCGTCCAGCACCTCGGCCAGACGATGGGTCGTGAAGCCTATGCGATGGTCCGTCACCCGGCTCTGCTGGAAGTTGTAGGTGCGGACCTTCTGGGAACGGTCGCCGGTGCCCACCATGCCGCGCCGCGCCTCGGCCACCTGCCTCTGCTGCTCCTCGCGCCGCAGCTCGTACAGGCGGGCACGCAGGATGCGCATGGCCTTGTCCTTGTTCTGGTACTGGCTCTTCTCGTCCTGGCAGCTCACGGTGACGCCGGTGGGCACGTGAGTTATGCGCACCGCCGAGTCGGTGGTATTGACCGACTGGCCGCCGGGGCCGCGGGCACGGAAGATCTCCACGCGCAGATCGTTGGGGTCGATGTCTATCTCGATCTCCTCGGCCTCGGGCAGCACGGCGACCGTGGCCGTGGACGTGTGGATGCGGCTGGTCGACTCGGTGGCCGGCACGCGCTGCACGCGATGGACGCCGCTCTCGTACTTGAGCATCGAGTAGGCCCCGCGACCGCTCACCTCGGCGATGACCTCTTTGAAGCCTCCGGTGGGCGGCTCGTTGGCGGAGAGCACCGCGACCTGCCCGCCCTTGCGCTCCGCGTACGGGGAGTACATGCGGAACAGGGCGGCGGCGAACAGGGCGGCCTCGTCGCCGCCGGTGCCGCCGCGGATCTCGAGGATCACGTCCTTCTCGTCGTTGGGGTCGTGCGCCAGCATGCCGGCGCGGATGCGCTCCTCGAGTTCCTCGAGACGGGCGCGGTTCTCGGCGATCTCTTCCTCGAGGTAGGCGCGCATGTCGTCGTCCAGCCCTTCGGCGCCCGAGAACAGGTCCTCGGCCTCGCCCAGCGCGCGCTCCGCCTCGCGGTATTCGCGCGCGGCCGCGTGCAGCGGCTCGAGCTCGCCGTGACGGCGGGCGGCCGCCGCGTAGCGCGCCCGGTCGGCGAGCACGTCCGGGTCGCCGAGCTCGTGCGTGAGGTCGGCGTAGGTGCGTTCGATGTCGTCGAGGAGATCGTCGATCATGAGGGTGCCCGGATCGGTGGATGAGCGCCGGGGCCGCCGTCAGATTATACGTCCCGGCGGCCCAGGCCTCGAACGCGCCACGGAAGAAGGGGGAGCGCCGAGCCTGTGTCCCAGGACGACCCGCGGACGAGAGGAGCACACCGCGCCTCTCCCCGGGCGTGACCCGCGCAGCGCAGCCCGCTCACTCGTGCCAGCGCACCCGTGTCCCGGCAGCAGAGAGGGCGGCGAGGCGAATCTCGATACGCGGTGCAACCAGTACGCTCGGCTGCCTTGGATGCCTGCACTCATGTGCACGCTGCCGGCAGTCCGGGCGCCTGAGACGGCACACTGTCGTCCGTGGTGGGAGATCGTCGTTCTCGCCGCCCTCGGTCTGACCTTACGACCGCATCCGGGATCGGTCAAGGGAACCCGTTGGCCGGTCGAAGGGGCCGAGCCCGCGCGGCCGGCTGTGCCATCAGGCCGCGCCCCACGGCCTTGTCAGGCCATGACCTCCACGCCCTTGACGGGCGGACGGTCCTGCGGCTCGAGCTCGATGATGCGTTCGAGAGCGCTGATGGCCACCTCGACCTGGCTGTGGTCCGGCTTCTTCGTCGTGAGCCACTGCAGAGCCAGTCCGGGCGCCATGACGATGCGCACCAGCAGCAGGTCGTCGTGGCGCCCCGCCCACTTGATGATCTCGTAGGAGATGCCGGTGATGAGCGGTATGAGCACCACACGGCTCAGGATCAGCCAGTACCACGCCGGCCAGCGCACCAGGGCGAAGACCAGGATGGCGACCACCATCACGATCAGCATGAACGACGTGCCGCAGCGAACGTGCAGCGTGCCGTACTTCTGCACGGCCTCGGGAGTGAGCGGCTCGCCGTGCTCCAGCGCGTGGATGCTCATGTGCTCGGCGCCGTGGTACTCGAAGACGCGGCGCAGGTCCGGTATGCGCGTGACGACCACGATGTACAGCACGAAGATGGCCACGCGCACCAGGCCCTCCACGATCCAGAAGGCGAAGCCGGTGCCGAGCACGCCCTTGAGCAGGCTCGTGAGACCCAACGGGGCCAGGAAGAACAGCCCCACGGCGATCACCAGCGAGACGGCGAGCGTGACGCCCATCTCCTTCTTGCCCAGCGGCTCCTCTTCCTCGCCAAGCGACTCGTTGGCCGAAAGCTGCAAGGCGCGCACCCCTATGACCAGGGACTCGATCAGCGCCACCACACCGCGCACCAGCGGCAGCTTGTAGAAGCGATGCCGTTCGGCGTAGGGCCGCAGGGGGAAGTCGTGCACGCCGATCGATTCGTCCGGGCGCCGCACCGCGAGAGACCAGTGGCTGACGCCGCGCATCATGACTCCCTCGATGACGGCCTGCCCGCCCACCTGGGCCCGTTTGGGGACCGCGGCCAACAGCAGGGAGGTCAGCCGGGCGGTCAGGACGGCGCCACCTCCGTGCCGGCAGCCGGCGCCACGCCGTCCACGTCTTCGGGCCGGTACGGGTTGCCGCAGGTCATCCTGCCCTCCGGGCAGGTGCCGTACAGGCAACCCGGACCGCACCTGTGGAACAGCGCCGGCGCTATGTCCTTGAGCATGCCGCGCATGGTCCACGCCAGATCGCGGATCTCCCACTGCGCGCGGTTGCAGCAGCGCACCTTGAAGAAATGACGCAGTTCGCGCGCGTTCATGGTGACCACGATCTTGGTCTCGGCGGCGTTGGGCAGCACGAAGCGCGCGTCTTCCTGCACGCTCTCCTTGCCGCGACCCTCGGCGAGGCCGAGCTCAACGAGCTTATCGTAGGCCTCGCGAGCGCTCTGCATGGCGCCCAGGAACACCTCGTTCGCCTCGGGGTTGGCCGCCACGGACGGCGGCCCCACGAAGGAGTCTGCCGCCGAGAAGTTCACATACCGCTGCGACTGCTGGTTGTAGCTGGCGACCCGGTGCCGCACGAGCTGATGGGTGCAGGCGCGCGAGACGCCGTCCACGGCGAACGAGAACGAGGCGTGCTCGAGCGCCGAGTGGTGTCCGGAAGCGATGAGGCCGCGGACCAGCTTCGCCACGGCCTCGTCGCTCATCTCCTGCTTGAGATCGGCGGCCGATACCGGCGCGTAGCACAGGCGCCCGGCGATCGCGACGGCGCGGTCCGGGTCTGGCGTGTGCTGCAGGAGCGTGACGGAGAGCTTCGCCGCCATGCCGACCGCCCTACTGCTGCTTCTTGTCGGCGACGGCCTTGCTGGCGCGCTTCTGGAAGCGCTCGACGCGGCCGCCCGAGTCCACCAGCTTCTGTTTGCCGGTGTAGAACGGGTGGCACTGCGAACAC
>CAZIGT010000168.1:0-1312 GCA_964538465.1 uncultured Thermoleophilia bacterium | reverse complement strand
CCCTCCTGCACCTCGCGCACCAGCTCACGGCCCACGCGCCCTGCGCGCGCGCGCCGCTCGACGTGCAGCTCCGGCTTGGGGGAGCGCGTGGTGAACGTGTTGCCGCACGAGCAGTGCACGGTGGCTTCCACGTACTTGGGGTGGATGTCCTTCTTCATCGTTCGACGTCCCTCCTCGTGACGAACGTCTCGTCGTCAGTCCTTCTTGAGGCCGGCGAGCGGTGCACGGTGACCGTCGCGGGTGCACACAGGCCGGAAGCGGTATGGTAGCACGCCCTGCCGGTCGCCCCTTCTGCCGGGCCTTCGCCTAGCGGCTGTTCTTGGCGATGGCCATCAGGAACTCGGCGTTGGACTTGGTGTCCCGCACCTTGTTGATGAGCAGCTCGATGGCGGCAGCCGGCTCGAGCGAGTGCAGCACGTTGCGCAGCTTCCACACCATGGCGGCCTCGGCCGGCTCCATGAGCAGCTCTTCCTTGCGCGTGCCGGTGCCGTCGATGTCGATGGCAGGGAAGATGCGCTTGTCGGCGAGCTTGCGGTCCAGCCGGATCTCCATGTTGCCGGTGCCCTTGAACTCCTCGAAGATCACTTCGTCCATGCGCGAGCCCGTGTCGACCAGGGCCGTAGCGAGGATGGTGAGCGAACCGCCCTCCTCGATGTTGCGGGCGGCCCCGAAGAACTTCTTGGGCGGGTAGAGCGCGGTGCTGTCGACGCCGCCGGACAGGATGCGTCCGCTGGCCGGCGTGTTGAGGTTGAAGGCGCGCGCCATGCGGGTGATGGAGTCGAGCAGGATGACCACGTCGTGCTTCATCTCCACCAGACGCTTGACCCGGTCGAGCACGAGTTCGGTCACCTGCACGTGGTTCTCCGAAGGTTGGTCGAAGGTGGAGGCGACGACCTCGCCCTTCACCGAGCGCTGCATGTCCGTGACCTCTTCCGGGCGCTCGTCGACGAGCAACACGAGGAGGTGGACGTCCGGGTTGTTCGTGGTGATCGAGTTGGCGATCTTCTTGAGGATGGTGGTTTTGCCGGCCTTGGGCGGCGAGACGATCAGACCGCGCTGGCCTTTGCCGATCGGGCAGCGGATGTCCATGATCCGAGCCGCCGGGTCGTGCTCCGGCGTCTCGAAGCGCAGCCGCTCATCCGGGAACAGTGGGGTGAGCTTCTCGAAGATGGGCCGGCTGCGGGCCGTCTCGGGATCCACGCCACCGACCGTCTCGATCTTGAGCAGGGCGGGGTACTTCTCGTTGTCCTTCGGCTCGCGCACGGCGCCGACGATGTAGTCGCCGCGGCGGAGGCCGAAGCGGCGGACGATG
>CAZIGT010000167.1:0-6998 GCA_964538465.1 uncultured Thermoleophilia bacterium | reverse complement strand
GGCCGGCGGGGAAGACCCCGCCGGCCGCCCGATCACCTCTTGGCTACACCCGCATCCGGGTGTGCGTATAGAGCACATGCCGTGTGCAGGAATGGATATCAGGCTCTTGCATATGATGCGGCCGCTCTGTATGCTGCCGCGCCATGCGGCCTTCACACAGCATCGACTCACGCGGCGCCTCGCCGACACCCGGCGAGTCTCCCGACGGCACTTGCGGACCGGGTGTCGCCACGGTCGTCCTCTGCCGTGATCTCACGATGCCCTCCGCGTTCTCGGCTCGCGAGCCTGTGTGCCGCAGCTACCGCCCGGCCCTGCCGCCGGCCCGACCGCGACCTCTGCCGCCCAGCGCCGTCCGGCGCGTGGGGTCGAGCGGCGGCCGCGGTCCTCGCCTGATCTAGGCACCCGCACTCCGCTCCCACACCGGACGGCGCTCCTCCGCAGGACCGAGCGCCGGCGCTTCGTGCTGTGTGCTCGCGTCCGAACCACGACCGGCCGCGTGACCGCTCGAGCCGCGGCGCCAGCACAGGATGAGGGATCCCATGAACACCTGCGGAACAGACCAGACGATCCAGATGACCGCCGGCGAGGGGATGAGCTGCCGAGCCGTCCGCCCAGACCCCGTCGCCGATAGCCGCCCCGGTCCAACGACGCTCTCCGCCATCCCGCGGTCGGCGAGAGCACGCGCGTACCGCGCCGCCGTTGTGGGCGGCAGCGGCTTCACCGGCGCTCTGCTGGCCGAGTTGCTGTTACGCCACCCGTCGCTCGAGCTCGCCGCTGTCTCCTCCGACACACAGGCGGGCACGGCGGTGGCGGCGGCTTTGCCGCGGGTGCGCACAGACCTTGCTTTCTGCCGCAACGACGAGGTGGCGGATGTGGACGCCGCCTTCGTCTGCCTGCCTGACGGCGTTGCCGCCCCGGTCGTCAAGCGCCTGCTGGACGGCGGCGCACGGGTGGTCGACCTCTCACCGGACTTCCGGCTCGACGCCTCGGCGTACGCGGAGTGGTACGGCGAGCATCCCTACCCTCATATGCTGCCCGGTATCTACGGGCTCACCGAGGTGAACCGCGAGCGGATCGCCACCGCGCAGCTGGTGGCAAACCCGGGGTGCTATCCCACGGCCGCTCTGCTGGCGCTCGAGCCGCTGCGCGGGCCCGGCCTTCTGGATGTGGTCGTCGACGCCAAGTCCGGGGTGAGCGGCGCCGGCAAAACGCCGACCGAGAAGACCCATTTCTGCAGCGTGGATTCTGACCTGCTCGCCTACGGGATCGCCGGTCACAGGCACTACCCCGAACTGGCAGCCGGGCTGGGCGGCAACGGGCATAGGCCGTCGCTGACGTTCCTGCCCCACGTCGTGCCGCTGCAGCGCGGCATCCTGGCGACCATCTACGCACGCACCGAGAAGCACCCCACGGCCGGCGAACTGCGCGCGCTCTACGCCGGGATCTACGCTGGCGAGCGCTTCGTGGAGATCTGTGACGAGCCGCCGCGGCTGCGCGACGTCGCCGGCACCAACTACTGCCGCATCTTCGTCACCGTCGACGAGCGCGCGGGTCGCATAGTCCTCGTGGCGGCCATCGACAACCTGTTGAAGGGCGCCTGCGGACAGGCGCTGCAGAACATGAACGTGATGCTCGGCCTTCCCGAGCAGGAAGGGCTCCTCTGATGTTCCACGACAGCACGCGTTTCGTTCCGCTGCCCGGCCATGCGTCGCCGGCGCAGGGGAGCGTGACCTGTCCCTCTGGCTTTCGGGCCGCCGGCGTGCACGCCGGCATCAAGCGCAGCCGGCGCGATGTCGGACTGCTGGTGAGCGACGTGGCGGCGGTGTCGGCAGCTTTCTTCACCCGCAATCAGGCCGCCGCCGCTCCTGTCGTCGTGACCCGCGACACCTGTGACTGCGCCGCGCTCAGGGCGGTCGTGGTGAACTCGGGCAATGCCAACGCCTGCACCGGTGAGCAGGGCTACGCCGATGCCGTGCGCATGCGTGAGCTGGCGGCCGGCCTGTGCTCTCTGCCGGTCGCGAACGTGGCCGTCGCCTCCACCGGCGTGATCGGCGAGCCTCTGCCCATGCCGATCGTCGAGAAGGGGATCAGGCGGGCGGCCGCCAGGCTCGACGCCGAAGGCGGCGAGCAGTTCGCGGCCGCCATCCGCACCACCGATCGCACCGAGAAGCAGGGCGCCCTTGTCGTTGAGCTGCACCGGGGAGAGGTGCGGCTCGGATTCGCGGCCAAGGGCGCCGGCATGATCTGTCCCAACATGGCGACGACCCTCTGCTTCGTGACCTGTGACGCGGCGCTGCCGGTGGAGCTCTGGCGCGAGATGCTGGCGGCGGCCGTGGCCGATTCCTTCAACCGCATCACGGTGGACGGGCAGGAGTCGACCAACGACATGGTCCTGGGCTTGGCGAACGGGGCCTCCGGCGTAGGCGTCGGCGTCGTGGGCTGCGAGGGGAAGGGCAGCGAAGCAGGCGGCGGCGGGATCGGTGTCTACGCCGGCGCTGGGGACCGCGATGGCGACCGTCTCGCCGCCGCCCTGCGCGCCGGCCTGCTGAGGATGGCGCTGGCTGTGGTGGGCGACGGTGAAGGCGCCACAAGGACGGTGCGACTCAACGTGCGCGGCGCGCACGACTCCGCGGAGGCCGACCGGGTGGCGCGGGCCATCGCCGGGTCGCCTCTGGTGAAGACGGCGGTCTTCGGCCGCGACGCCAACTGGGGCCGCATCGTCCAGGCGGCTGGCATGGCCCTCTCCCGGAACGGCAGCGGGCCGCTGGCATGCGATGTGGCCTTCGGCGATGTGACGCTCGTGCGGAACGGCGACCGCGTTGCACTCGGCGACCGCGAGGAAGCCCGCCTGAAAGACGCCCTGGCCGGCCGCGAACTCGACCTGAACGTCGATCTTCACCGCGGCGGCGGCTCCTCGCTCGTGTACTTCTCGGACCTCACGCACGACTACGTGCGCATCAATGCGGGGCAGCGCACATGAGCGCGGCGGCACAGACCGGGCATCTGCGTCGGCGAGGGCGGAGCGCAGAGCGGCCGCGATGGGGGAGGCGGGCATGACACGCCAGACGAAGACCGTCAGTAGGTTGCTGGAGGCGATGCCGTACATCCAGCGGTTCTCGGGCGCGACCATCGTCATCAAGTACGGTGGCGCGGCGATGGCCTCGCGGCGACTGCAGGAGGAGTTCGCGCGCGACGTGGTACTGCTGCGAC
Source organism: uncultured Thermoleophilia bacterium (assembly GCA_964538465.1). GTDB lineage: Bacteria > Actinomycetota > Thermoleophilia > UBA2241 > UBA2241 > UBA6103. Next base: position 3,788 of record CAZIGT010000167.1, on the reverse strand, counting down.
TGGTGGGCATGCGGCCCGTCGTCGTCCACGGCGGCGGGCCGCAGGTGTCGCGCATGATGGAGCGCCTCGGCATGGATCCGCGGTTCGTTCGCGGCCACAGGGTCACCGATCAGGACACCATGGAGGTCGCCAGGATGGTGCTGGTGGGGAAGGTCAACAAGGATCTGGTCGGCCTCATCCACCGGCACGGGGGCACGGCCGTAGGGCTTTCAGGGGAAGACGGCCGCCTGTTGGTTGCCGAGCCGCTGGCCCACCACGACGAGGACGGCCTCCCGGTCGACATGGGGCTGGTGGGGCAGGTCTGCCGCGTGAACACGCGGGTGCTCGAACTGCTTGCCGCCGGCGTCATCCCCGTGGTGGCGAGCATCGCCGCCGACGAGACCGGTCAGGCCTTCAATGTGAATGCCGACACCGCAGCCGGGGCGCTGGCCGCCGCGCTGCAGGCGGAGAAGCTGCTGCTGCTCACCGACGTGCCTGGGGTGCTGGCGCCGGACGGCGACGGCGAGCGAGTGGTGGACGAGTGCGACCTGGCGGCTTTGGACGGTCTCGAAGCTGCCGGAGTGGTCGGCGGCGGGATGGTGCCCAAAGTGGCGGCCGTACGGACGGCGCTCTCGGCCGGTGTGCGGAGCGCTCACGTGGTGGACGGCCGCGTGGACCACGCGCTCCTTCTCGAGGTACTCACCGACGCTGGCTGCGGGACGAAAGTCGTAGCGTGACTATGCAGGGACGGATGCTTGGCGATTTGCATAGTCCGGCACAGGCCCGTATACTCCTGCCTGCCATGAAGCACATCCGCGAAGAGGTCATCCAGCTACCGTGCGCGCCGACCCGCCGCGCCGCTCTTCGCCGCCGTGTGCGACCCTCGGCCGTCCGACGTGTGCGGGCGGCCGGTGGGCGCGCCGGGCTCAGCATCTGAGCCTGAGCAGACGCGTAAGCCTTCTCTTCCGGTCCCCCGCACCGTTCGTGACGGCCGCCACCGTCCATCCCCCTGATCCTCCGGGAGTCGTGCAATGACCGTGAAGCAGCTCAAGACCGTTCAGACCCTCATCGAGGCTATGCCCTGGATCCGCCGCTTCTGGGGCAAGGTCATGGTCGTGCAGCCCGCCGGCGTGACCGCCAACTCACCGCGCCTGCGGGACCTGCTGGCGGCCGATGTCGCCCTGCTGCGCATGGTCGGCATGCAGCCGGTGGTCGTGGAAGACACCGCCGCGGCCGAGGGCTTCGCAGCGCTCGTCGAAGGGCACGGCGCAGCCACGACCCGGCTCTCGACCGCCGGCGACCAGGCCGCGGCCGCCGCGGCCGCCGTCCCAGACATCCTCAAGACCGAGACCGTGCCGGTCCTCGCGGCCGCTGACGCCCCGCTGGAGCTGGCCGGCGAGCTGGCGGCTCTGCTGGGCGCCGAGAAGCTCGTGCTCATGAACGACGCCGGCGGCCTCTCCGTGGAGCAGCACTACGAGACCATGATCCTCAGCGAGTGCGATTTGGCCACCGTGGGCGCGCTCACGGCGGCGGGCAGGGTCGCGCCGGATGTGCAACCGCAGCTGGCGGCCGTGCGTCGCGCGGTAGAGGCCGGCGTGGCCAGCGCCCACATCATCGACGGTCGCGTCGAGCACGCCCTTCTGCTGGAGGTGCTGACGGATGCCGGCTGCGGCACCAAGATCGTTGCCACCGTCACCTCTCCGCTGATCACCGGCGGCAAGTCCTGAGGCGCCGGACGTGACCCGCTCCAGCCAGGGCTCCCCGGTCACCATGGACGCACTGCTGATGGACGTGCTATTGCATGAATCAGCCATGATGTTGTGTACTCTATGCATCAACGATGCTCAGAAGGGCGCATGCGCGGGCGCGAAGGGGGCGATCGGGGACAGTGGCGGTCAGGGAAGAGGCCCACGTTCGGGGCAGAACGAGTCAGCCCGGCAAGTCGGAGCGGCACAGGCTCATCCAGACGGTCGTCTCGCAGCGCGAGATCGGCACGCAGAGGGAGCTGGTGAACGCCCTGCGCGCACTGGGGTGCGAGGTGACCCAGGCCACGGTGTCCCGCGACATCCGGGAGCTGGACCTGCAGAAGGTGCGCACTCATCTGGGGCGGCCCCGCTACGTGCTGTCGCTGCGGGAGCATCCTCGCGACCCGGAGCAGGCGGCCAGTCACGTGCTACGCGACTTCTGCCTGCTCACTGCCGTCGCCCAGAACCTGGTCGTGATCCGCTGCGAGATCGGCACGGCTTCCACCGTGGCGCGCAGCCTGGACAACCTCAACCACACAGACATCATCGGCACTCTGGCCGGCGACGACACGTTCGTGGTCATCACGCGCGATGCCGGTGTCGCCGAGTCTATGAAGCGCTACATCGACCGTCTGCGCGGCATCTGACCGTACGGTCGCGCGGTGCGCGGGGCACCCCGTCGCCTGAAGCGGCGTGGCGATAGCTGCCCCGTCGCCTGCCCCCGCGCCGGCCGGAAGGCCGCCGTCGCATCCCTGAACCATCCCGCGGCCGCGCCATGCCTGCGCGAAGCGCGGTCGCCGACGAAAGGAAACGACCTTGAGCGACAAAGTGATCCTCGCCTACTCCGGCGGACTCGATACGTCCGCGCTGATCCCCTGGATCAAGGAGAACAAGGGCCTCGACGTGGTGGCCGTGCTGGTCGACGTGGGCCGCATGAAGGACGTGCCGGTGCTGGTGGAGCGTGCCCTGGCGGCCGGCGCTGTCGCCGCCGAGGCCATCGACGCCAAGGATGAGTTCGCGCAGGAGTACTGCCTGCCGGCTCTCATGGCGAACGCGCTCTACGAGGACAAGTATCCGTTGGTATCGGCGCTCTCCCGGCCGCTGATCGCCAAGAAGCTGGTGGAGAAGGCGCACGAGTACGGCGCCACGGCGGTGGCTCACGGCTGTACGGCCAAGGGCAACGATCAGGTGCGGGTCGAGGTCGGCGTGCGCGGTCTCGACCCCACGCTGGAGATCATGGGCCCAGCGCGTGAGTGGGGCATGAGCCGTGAGGAGTTGCTCGACTACGTGGCCGCCCGCAACATCCCCATGCCTCTCACCAAGAAGAGCCCGTACTCCATCGACGAGAACCTCTGGGGCCGGTCCAACGAGTGCGGCCTGTTGGAGGACCCGTGGGTGGCGCCGCCGGAAGATGCGTATCAGTTCACCGCCTCGGCGCTGGAAGCCCCGGATGAGCCGCAGATCGTCACGGTCGACTTCGAGGCCGGTGTCCCGGTGGCCATCGACGGCAAGAAGATGGGCCTCGTTGAGCTCATCGAGACCATCGACGCCATCGGCTGCACGCACGGCTTCGGCCGCGTCGACATGATCGAGAACCGGCTGGTAGGCATCAAGAGCCGCGAGATCTACGAGGTGCCGGGCGCGCTGGCGCTGATCACGGCGCACAAGGAGCTCGAGGACATGGTGCTCACGCGCGACCTCATCCACTTCAAGCGCACCATCGAGCAGAAGCTGGCCGACATGATCTACGAGGGGCAGTGGTTCGATCCGCTCACCGATGCCTGCAAGGCCTTCCTCTTCAGCACGCAGGAGCGGGTCACCGGCACCATCCGGCTCAAGTTCTTCAAGGGCACGTGCGTCCCGGAGGGCCGCATGTCTCCGAACAGCGTGTACAACTACAAGCTGGTCACGTACACCAAGGACGACGAGTTCTCGCATGCGGCGGCCGAGGGCTTCATCCGGCTGTGGGGCCTGCCCATCGAGGTGTGGGCGAGAGTCGGCAAGCAGAACGGTCTGGACTGAGACGATCCGGGCTGCCACTGGGTGAGGCGGGGGCGGCCGGCG
>CAZIGT010000166.1:1665-7014 GCA_964538465.1 uncultured Thermoleophilia bacterium | reverse complement strand
GGGCCTGCTTCAGTTTCTCGTCGAAGCGATGGTGATCTCGTCCTTCGGCGGCTGGCGCGGCGGTTTCTACGACGGCACGCACATGGACACGAAGCTCTCGGCACGGCTGGCGCTCAAGGTGGTCCAGCGATCCCGTGAGGCGCTGCAGTGAGGCGTGACCGCCCGCTGCTGGCCGGCGTGTTCCGCGTGAGCCTCGCGACCGTGCTCGTCCTGGCGGCTCTGATCGTGCTGTCGAGCGCATCCACAGCGTTCGCCGACGAGCCGTACACCCTCGTCCTGAGGCCCGACCTCAGTCTGAAGGACCAGTTCGGCTACGACCCGCAGTACCCGCTCAACATCCCCGCGTTCGACTGGGCCAACCGCCCCCAGATCCGCGAGCGGAGCACCGACCAGCACGCCACGAACGGGGTGTACGTGGGCGACGCCGGTGGCTGGACGCTGCACGCGATCTGGGACGCGGTGCTGCTGGCCGTGCCCAGCGCGCAGCGCACGGTGAACGCCGGCGGCTGGGAAACGGATCGCGTCGTGGTCTCGGATACAGGGGAGCTGTACACGGCCCTCACCGTGGAGACGGTGATCGGCATGCGGGTCCACGTGCTTCTTGTTTCTGCCGACCAGGGAACCACGTGGACCGCCTGGCGGCTCCCGTTCGCTTCGCTCACTGCCCCGCGGGCAGACCTGGACTACGGCGACTTCACGTACGAGTGCGAGGTCGGCCCCAACCGCATCACCGGCGTCCCGGTGATGGCGTTCTGGCAGCGGGAAGCGTACGTGAGCCGCTGGGCCGATCGCTGCCGGCTCTACATCTCACAGCCGCGCTACGTGAACGGTACTCTCGTCGTGGACAAGACGGGTTTGGTGTCGCGGCGCGCGTTGCCGCCGTGCCAGGTGGCCGGCGGCGGGTCTGCCATCGTGAGCGTCGCCGGCAGGTCGTACCTCGTGTATCAGGAGTGCAGGTGGAAAGGCTCGGCGCGCGGCAGCCCTGTATTCGTGGCAACGTACAGCCAGGCGCGCAGGAAGGTCGTGGCGCGCACGCGCATCGGCTTCGCGTGGCCGGCCGACGACGTCCACTGCGCGCCCGCCATCTGCCTCGACTCGCAGGGGTATCTGCACGTGGTGATCGGCTCACACAACGGCGCGTTCCGTTACGTGCGATCCCTGGAGGCCAGGAGTGCTACCGGCGGCTGGACGAAGATGACGCCCGTCACCACGGTCGCCGGCGACGATTCCGGGAGAGCCAGGGCGCGCCAGACCTACGTTTCGCTCGTCTGCGACAGGAACGATGTGCTCCACCTGGTCTCCCGTCAGTGGAGGAACGACTTCGAGCACGTTGCGGGCCTCACGTACGGGGCGCTCGTCCATCAAACACGGCGACGCGGAAGTGGGTGGTCGGAGCCGCGGATCCTCGTGGTCCCGCCGGCCAACGGCTACGTCAACTATTACCAGAAGCTCGCGGTGGACCGAAACGGGCGCCTCTTCCTCTCACTGAGCTGCTGGACCGGCAGCGAGACCGCGGAGGAGGCCCGAGCCTCGTCGACAGATCGATACAGGCGCCGCATGGTGCTAATCTGCGAGGACGGGCTTCTGTGGCGACTGGCTACGAACGAGGACATGTTCCAGGCTCCGGCCGCACCGTGACGGGAGGCTCGGCAGAAGCGCGCCGTTGAGGGGCCGGCGCTCGTAGCTGATGAGGAGCAAAAGGGTGAGACTGCTACGGAGACGCTTTGACAGGGGGGGCGCCGCAGAGGCACAGGTGCGCCCCTCGGCATTGGGGTTCTTGACCGTGGCCATGCTGGCTTGCGCCGTCCTGGCGGTGCCGGCCCGGGCGTGGGCAGTGGCATCGTCGGAGACGCTGGGAACGGCATCCGGGACGTCTGCGAAGTCCGCGGGACCACCGGAGGCCACGCGCAACACGAAGGTCACTCTCCTCAAGGCTCTCACCGCCGCCCCGGACCTGATCGTGTTCGGCTCTTCGCGGGCCATGCGCGTGAACCCGGCCGACTACACCGCGTGGACCGGCCGCACTGCCTTCAACGCGGCCGTGTCGTCGGGCACCATCGCCGACGCCTACTGCTTCGCGCACTACGTGCGCTCGCTGTTCCCCGGCACCACCCAGCGGTATCTCTGGCTCATCGACGTGGAGGAGTTCCGGCACGATCGGGTGCACCGCAGCGTCTACGCTCAGCCGGAGCTGGCGCAGTTCATCCCCTCGGGATTCCCCTCGCCGTACACCGGCACGGCGTCGGCATCCACAACGACACCGACGCCGACTCCCACGCCCACACCTACGTACGGTCCTGTCGACGTGTTCGACGCGAACGGGTGGCTGGTCTGGAACCGCTATGACTACTACCGCACGCGCAGCCGCACGCTGGCCAAGGGGCTGGCCTACTCGCGCTGGAAGGCCGCCCAGGTCTACCCCAAGGGCTACGGCAGCATGAAGGGCGTGCCCAAGTGGTTCTGCACGCAGGCCATCAGTCTCATGAACCAGTGGGGTGCCACGCCGGTCATCGTCCTGACCCCCTATCACCCGAACCTGTACAGGTTCATCTCGGCCCGCAACTACCTCAAGCGGCACGCCGAGGTCATCGCCTACTTCACCTGGCTCCAGAACCACGGTCTCAAATTCGTGCTGCTCGATTTCACGGACATCAAGTCGTGGGGCGGCTGGGCGAGCGGCTTCTATGACGGCACGCACATGCGCGCGTCGCTCACGAAGATGCTGTTCCTGCAGGCCCTCGGCAAGAGCGGGGGCGTGCTCTGACGATCGTCCACAGGCCGGGCGTCGGCAACGAGCGGCCACGGGCGGTCTCGGCGGCGGCCGCGACGGCAGCCGCCGTGGTCGCGGCCGTTGTACTGTCGGTTCTAATGGGCGCCGCGGTGGCGCCCACCCCGGCATCGGCGAAGCCGGAGGGCACGCGTGCCGCCAAGATCCGGCTGCTGGAACGGCTGAAGGTCGCTCCGGACCTGATGATCTTCGGCTCGTCGCGCGCCATGAAGGCGGATCCGCAGGTGGTACGCCGGCTCACCAGGTCGCGCGGCTTCAATGCATCTGTGTCTTCCGGCACGCCCGCAGACACGTGGTCGTTCATGTTCCTGGAGCACGACCTGTTCCCGGAGAAGCAGGCAAGGTACCTGTGGATCCTCGACATGGAGCAGTTGCGCCGCGCTCGTATCCATCCCAAGACCCTCACGGTGCCGCGGCTGGTGGCCTACCTGCCCGAGGAGTACCGGCCGCACAAGCGCGCGGCGACCGTACCGGAACCGCGCGCCGAGGCCGCGGCGAGCGACGACGAGGCCTTGGGAGGTACCTGGTCCGAAGCCGGCAGCTCCGCACGCTCGAAGAGCTACGGCCGGCACATGGTGTTCCGCAGCGACGGCTACTCCGTCTGGGGCATGCGCGACTACTGGGCTTCGCAGGGTTACACGCTGGCGGCCTGCCTGCAGTCGACGATCCTGCACTTCAACGCCATCTATCCCAAGGGGTTCGGGGCCATCCGCAGCACACCGGCGTTCTTCGTGCGCAAGACGATCGCCCAGATGAACGCGTGGGGGATACGGCCGGTCATCGTGCTCTCGCCGTATCACCCCGACCTGCGGCGGTACATCGGCGACCGCGGCTGGTCGCAGCGGCATCGCGAGGTGCGCCGCTTCTTCAGGCACCTGCAGCGCCGGCTCGACTTCGTCCTGCTCGACTACACGTCGATCCAGAGCTTCGGCGGCAAGGCCTCCGGCTTCTTCGACGGCATCCACCCGCGGCGGTCGCTGATGGCGCGGATCCTCAAGGCGGCGGTCCGCCGCGCAAGGAAGCAGCTCGTGCCCGTGCCGAAGCCCACGCCGACGCCCACACCTACGGCCACGCCGACTCCCACGCCGACCGAATCGCCGACCGTGGAGCCCAGCCCGACGCCCACGACGTCGCCCTCGCCGACATCGTCACCGCGAGTCGGCGCCCCACACGTGGTGGTGCTCGGTTCGTGCGGGGCGATACCGGTCTGGCGCAGGGCGATACCGGTCTGGCGCAGGGCGATGCCGGTCACTCGCGCGGCAGCGCCGGCCTCGCGCCCAGTGGTGCCGTCGCCGCAGCCGATCTTCTGAGGCGGATCGCCGCAGCCGTCCTTCTGAGGCGGATCGCCGCTACCCGTCGAGGCGGGCGATGAGGGCGGGCAGGTCGGTCATCGCACGCAGCTCGGCATCGTGACGCGGCTCGGCTTCGGGGCAGGGAGCGCCGGACGGGTTGAACCACACGGCGCGCAACCCGCAGGCGCGCGCACCCAGCACGTCGTTCAGGTAGCTGTCGCCCAGCATGACCGCCTCGTGAGGCGCGCAGCCCAGGCGCGCGATGATGGTCTCGTAGAACGCGCGCGCCGGCTTCTCCGCGCCCAGCTCGGCGGAGGAGAAGACCGTCTCGAAGAAGCCGTCGAGGGCCACGCGCGCAAGAGCCTCGATCACGAGCTTGGCGCCGGAGTCCGCGGCGTTGGTGGCCACGACCAGCCGCCGGTGCGGCGCCAGCTCGACGAGAGCCTCGCGCACGCCGTCGACCGCGGCCACCCGAGGCCACGACGCCATGGGTCCGGGATAGATGCGGAAGTCGCGCATGAGCGTGTCGCCCCAGTCGAAGGCGACCACGCGGATCATGAGAAGTCCTCGGGCCGAGCGTACCCGGGGCGCATGAGGTCGCCCACGAGCCGTGGTACGTCTTCGAAGCGACGAGTGACGGCGTCTGCGGAAGACGACCTCGCGTCGCGGTCGTTCGCGCCCGCGAAATGGATGGCCCACATGCCGACCGCCTGCGCGCCGACGATGTCCGTGCGCTGCATATCGCCCACATGGACAGCCTCCGGCGCGCGAACATCCAGCTGCTCCAGCACGCTGCGGAAGGCGTGGGGATGCGGCTTCGCGCGGCCTCCTTCGTCCGAGAAGTAGAGGTAGCGGAAGTGCTCCAGCATGCCGGCGCCGCGCAGCACCTCGCGCAGGACCGACCCCGGTGAGTAGCCGGTGTCGCTGATGAGCGCGAGGCGGTACGTTGCGCCGAGGTAGGCGACGGTGCGCGCCGCCCCAGGCACCACGTCCGGCGGCGCCTGCAGCAGCAGCCCTGCGAAGATGTGGGCGACGCGGCGCCGGGCGTCGGCCGGCAGGTCGGCGCCGAGGTGAAGGAGCGTCGCGTCCAGGATCTCGGAGCATGACGGCGTGCGCTGTTCCCGTCTCCAGACGGCGTCGAAGTAGTCGTAGCCGTGGGCCAGGCTGTCGCGCACGGCGTGCTCGGGTGGCGCCTGGCCCCCGGCGGCCAGCTCGGCGCGGAGCACGTCCGCCCGCCTGTGCTCGCCCTCGCGGCCGCGGCGGTCGCCG
>CAZIGT010000166.1:0-1655 GCA_964538465.1 uncultured Thermoleophilia bacterium | reverse complement strand
CAGCACGAAGACCGCGCGCTGCTCGGGGGTGAGGGCGTCGAGGGCCTCGTCGAGGGCCGCGCGGGGGCGGGGCCCGGCCCCGGGCGCGGCGGGGGGGCGGGGGGGGGGCGGCGGCGGCCCCGGGGGCGCCCCCGCGGGGGGGGGGGGGGGCGGCGGCCCCCCGCCCGCCAGCTCGGCGCGGAGCACGTCCGCCCGCATGTGCTCGCGCTCGCGGCCGCGGCGGTCGACGAACAGCGTGTTCCAGAAGTCCAGGGTGACTGCTCGTATCACGCCGCGAAGGCTACCAGAAGCACCGAGCGTGACCGGAGAGGCAGCCGCGCGGTGCTCGCATCCTGCAACGGATCAGGTTGCCGCTGTGTTCGCGATCCGCAAGAGATGCGGGTCCCTGACTGGACCGTGAAGCCCACGTCGCTTCGGCTATCCGGTATGCCAAGTTGACGACGGGACGCCGGAACGAGAGCATCCACCCCCCGACCGTGCCGCAGCGAGATGCGCCTTGGGGGGTCGTTGGCGTTGCATCGTTGTAGAATCCTTGCAGCGAACCGGGGGTCTCAGGCGTGTGTCAGTCCGGAGACCCCGTCGTGACGTGTCATGAAGGGGTTCACTCCACCTGAGAGGCATGGACCCCCTCGCTGTTTTCCGAAAGGAGCGAGTCAGTTATGAGGATCTTTTATGCCGTCGACGTCCACGGCGCCGAGACAGTGTGGCGCAAGTGGATCAGCGCAATCGGCATCTACGAATGCGATGCGCTCATGCTGTGCGGCGACCTTGCCGGCAAGGCTTTGGTTCCGATCATCGACTACGGCAAGGGCTACTCCAAGTCCGGCTACTTCGGCCGCGAGGTCAAGCTCAAGACCGAAGAAGAGATCGCCGACTGGGAGCAGAAGCTGGCCAACGGCGGCGTCTACTCGTGCCGCATCAACAAGAAGGAGCTCGAGGAGCTCAAGAAGAGCCCCGAGAAGGTCGACGCCATCATGAAGCGCGAGGTCGTCAAGCGCATGAACCACTGGCTCGACCTCCTCTGCGAGAAGGTGGACACGCAGAAGATCGTGTCGATCGCCATGCCGGGCAACGACGACCCGCTCGAGCTCGACGAAGCCATCAAGGGCCACGCGGACAAGGGCGTCATCTATCCCACCGACAAGGTCGTCGACCTCGAGGGTCACGAGCTCATCAGCCTGGAGTACGTCACGCCCACGCCGTGGGACACGCCGCGTGAAACGGACGAAGAGGGCATGGCCGCCAGGCTTCAGGAGAAGATTGACTGGCTCAAGGAACCACGCAAGTCGATCTGGAACATCCATTGCCCGCCGAAGGGCACAGACATCGACCTCGCTCCGGAGCTGGACGACAGCCTCAAGATCAAGTCGGGTGCCGAAGGCGTCAAGATGCAGCATGTGGGCTCGCAGGCGGTCTACGACGCTATCGCCAAGTACCAGCCCATGCTCGGCCTGCACGGTCACATCCACGAGTCGAGCGGCTTCAGCTACATCGGCGAGACGGTGTGCATCAACCCCGGCTCGGAGTACGGCGAAGGCCTTCTGCGCGGCTTCATCGTCGAGCTCGACCGAGAGAAGCTGGTCAAGTACTGGAAGATCCAGGGCTAAGAGCCGCCCTCGGAGTCTGGGACTCCAGCTCCGATACCCGATTGAAGC
>CAZIGT010000165.1:0-7032 GCA_964538465.1 uncultured Thermoleophilia bacterium | reverse complement strand
GTAGCCTCGGAGGATTCATTGTTGGTTCACTCAGCAGGGCGAATGACGGTAAGGGTTCGAGGGGTTGCATAGGGTTTGTTGCCGCAAGTGCCACCACCTCGACGCAGCCGCACACAGCGCCCGCATCGACTTGTTGCCGCCGTTGTTGCCGTAGCCGCCGAAATCAGGTGGCCGATCACCTGTCCGGACCTCGTATTCGACCCGAAACGGCGCTACTGAGTGGGGCACATTGAGCCTGGGGGGCGTCCCGGAGATGGCCGGCGTCGCTCTGATAAGGAAGAGGTCCGTGGTTCGAATCCACGTACGCCCACCACTCGCCTGCATTGGCATCACTCGTCCGACATCCCGCTGGTTGTGACCCTCACGACCTCGGCCGCCACCATCCCGAAACCAGGGCACCTGCGGCTTGCGGACATGCAGCTGGCCGTAGGGGGCTCGCCGGGGCGACCGCGATCGCCGCCACAGAATCGTGTTCGCGGGCGAGGAATGGGTCGCCCCGGGTTTGACGGAGGCTCCAATCCCATCCGGGGCCGGCCCCGCGTCGGGCTCCGCGTCTCCTCGGGTCGACACGGCGGCGAAAGCGTCCGGACATACCGGCAGCGGGGTCGCAAGGCAATCAGGCACATCCGGAGCCTTCGGCGACCGCCGCACTCGAGAAGGGCTGTCCCGACGCCTCAGATCGACGGCGGCGTCAGCACGGTGACGATGACGAGATCGCAGTCGCCGGTGTTGCGCACCAGGTGATACTGGCTTGCCAGGACATAGCCGCTGTCGCCTGTCTCGAGCGTCACGGTGTCTGAGCCCAAGGTGAATTCCCCGGACCCTTGGAGGACGACGAAGGCTTCGTCGCCAGGGTGTCGTTCGCCGCCGGCCGGTGAGTCGTGGCCGGGCGAGATGCGCACGATCAGCATCTCGATGTTGTGCTGCACGTCCGGCGCAAGCAGCTCCATGACCACACCGCCGCCGGGGTGCGTCAGGGTGCGCCGCTCCTCCGCATGTACCACAGCTGCCTGCGTGCCAGATCCGGGTAGGAAGAAGAACAGCATGGGGACGCCCAACGCCTCGGCGATGCTCTTGAGCGAGCCGAGGGACGGTGAGCCGATCCCCCGCTCAATCTCGCTCAGGAAGCTCTTGGTGAGTCCCGTACGTCTGGAGAGGTCGTCAAGGGTCATGTCCTGCTGAAGCCGCCGCGCGCGGATGCGCGCACCCAAGTCGCGCTCGGTCACATCACCGTTGACGCTTGGGCGGATCTCAGTCTGTGGCCATTGCATAGTCGCACCTTGATGGCTTCATCTCTGTCGCGAGCACGCCCTGCCGATCAGCTGGCGCAGACGCAGTGGCTCGCCGGGCAGATGATGATGCTCGGCTTCTCGCATCCGCATCAGACCTCCATTGTCGGCGGTGAAGTGCCTCAACGGCGCAGATATGAGCATACGCCCACCACGGCCGTTACGCGAGTCGACCGCTCGATCTCATCTCGCACGCTTGATCGATGGGATCGCACACGCGCCAGCGCTACCCCGATGTCGTGTGCCCAAGCTTTGAACGGTGCGGGCCTCCCGGGTCAGTGCACCTCCGACTCCGACACCACCTCGTTCATGATCAGTGACGCGAGTCGTTGAAGGGCAGCGAACGTGTTGTCGCGGATTTCCCCGGCCACCAGCACCTTAATGATGTCGTCGCCGACCGAGAGTGCCACGAAGAACGATTCGCTCTTGGATTGATTCCACCAATGAGCGCGACTACCATGAGCATATGCTAGTAACCTCCAAGGAGGCTCATGTCACGCCCGCCGATTGAGCGCGCCGTAGGCGGTGTGCCGCGTGTGACGCTGTTCAAGCCGGCGGGCGTTCCCGGCCGCGAGCTCGAGCAGTTGCCGTTGGCCGTCGACGAGCTCGAGGCGAGCCGCCTTGGCGATCTCGCGGGCCTCAGCCACGCGCAGGCGGCGGCGGTCAGGGGCGTGTCACGGCAGACGGTCGGTCGCGTTCTCGAGCGAGGCAGGGCCAAAGTCGCCGAGGCGCTGGTCGCCGGCAAGGCGATCCTCATCGGTGGTGGCCAGTACCGCGTTGAGGCGCGGCAGCTCTGCTGCGCGTCTTGTGGGGCCGTCTGGACCACCGAGACCGGTCTGGCAGCGCCGTCCGTATGTCCTTCCTGCGGGTCGGCCGAGGTGCACACCTGCTGGGATCCTGAAGGACGCTGCGGGATGGACCGCCGGTAGCGAGGTGGCGGCGGGGTCTGCGACCCTGGCGCCGCCGAGGACGCCGGCCCGCCCGTCGTGGGCGGGGCCGTGGACGGGGCTGCGGCGGATCCTGATCGCTCTCATCACCTCGCAAGATCGATCCAACGACGAGGAATGGAGTCCGATTCCTAGGGCCGAAGAGAACGGGAAGAGAGTACGGGTCGCTGCCCCTTCGGAGGCTCCCGGTGGCCTTGCCGCACGACGGTCGGGGCATTTCAAACACTGCGAGTGCTTCACGGTCGTCGACGGTATCGGCGGCCGACCGCTCATGGGCTTCAACCAGGTGGGCATCGCGGTTCACGCCGGTAGGGAAGCCGAGTACAGACTGCCGTGGCGGCGTATGTCCGGGGAGCGCTGCCGGTGGTCGGGATCGAGGGGACCTGCCAGCATTGGACTGGCTCGAGATCGGACGTGCCCAGGGGGAGGGCCTTCGCGAATTCGCTGTTGGTGATCGGGGAGTCGTCAGCGCGGGGGTGAGGAACTTTCCCGCCGGCGTGTAGTGGAATGGCCGAGCCGTGATCGTCCCGAGTGCCCTGCCCGGGTTCTGACTCCCCGTGTGGGGCGGCCTTCACCACTCCTTCGAGCCCCATATACGCGGCTTATTGCCCGCCGTACCTGGTCATCACGAGCATCTTCGCCGCGCTTCTCACGGTCATGCCGGTCGCCGTCCTCACGCTCTTCATGCAGCGCAAATGGAGCGTCCCCCGGCTGATGGTGATAGCGATACCGGTCAGCTCAGCCGCGAGCCTGTTCGATTTCCTGAGCCTCCTCTACCTGTCTCAGGAGGCGCTCGGGCCGTACCTCGACACGCAGCCGATGATCCAGGATCTCATGAGTGCGCTGATCGCGCCGGCGATCTGGACTCCCTACTTCGTAGGATCTGTGCGCGTGCGCACCACGTTCGTCGGCCAGCCGATCGCTTCACGCTCCCGCTGACTCGGCCGAGGTCGTCGCATCCGAACCGGCCGGCCCGGCACTGCCCATCGCGAGTAGGTAGCCGCCGCAGCCCGCCAGCCAGAGCAAGACCGGATAGGCGATCCAACGCTCCACCCCACCTTCGCCCAGCCCGGAGACGAAGTACGAGTCGCCGAGGAACATGAAGAGCAGGAGGTTGGCGAGCGGCACTACGCCGAGAACGACGGCTACGTAGCGGAACGGCGAGGCGAGGAAGCGTGCCGAGAGGATCGCCGCGATGCCGCCGGAGCCGAACGTGAGCATGGCGAACACCGCGTGGATGCTCCCGGTGGGTCCCGGAAACACCCCGACGCCGAGCATGCCGATGCCGAGCAGCGCGAGGAAGATGGTGAAGGCTGCGCGGCGCAGGGCGCGCCGGGTCAGCGCCGCGGCGGCGACTATGAGCACGCCGCCAGCGATCATCGATGTGTCGAAGATCGCCGCCGAGGGCTGCTCTACGCGGCTCTCCGGCGGCTCGGTGCCGCCCAGGTCGCTGATCATGCTCTTCGACGTGCTGTAGCCGGGAGGATAGAGCGACTCAGCCGTGATGATTCCCATCAGCGCGACCGCGCTCGCAAGGAAGAGCAGCAACCCGCCGATCTGCTGTCCACGCCCGCTCGCGACGTTCGATCTGGCCATGCCCACAGTGTCCCCCCGCTTCGCTATGAATATCTTCATTACCTGCGTGGCGCGTACTGGGTTCCGGCCGGAGCCGCCTGAAGCACTATCATAGACAGCCGACCCGTGCGCGGACGAACGCCGGGAAGCGATGTTCGTCCGCCGAGAGGCCACCCAGACCGAACGGATAACAAGGACGCATCAGTGAAAGGGAGCATCCAGATCGACACGGAGCGCTGCAAGGGCTGCGGCCTCTGCATCGACTTCTGTCCGAAGGACTGCATCCGCCTCTCCGAGGAGCTGAACCTCAAGGGGTACTTCGTCGTCGCCTTCGACGAGTCCAGGGAGTGCACGGCCTGTCGCAGCTGCGCCCTCATGTGCCCCGATGTAGCCATCGAGGTGAGCGCGTCATGAAGCGCCTCATGAGCGGGAACGCGGCGCTGGGCGAGGCGGCGGTGCTCTCCGGGTGCACCCACTACTTCGGGTATCCCATCACCCCGCAGAACGAGCTCACGGAGTACATGGCGAGGCGCATGCCGGGGGCGGGCGGCGTCTTCATCCAGTCGGAGAGCGAGATCGCCGCCATCAACATGGTGCTGGGCGCGTCGGCAGCGGGGGCACGCGCCATGACGTCGTCAAGCGGCCCCGGCATCAGCCTCAAGCAGGAGGGCATCTCCTACCTGGTGGCCGACGAGCTTCCCGGGGTCATCGTCAACATGGTGCGGGGCGGCCCCGGCATGGGGAGCATCGCCGGGGCCCAGTCGGACTACTTCCAGGCCACGCGCGGCGGCGGCCACGGCGACTATCGGACGGTCGTCCTGGCGCCATCGTCCGTCCAGGAGCTCACGGAGATCGTGCCGCTGGCCTTCGACCTGGCGGACAAGTACCGCAACCCCGTCATCATCCTCAGCGACGGCATCCTGGGCCAGATGATGGAGCCGGTCGACTTCGACAGCCTCGTGCGGCCACCTGACTACGACAAGAGCTGGGCCCTCACGGGAGCCAAGGACCGGCCGGCCCAGAGCATCTACTCCCTGATCTTCGACACCAAGCTCCAGGAAGAGCACAACTGGAAGCTGCAGCGGAAGTTCCGGCTCATCGAGCAGAACGAGGTCCGCTACGAGACCTACCTCACGGACGATGCGGAGATGGTGGTGGTCGCCTACGGCATCGGCGCGCGGATCGCCAAGGGCGCCATCAAGAAGCTTCGCGAAGAGGGCAAGAAGGTGGGGATGATCCGTCCCGTCGCGCTCTGGCCCTTCCCGGCAAAGGCGCTCCGGGAGACGGCGAAGACCGTGAGCGAGTTCTTCGTCTTCGAGATGAGCGCCGGCCAGATGGTCGAAGACGTGAGGTTGGCGCTGGAGGGCAGGGGCCACATCCACTTCTACGGAAGGCCCGGAGGCGTGGTCCCCATGCCCGTGGAGCTCTACCGGATCATCTCGCGCCACTACCTCCAGGCGCACGCGAGCGGCAAGAGGAAGAAGCGATGAGGATCGTCTACGAGCGACCGAAGCTTCTAAAGGAAGCGCACTTCCACTACTGCCCCGGGTGCGGCCACGGCATCATCAACCGCCTCCTCATGGAAGTCATCGAAGAGATGGACCTCCAGGGAGACGCCATCTGCGTGGCCCCTGCGGGGTGCGGCATGCTCCTTTACAACTACTTCGAGATCGACGTGATCGAATCGGCCCACGGGCGCGGCGCCGCCGTGGCCACCGGCATCAAGCGGGTACGGCCGCAGAACCTGGTCTTCTCGTATCAGGGCGACGGCGACCTGGCCGCCATCGGCACCGCCGAGGGGCTCCACGCCGCCAACCGGGGCGAGAACATCACCGTCATCTTCGTGAACAACGGCGTGTACGGCATGACCGGCGGCCAGATGGCGCCTACCACACTTCTCGAGCAGGTGACCACCACCACTCCCACCGGACGGGACGCGGACGTGGCGGGCCACCCGGTACGCATCTGCGAGGTCTTTTCCGCGCTCGACGGCACGTCCTACCTCGAGCGCGTCACGGTGAACAAGCCGGCCGCGGTGATCAAGGCGAAGAAGGCCATCGCCAAGGCTTTCCAGCGGCAGATCGATGGGGCAGGCTTCTCTCTGGTCGAGATCCTGTCCCCCTGCCCGGTCAACTGGAAGATGGCCCCGCTTCAGGCCTGCGCGTGGATCGACGAGGTCATGGTCAAGGAATTCCCGCTGGGCGTGTTCAAAGAGGTGCCATGCTGACAGAGACCATCATCTCCGGAAGCGGTGGGCAGGGCGTTCTGTCCATAGGCTCCACCCTGGCCACCGCGGCCATGCTCGAGGGCAAGCACGTCACCTACCTGCCCAGCTACGGCGTGGAGGTGCGGGGCGGCACGGCCAACTGCACCGTCGTCGTCTCAGACGAAGAGATCGCTTCGCCTGCCGCGTCGGCCCCGGAGTTCATCGTCGCCATGAACCAGCCCTCGTTCGTCAGGTTCCAGGGTGCCCTCCAGTCCGGAGGGCTTCTCTGCGCCAACTCGTCGATCGTGAACACCGAGTCGGCGCGCAGCGACATAGAGATCCTGGCGGTGCCCATCAGCGAGCTGGCCGAGAAGCTGGGCTCGATGAAGGTGGCCAACATGATCATGCTCGGGGCCCTGGTCAGGGCGAGCGACATGATCTCCTACGACACGATGGTGAAGAACCTCGCCGAGATACTCGGCGCGGGTAAGGCCAAGCTTCTCGACCTCAACAAGGAAGCCCTCGCCGTGGGCTACAACTTCGCGAGAGACTAGGCCGAGGACTCGACAAAGACTCGAAGAAGGACTCGAGCGCATGTCTATACGACAGCTGTCCATCAGCCTCACCAATGTCCCCGGCAGTTTCGCCACCGTCAGCGAGCTGCTCGGGCGCGAAGGCGTGAACATCCGGGCCATCTCGGTGGCCGACACTTCGGACATCAGCACCGTACGGTTCGTCGTCGACGACCACGAGAAGGCCAGGAACATCCTCACCGGCGGGGGCTACGATCCCAAGGAGATCGACGTGCTCGCCGTCGAGATACCGGACCATCCGGGCAGCGTCCTCGCCGTGCTGAAGCCGCTGAAGGCGGCCGGCATCAACGTCCACTACCTCTATCCGCACCTGGGCCGCATCACCGACAACGCCATCGTGATACTGGGCGTCGACAAGCCCGACGAGGCGCAGAAGGTGCTGGCGGCCAACTGGGTGCGGATCCTGGGTACCGAGGTCTACA
>CAZIGT010000164.1:2838-7064 GCA_964538465.1 uncultured Thermoleophilia bacterium | reverse complement strand
ACCCAGCGCCCTGCTCTTGAATCTCTTCGTACACCACGTGGTGGGACGCTACTCACGTCGCCGGCCCGCAGCCGCAGGTCAAGTAGGCACGGAGCGCAGGCGCACGTCGAGAGCGTTCTGCGGTCTGAAGACTTGAAGACGGTGCGGTGAGCCGGCCGGCAACTGTGCCCGGATGGCCGCAGAATCACCGTCGCGATGCAGCCCGGGCACGACCGTGGTGCGGAACTCGTGCTCCAGCCCACAGCCGGCGATCAGGTCGATGCTCTGCCTGATCGCCCCCACGTCCACCGGCACGCCTGCGAGGCGCCCGTAGGACTCATGATCGAGCGGCGCCTTGACGTCCATGGCCACGTAGTCGACCAGCCGTTCGCACAGCAGCTCCTTTATCACGGTCGGCCGGCTGCCATTCGTGTCCAGCTTGACGCGCAACCCGAGCGACCTGATCCGCGCGAGGAACGCGGCGAGGTCGTCGTGGACCGTGGGCTCGCCACCGCTGACCACGACGCCCTGGAGGAGGCGATCGCGCCGGCTCAGCCTTCGCCAGAGCTCATCGACTGGCAGGCCGGCGCGGCCATCCGGCGGCCGGAACGGAAGCAGGCTCGCATTGTGGCAGAACGGGCAGCGGAAGTCGCAGCCCTGGGTGAACACCACCGCGGCCACATGCCCGGGGAAGTCGCACAGCGTGAAGGGCTGCAGACCACTCACAAGCATGGCCGTCTCCCCATCTCCCGTCCGCCGTAGCAGAAGCGCCGCGCACGCCACCGAGACCGACCGGCGGGCCGCGGACGCGGCCTGCTTGCCCTCGTTCCACTGGTCGATCGGCCGCAGGTATCCCACGACCCGCGAATAGACCTCCGCGCGCTCACCGCACAACGGGCAGATCGTCTGCTCGCCTTGCAGGTAGCCGTGATCGGGGCACACCGAGAAGGTGGGCGTTACGGTGAAGTATGGCAACGTGTAGCGCTCGCACACGGTGCGTACGAAGGACTTCACGGCGCCGGGGTCGGGAGCGGCCTCGCCGACGAAGACGTGCTGCACGGTGCCCCCCGTGTATTTGCCCTGCAGACCGTCCTGCTTGTCCAGCACCTCGAAGATGTCGTCGCTGTAGTCAACCGGCAGCTGGCTGGAGTTCGTGTAGAGAGGCACTGTGCCGGCGGTGACGTTCGCCCGGCCTGCAGCGCCATCCTCCCGGCCTGCAGCGCCATCCTCCCGGCAGCCGACGCCACCAGCTTCGCGCTTGGCCGCGACTACCGGCATATCGGGATACGACTCCGCGTCCAGCCGGGCCAGCCGGTAGGCGGCACCCTCGGCCGGAGTCGCCTCGAGGTTGTACAGGTTGCCGGTGTCCCGCTGGTAGATGGTGAGACGGTCGCGCATGTGGTCGAGCACGCGCTCGGCGAACGACAGCCCGCGCTCGCTGCCGACATCGCACCCCAGCAGGTTGACACAGGCTTCGTTAAGCCCGACCAGCCCGATCGTCGAGAAATGGTTGTGCCAGTAGCTGTGCCAGCGCGCTTTGACATCACGCAGGTAGAAGCGCGCGTAGGGATAAAGACCCTTCTCAGTGAGGCCCTCGAGCACCTTTCGCTTGATCTCCAGGCTGGCGCTGGCAATGTCCATGATGCGCGTTAGGCGCGAGAGGAAGTCGTCTTCTCCGACGGCCAGATGTCCCAGCCGCGGCATGTTGACGGTGACCACCCCGATGGACCCCGTCAACGGGTTCGCGCCGAACAGCCCACCGCCACGACGCTCGAGGGTGCGCAGGTCAAGGCGCAGGCGACAGCACATCGAGCGGGTCTCCTCCGGCCGCATGGTGGAATTCACGAAGTTGGCGAAGTAAGGGATGCCGTACTTGGCCGTGACCTCCCAAAGACCTGCGAGCGCCTCGTCGTCCCAGTCGAACTTGGGCGTGATGTTGTATGTGGGGATGGGGAACGTGAAGACACGTCCGCACGAGTCGCCGGCGACCATGACCTCGAGGAAGGCCTTGTTGAAGAGGTCCATCTCGCCCTGCAGCTCGCCGTAGGTCGCCCCCGTCGGCTCGCCGGCCACCAGCGCCGGCTCGGCCGCCATGTGCGTCGGTGACCGTAGGTCCAGGGTGATGTTGGTGAACGGTGTCTGGAACCCGACCCGCGTCGGCACGTTGAGGTTGAAGACGAACTCTTGAAGGGCCTGTCTCACTTCGGCGTAGCTCAGGCCGTCGGCACGGATGTAGGGAGCCAAGAGAGTGTCGATGTTCGAGAAGGCTTGGGCACCGGCGGCCTCACCCTGCAGCGTGTAGAAGAAGTTGACGATCTGCCCGAGCGCCGAGCGGAAGTGGCGCGCGGGCCCGCTCTCGGCCTTGCCGCGCGCCCCCCGGAACCCGCTGCAGAGCAGATCCCGCAGGTCCCAGCCGACGCAGTAGACCGAAAGCTGGCCGAGGTCGTGCACGTGGATCGCGCCGCTTCTGTGCGCCTCGCGGATTTCCGGCGCGTAGACACGCCCCAACCAGTACTCCTTACTAATCTCGGCTGCCACGTAGTTGTTTAGCCCCTGGAGCGAGAAGGCCATGTTGCTGTTCTCGCGGACCCGCCAGTCGAGGCGCTCAAGGTACCCGTCGACACGCGCCACATCCGCCGCCGAGACGATCTCGCGGATGCGGGCGTGCTGGTCGCGGTACAGGATGTAGGCCTTGGCCGTGCGCTTGAAGACCGATGCGAGGAGGACCTCTTCCACGGCGTCCTGGATGTCCTCGACACCCGGCGTGGCCCCTCCCAGACTGAGCTGGGCAACGGCGAGGGCCCTTCCGGCTAGCCGCCGGGCAACATCCTCGCCGAACTCACCGGTGGCGGTGCCAGCCTTCAGCAGCGCCGCCACGATCTTCTCCACATCGAAGCGGACGATACGACTGTCGCGCTTGCGGATCGTCTGGAAGAAGTCGCTCTCTGTGGCCGCCGCCGCAGCCTGCTGCAGGCTCTCACCCGCCATCTTCGCCTCCACGTCCCCACGAACGTCGTCGCGGCGACGAGGAGGTAGCGGCGGCCGGCGGCACGTACCGACGCCCGACCCGCCTTCCCGCGAAGGCCGCGACCGGACCTGTCGCCGCGGTCTGCCGGAACAGCGATCCTCTACGGCTGGCCTACGAGCGACCTCGTTCCGCGAACGGTCGGTCTTCGGGCTTGCAGGCATCGCGAGTCATCTTGGACCCGACTCCTACCGGCCGCTGCTTCCCAGCTCCCATGGGGAGCCAGTGCGTGGATGCGGCTGTCGTTCCTGCTCACCGCTGCGGGGCAGCTCCGGAGTCTCACCGGATTCCCAAGCGCGGCAGTAGTGAAATCAGCGTACTACCGCGAACCGTCCGCAGTCGATACATTATATTGCGGTATGACGGCTGTCAAGGCGCAAGATATGGTGGTTTCCCAGCGGTTCTCCGTTGAACCCCTACAGGCGCTCACAGCAGACGCGCGCCATGAGTCCATCAGCGGTGCGGCTGCGCGCCGAGCCGCGGGTCCGCGCGCAGCGTGGCGAGCAAGTCGTTCACCATGGCGAGCTCGTGGCTGCGCTCACGCACCTCGTCGTCGTACACGCCGGCGTTGGGAGCACCGAGCCGGGCGATCTCGTTCTCATGGAACGCCCGCAGGGCCTCAAGAGCCACGATACGGTTCACGCTGCCGCACATAGCATCTCCTGTCTGTGGCATGTATGAAGCATCGAGGACGCATGAGAGCGGCACCGCTCATCCAGCGCATCCTTTGGACTGAGGGACTGAGAAGGCCCGCGGAGGCGCCGCTGTAGGGGTAGCGCAGCTCCCGCGGCTGCCAGCCGGCGAGTACTGCCAAGGAAGGGGGCCAGCTGGCCCAGGCCCACTCGCCGATCTGGCTACACACAGAGCAGGGTTTGACCAGAACCCAATTGTGCGCTTCTCAGCGATAATGCGACTGCATCTCATTATCGCTGAGAAGCTAGCTCATCCTCACGTCCCTGTCAACGGCCAGCGATGGAGTGCTCATACCGGTGACGCAGCCGGCGACCGTGCCCCGGGTGCTTCTCTCAGAAGCAGCACGAAGGCCGACCTGAATGACCGGGGCGTGCCAGCGCACCGGAAGGCGTGTGCTCACTCCGGCCCGCGGCGACAGGATTGGCAGAAGCCGAATACGGCCAGGTCGCTCCCGTACACTACGTAGCCAGTCTGACGCTCGGCGAGCTCGGCGAGAAGCTGAATTCCGGCGGCGTGGTCGGCATCTTCC
>CAZIGT010000164.1:342-2828 GCA_964538465.1 uncultured Thermoleophilia bacterium | reverse complement strand
CGGCCCGGAGCTCGACGACCGCGTGGCAGCGCCCGCAGATCACCGGCTGACCGTCACCGATATGCACGAGCACGAAGCACGTGAGTCCGGCGACGTCCTTGACCTGCCTCAGCAGTCCCAAGCCGGCGAACAGGTCGATGCAGCGATAGGTCGTGGCGCGTCCCACACCGCGATCACGCATGGCCACGATGATTTCAGGAAGGGTCAATGCCTTCCGCGCATCGATCATGTACGACCAGAAAGCGAGACGGGGCCTTGTGATAGCTAGCCGGTGATCGGCCAGCAGCGACCGGATACTCTCGAGTCCTTGATGGGTCTGACTCATCCGCCCGTAGTAGGTAACGTGACTCTTCTCGCAAGCGAGGCCACTCTGGCCGTACCGTGGTCGGTTGTCAAGCAGAAGGCGGCGAAGGGCAGCCGGCGGCGACCCACCGCGCCACGGGCACCCCCGCTTCCGGGGAGTAACACTCAACTCCTGCGCGGTAAAGGCACGGCCACCAAGGCGCCACACTCCGGGATGAAGCGCGGCCAATGCTCCACGGCGGCCTCCCGCAGAGTCCCCAGGAGTGCCGCAATCGGCCCGCCGTGGCTCACAGCGACCACGGCGCCATGGGATGGCAGGTCGCGATACCACGAGAGGACGCGGTCGCGCAGCTCGAAGGTGCTCTCGCCCCCGGGCGGACGCCAGCTCTCCGGGGCACTGACCATGCCCATCATCGCGTCGCCGCTCTCTTCGTAGATGGCATCCCAGCTGCGCAGCTCCCACGCTCCGAAGTGCCGCTCGCGCAGGCGTGAGTCGGGAATGGCCTCCAGACCAAGGTGCGCGGCGATTGCACCCGCCGGACCCGCGCACCGGGACGATCCACTGTGGTAGACGCAGACGATGCGTCCCTTGGTCGACGCACGCCTGCAGACCTCGGCAACGATTCGCTCGACAGACGCTGTGGCTTCCGAGCTCAGCGGCACGTCGCTGCTTCCATAGCAGACATCCCGGTACGCCTCGGCGACCGGTGGGTGACGGACCAGGATGAGCCCAGACGTCACAGCGCCGCCGCGACCAGAATGACCACGACCTGCACGGCGTAGCAGCCAGCCCCAAGGCAATCACCGGTGAAGCCGCCCAGCCTGCGCCGTACATACCACGCCCAGACGGCGATCACGATGAGCGAAGCGGCCACCGCGAACCCGCAACCAAGCGGCCGCAGCCAAGCGTACCAGGCGATCCCGGGAACGGTCAGCAGCGCCCCCAGAACCACGGAGCGCCCGCCGATGCGCTGCCCCACGTCCTTGGCCAGCCCTTCCCGCCGCGGCACCGGCGGCACAGCGGCCATCAACAGCAGGATGCACCAGCGTCCGATGGCCGCCGACGCCGTGCTCGCCGTCACCAGCACGACCGGGTCAAGAGCGGCCAGCCCCAGCAGGCGCAACGCGACAGCGAGTATCAGCCCCAGGGTGCCGAAGCTGCCCACACGGCTGTCCTTGAGGATGCGGAGCACGTCTTCCCGCGTCCATGCTCCGCCGAAGGCATCGCAGCTGTCGGCCACCGCGTCCTCGTGGAACCCACCAGTGACCAGCGCTTCCACGCCCAGCCCCAAGGCCGCCGCCAGCATCGCCGGCCAGATGTGAAGGCCAAGCCAGATGATGGTTCCCGTCAGCAGGCCGATCGCCGCGCCGACCAAGGGGAAGAAGACGACCGCGTCGGTGAGCGTGCGAGTCTCGGCGCCCGTCCGGTTCATCCCCCCCGGTACCGGCACACGCGTGAGGAACTGAATGGCCGCCATCAGCGTGTGCCAGGCACGAGACGCGGTCACGCACCCCCTCCAACCAGGTCCGCGAGCGTGCCCATGCGGCCCACGACGGCAGCGGCCGCGTCGAGCAGCGGCATGACGAGGATGGCCGCCGTTCCTTCACCGAGCCGCATCTGCCAGCCGTCCAGGACCGGCTCCAGGCCCAGGGTCGCGAGCGCAAGCCCGTGGCCGGGCTCGGCCGACCGGTGCGCCGCTATCATCTGACCGCTGGTGCCGGGGTGCAGACGCTCGGCCACCAGCGCGGCGGCCGTGGCCACGAAGCCATCCAGCACGATCGTCAGACGGCGCTCGGCGGCCTGCGCGTAGAACCCCGCCATGGCCGCGATCTCCAGTCCGGCGACGGCACTGATGGCCTGCTTCGGGTCCGACGGGAGCCGCTTGGCCGCCCGCCTGACAGCGGTCCCCACCGCAGCCATCTTGCGTGCTAGAACGGTGTTATCGGCTCCGGCCCCGCGCCCCACCGCCTGCGACAGAGACGCGTTCGCCAGCAGCACCGTGAGGCAGCTGGCTGGCGTGGTGTTGCCGATACCCACCTCTCCGGCGGCCACTACGCGGATCCCCTTCTCAGCGGCAGTGTTGGCCTCCCGTGCGCCGACCTCCCAGGCGCGATCGAATTCATGCGCGGACAGGGCGGGCTCGCGGCAGAGGTCGCGCGATCCCGGCCGCACGTTCTCCCAG
>CAZIGT010000164.1:0-332 GCA_964538465.1 uncultured Thermoleophilia bacterium | reverse complement strand
TCTCACAGGCGTAGGCGACCCGCGGCCCCAGGTCGGGACCGAGTGTGCCCACGTCCACCAGGCGGAGCTCTGTGCCTGTGGCGGCGGCCAGAACGCTGCTCGCGGCGGCACCACCAACGATGCCCTGCACCATGGACGCGGGCACCGCGCTTGGCCATGCGGACACCCCTGAGGCGACTGCCCCGTGGTCGGCAGCGAACACCACCGCCAGCCGCGGGCGAGTCTCGGGGGACATGGTCTGCTGCACACAGCAGAGCCTGGTGGCGAGCCACTCCAGGCGCCCCAGGCTGCCGCCCGGCTTGGCCAGGGAATCGATGTGCGCGGCGGCCTGC
>CAZIGT010000163.1:0-7065 GCA_964538465.1 uncultured Thermoleophilia bacterium | reverse complement strand
CGGGGCCCCCGCGACTAGCCCGCCCCGATCACCCTCGCCGGTGATGCTACGCAGCCGGAGACCGCCCGGAGGTCGCGCGCCTCAACCCTCGTCCGCGACCTCCTCCGTCTCCTCCTCTTCGAGATCGAGCTCGTCGAGCGCCGCGGCGAGCAGCTCGCTTTCGCTCAGCTGTGGCTGTGCAGCGGCAACGGCCATGGCAGCCGGGGCGGCTGCAGGAGTCAGCTCTCCCTGAGCACCCGCTGGGATCGGCATCCGACCCTCGCCACCGGCGGGCACGACCTCGGCCGCTTCCTTCGGCAGCA
Source organism: uncultured Thermoleophilia bacterium (assembly GCA_964538465.1). Classification (GTDB taxonomy): domain Bacteria; phylum Actinomycetota; class Thermoleophilia; order UBA2241; family UBA2241; genus UBA6103. The sequence goes on along the minus strand of CAZIGT010000163.1, from coordinate 6,763 downwards.
GATGACGGGGCACGAACGCCAGGCCCGCGACGAGGGTCGGGATGACCGCTGTCCCGATGACGGCAGCCACAAGGTACGAGTACTGCCCCTGCGTGACGATACCGTGGCTGAGGCCGTAGAGCGCCGAGATGGTCCCGAACGTGAGCCCGGTCGACATCATCAGGGAGTAGTACCAGCGTTCCTTGCGTTCGTGGCGGAAGCGGCTGATGACCGGGTAGAGCCCGAAGATCTTGGCTGCGACCTTGGCGGCGAAAAGCACGATCATCACGATCGGCGCCGCGATGACAGCGCTCACACTCACCAACATGCCGGCACGCAAGAAGTAGAAGGGTGTGAGGAAGCCGACCGTCAGCGTGCGCAGCCGCCGGATCCAGTCATGGTCCTGGGCGGCTCCCCCAGCCAGGACCATTCCAACGACATACGCCGGCAACACCGCCTCGCTGCCGGACCAGAAGGCGAGTGCTCCCAGGCCGAGGAGCACGGCCATGATCAGCTTCGTCCGTATGGCCGCCGTGCGGTGACCGTAGATCCGCGTCAGGCGATTGATGACCGTGGGCAGGGCGACGATGACCGCGGCGCTCACCGCGATGAACACGATGGTCTTGTAGGTGAAGGGCGCGAACAGCAGGCCCAGCGCCACCACCGTGCCGAGGTCGTTGATGAAGCACGCGCCGAGGATGCCTTTGCCGTACTCGGTGCGATTGAAGCCGGTCTCGAGCATCACGGAGTAGACGACCGCCATGGAGGTGGTGGAGAGGGCGATCCCGGCGAGCAGGCTGGCCTGTGTGCTCCACCCCAGAGCCCAGTGAGCTACCGCCGCGCACAGCAGGAATGGTGCGAGGAAGCCGACGACGCCGACCACCGACACTTCAGCCAGCTTGCTGCGGATCACCGCCGGGTCGAGCTCCGCTCCCGCCAGGAAGGTGAGCAGCACCGCGCCGGTGGATGCCAGGAAACGGAGCCACTCATCGTCCGAGCCAAGCCAGTCGAAGTGGCCGTAATGCGTGGCGACGGCCGCCACGACGACGCCCACGCAGATCTCGACGAGGGCGATGGCGATGCGCAAACGATAGGCGATGACGGCCGCGACGACCGCCAGGGCAAGCCAGATGGCGGCGATGGTGAACGGCTGCAGCATGACGGAGCCCTCCTCGGCGATGGACCACTGGACGCGTATGTGCGCTGTCAGGAGCCATCAGCCCCTGGGGGCGTTCAAAGGGGGACTCCATCCCCGGCAGAAGATGGTACCCGTCCCGGCACGCACATCCAACCCAGCCTGCGCGTGCACAAAGCCCGGATCGCTGCTCGGCGCCGAGCGGCCGGACGAGAGCGGCCCGCCAAGCGGAGCCGTCCACCCAGACCGGCGTGCTCGGGACTGCGACCCGCTACTCGGCGCCGACGACGGCGCGCAGCCGATCGCCCAGCTCGCGGAAGCGGGCCACGTCCTGCCGCTCGCAGCCGAAGGGCGAGTAGCGGGCGCGCTCATAGAGGCTCGCCAGGACATCCGGCAGCGCGCCCACGCCCTCGTCCTCGGGCAGTGGGAGGCTCGCCAGGTGCGCGCGTGCGCTGACGTCCGGCGCGCGCCCGTGGCCGGCAGCGGCCAGCGCAGCCTCCAGCCGCCGGTACTCCCGGCGCAGGGCCTCGGCCGGCGTGCGCGGCGCCACGGCCCGCTCGACCCGGGCGAGCATCGTCGCCAGCCGGGAGAAAGCCCGGCGACGCAGCGCGCCCCTCCCGGCGAGCGACTCGTGCTCCTCGGCGCCCGCCGGCTCGTCGGCGCGGCGCCACGCTGTGTGTCGCCAGAGGAGCAGAAGTCCGCCGGCCGCACAGACGGCCACGAGCAGCCAGATGAAGACCTGCGCCCACTCGCTGCTGCCGCCCGGGGTGGAGCCCGGCGTGGGCGTCGCTGGCGGCCCCGGGGAGCTCTCCATGCCCGGCTCGTCCTGCGGGCCGCCCCGTAACAGGTCGCCGACCGCCGAGAAGAGCCGCATGATCGCGCCGGCCAGCCAGCTCACGACGAAGGCCACGCCGTCGGCGGCCCGGTGCAGCCCCGCGGCGATCAAGCCGAGCAGGTCGTCGATCGGGCCCTGCAGCGGGCCGGAAGCCACGGCCAGCAGCACGACCACGAGGCCCATGACGACCACGAGGCCCAGTACGCTCCTCGGCATCCGGCCGCCCCGAGCGCGATCCCCCAGCTCGTCGGCGACCCGCGTGAGCGCCACGACCGCCACGCCGGCCACCAGGGCCACGCAGACCAGGGTGACCGCCCCGCCCAGCGGTTGGTGCGCCGCCCGCGCCGCGACCAGCACGGCGACCAGCAGCGCGAAGCACCGCGCCGCGGTGATGGTGACCGCGCGCGGTTCGGTAGTCCCTGTTGCCCGGCCGCCCAGCCACAGGGCGAGCAGCACGAAGACCGCGTCGCGCAGGGTCAGGGTAGCCACCGAGCGCGCATCCGCGGGCCACTGCAGCATGACCAAAGCGGCCGTGGCCACCGCGAGCACCCCGACTGCGGCCGCTCGGAGCAGATGCTCGCGCCGGCCGGAAGCGTCGCTCGCGACGTGTCCGTCGCGCTCGCGCCGGCCGGGAGCACCGCTCAGAACGGTCCGGTCCCCGCTGCCACCCGCGGCGCTATCACCGTCACCGCTCTCGGCTCGGCCCTCGGCGGGCCGTCCTCCGCCGCCACGCGCCGCCGTGAGCCCCGCGCCGATCCCGGCGAGCGCCCAGGCGAGCAGGACGAGGGGCCAAGGCCGCACATCCAGGAGAACGCCCGCCAGGCCCCCCAGCCAGACGCCCTCCAGCAGCGTCACCAGCGCCGGCTGCGCGCCACGCTCAAGCCAGCGCCAGGACATCCTCGTGCTCCCAGTCGAAGTCGGCCGGCACCCGCAGGTCGATCACCGACTCGGGGTCCGCAGGCCGACCGCTTGGCTGACCCGGCTCGCTCGGCCGATCGCCCGGCGTACTGACGTCCGCAAGCCGCTCGTCCGCCGGGCCGATGCCCGCGACCCGACCGTCCGTCGCACCGCCTGCGTCCGGTCGACCCCCGACGAACACCACGGTCACCTCGGCGACGCGGCGCAGCTGCGCGACGAGAGCCGCCGTCTGCGCCGAGAGGCGCGACGTGACCAGCACGTAGTCCGTCGCGCCGCGCGGCACGGCCGCCTCCGCCGCCAGCCACGGCTCCATCATCGGCGGCAGCGACGGCACGATGCGCGCCAGCGTGCCCAGGATGTCGCTGAGCGACTCCGTGGCCGGCTCCACCGAGACCCACGGCCTGTGCCCCACCACGCAGCCGTTGCTCACCAGCCCAACAGCGCACCCCTGGTCGCACAGACCGGCCGCCACAGAGGCCGCCACCGTGATCAGCGATTCGAAGCGGGCGGCGTCGAACGCCCGCGCCGCCTGCTCGCCGGCGCGCAGGTCGAGCGCCACCATGACGCGCTCGTCCGCCACCGGCTCGAGCTCGCTCACGTGCAGACGCCGCATGCGCGCCGTGGCTCGCCAGTTCACCTGGCGCAGAGGGTCGCCAGAACGGTACGGCCGCACGCCGGCCAGCCGCGTGGGATCGTGCGCCAGCGCCGACGCGCGCTCGATCTCGCCCGGCAACGCCCCTATCAGCAGCTCCCCCTCGGGGAGCGCCAGCACCTTGGGCAGCACGACGAGCTGCTGCATGGCCGCCACCTCCGCACTGGCCTCGGCGAAGCCGAGCGGCTCACCCCCCGTCATCTCCGCCGGCCCGAACCTCAGCACCCCGCGTTGCCGGCAGCGACACACCACCCGGTGCCTGACCGTCTCCTGCCAGCGCAGCGAGAACACCTGCTCAACCATGCGACCTTCCATAGACACCCTCGACGCGGTCCCCTCCGGCAGATCCAGCGACAGCGGCCAGCGATCCCGCACGCGCAGCCACGGCACGGGTAGCCACTTCCGGTTGCGCACCTCGCTGACGACCTCGACCTCGCCACCCCATGACACCACCGCTCGCGAGAACCCACGGTGATAGGTCACCCCTCTCAGGATGCGGCGACGGCCTGCTTCCACGGCAAGAGCCACCAGCAGGCCGGCCATGACGGCCACCACGAGTGGAGTCGAACGCAGGAGGGCAGCTGCGGCCAGCGCCACGGCCCCCCAGAACGCGATGGCCCAGAGCCTCACGACTCCACGGGGACCGGCTGCTCGCGCAGCAGGCGGGCCACGACCTGCGCCGCGTCCCGGCGCTCGAGCAGCGCATCGCGACGCAGCACCAGGCGGTGCGCCAGCGCCGGCACGGCCAGGTCGCGCACGTCGTCCGGGATGACATAGTCCCGGCCCGCCAGGAGCGCGCTCGCCTGCGCCGCCCGCATCAGGGCCACCGCCGCCCGCGGGCTGGCCCCGAGCTCCACGTCCGCGTCCTCGCGCGTGGCCCGCGCCAGTCCCACGACGTAGCGCCGTATGTCCGGATCCACGAACACGTGGCGGACCTGCTCGCGCGTCACCGCCACGTCCCAGGGTTCCTCCAGCGACTCGACGCTCAGCAGCGGATCCTCGCCGCTGAAGCGCTCGAGGATCTCGAGCTCCTCGTCCTCGCTGGGATAGCCCATCGACAGGCGGAACAGGAAGCGGTCCAGCTGCGCCTCCGGCAGCGGGAACGTGCCTTTCTGTTCCACGGGGTTCTGGGTGGCCAGAACGAGGAACGGCTGCGGCAGCGGACGGGTCACACCGTCCGTGGTCACCTGCCGTTCCTGCATCGCCTCCAGGAAGGCCGACTGCGTGCGCGGAGTGGCGCGGTTGATCTCGTCGGCCAGCACGACGTTGGTGAACACCGGGCCGGGCCGGAACTCGAAGTTGCCGGCCCGCTCGTTGTAGATGAGCCCGCCGGTGACGTCCGCCGGCAGCAGGTCCGGCGTGCACTGGATGCGGGCGAAGCGCAGGCCCAGAACGGCGGCGAGCGTGCGCACGAGCAGGGTCTTGGCCACACCGGGAACGTCGTCGACCAGCACGTGGCCTTCTGCCGCCAGCGCCACGAGTAGCAGCCGGACCTGCTCGTCCTTGCCGACGACCACCTGCCCCGTTCGCCGGATCACCTCGGCGGCCGCCCGCTGCGTGTCGGCGCTCGATCGCCGCTGGTCGGCGGCCGATCGCTTCGTATCCGCGTTCGATCGCCGCTGGCCGGCGGCCGACACCTGCGGGCCGTCCGCCGCCCCGGCGTTCGTCTTCGTCATGCGACCTCCCCGAGCTCCCGCGCGGAAGCGCGGTCCTTTCCCTGCCTATGGTACCGGTCGGGACCGCGGAAGGCGCCCGAAGGGGAGGCTCGCCGCATAGGCCGTATCATCGGCGTTCGCGGGCCGCGCTCCCCGTACCGACCGTCGCGCGACGCAGATCGCCGGCCGGGTGTGCTGCCGTCGCGCGCCGCAGCACACCGCGACCGCCGTCTAGTGGTCACGCGACGCAGCACACCGGCCGGGCGTGTCGTCGTCGCGCGATGCGGAGCGGACTCGCCGCGCGCCGCGCGGCCCTGATCGACTACGCCGTACGATGGTGAGGGACCACCAGGACCGGCACAGGGCTGCGGTGGATCAGGTTGTACGCCACCGATCCGTGCAGGACGCGGCCGAACGCGCCCTCGCCGTGCGTGCCCACAACGATCATCGATGCGTCGGTATTGTCGGCCACCTCGATGAGCGCTGTGGTGGGATCCCGCCAGATCACGTGCGACGCCACCTCCACACCCGCGTCGGCGACGAGACGCTCGGCCTCGCTCAGGACGGTCTGCACTTCGGCGCCGACCTTCTCCTTGAACGTCTCGATCTCCTTGGCGTCGCGGCTTCCCGAGGCGGGTTCATGGCGGTATCCCAGCGGCAGCTCGTGGCCGTACACCACGGCGATGCCCACGCCCTCCTGGCCCCGGACTTGGGCGAGCGCGGCCTTCAGGGCCTCCTTGGCGCAATCCGAGCCGTCGTAGCCGAGAACGATGGTGCGATGCATGGTCCCCCTCCTCTTCCCCGATTCGGGCAACCCGTTCTTACCCCGGCGCGCTCGCACCATGCGTACGAGCGTTTTCTCTACGTCTCGCTCTCGCCGACGTCCGCCTCCGCGTGCCAGTGGTCGACGGCCCGATAGGCACGGCGCACGCGCAGAGGCACCGGCCGCGAGAACAGCGGGCAGTCCGTGACCGCGGTGTGGTACTCGCCGGACTCGCCGGCCGCGTCCGCGCCGGCAGCCTCCAGCTCGCGCACCAGGGCCCGGGTCAGCTCCCTGCCTACGAAGCCGTCGCCCAGCACGCGCGCCTGGGTCGTGACGATCGTTGCGGCCATGGGCAGGCCGAACACCTCCTCGAGCAGGTCGCGCCGCGACCGGCCCCAGAGCGGCAGTGCGGCGCGCAGGCCGGCCGCGGCGCAGACCTTCTGCTCCCAGGCGCGATGCTCGTCGATGTCGATGTCGCCGAAGACAGCGACCTGCACGCCGTCGGCCGCCAGGTCGCGAAGCGCGGCCACGAAGGTCACCTCGTAGTCCTCCCAGCTGGTCGACCGCAGCATGACTGGCAGTCCCAGCGCCTCCGCCTGACGTCGGATGAACGTCGCCGGCAGCGCGTGGGACCTGGTGCGAGACCCGCTCTCGTCCACCATGCACAGCAGCCAGCGCGGCACGCCTCCGGCGCGTACAGCCTCGTGGTAGGCCAGGCACGAATCCTTGCCACCGCTCCACGAGCACACGAACGGCACCTCATCGAGCCTCACTGCCGACACGGGACTCCTCACGTGCTTGTCGGGCGGCCGCCGCGGCGGGTGCG
>CAZIGT010000162.1:0-7066 GCA_964538465.1 uncultured Thermoleophilia bacterium | reverse complement strand
CGAATCCGCGACATCCTGTTCGTCGGCTACTTCCTGCACCCGCCGAACGTCGATGGCCTCGACTTCTTCGTGTCGTCCATATGGCCGCACCTGCGTGACAGCGGACGAGAGCTCACGGTCAGTGTGGTGGGATCGGGCTTGGCCGCTGATCTCGACACGAAGGTGCGCGCCGCCGGCTTCCGCTGCGCCGGCTTCGTGGAGGATCTCAAGGTGGAGTTGTGGTCGCACCGCGTGTTCGTCTGCCCCATCCGCTTCGGCGCCGGCACACGCGTCAAACTTCTGGAGGCTGCGGCCGCCAAATGCGCTATCGTCTCCACCACACTCGGAGCTGAGGGGTTGGGTATGCAGGATGGCAGGGATCTCCTGCTCGCCGACGACCCCGCCGACTTCGCGAAGGCAGTGGAGCGCCTGCTCGACGACCAGGCCCTCCGGTCGCGACTGGGACAGTCGGCACACGACACCGTGCAACGGCAGTTCGACTGGCCGGCGCTGGCCGGCAACCTGGAACGCGTCTACTACGAGTTGCTGGAGCGTAGATGAGCGGCGGACTACACCGTGACGCGCTGATCATCACCTGTTCAGAGCCGGACGCTCTGCCGTTCCTGCTGAGCCTGCCGCCAGCGTGTCTGGAGCAGACGGCGCTCATCGCCACCGGAGATGTGGTGCGGTCGGCCGACCAGCGAACGACCGCGGCAGCCACCCATGTCCTAGGCGGCCCGTCTACGCTGGACGGTGCCCGGACGCTACTTGACGGCCTGCCCGGAAGAGCGGCGGTAGTGGTGGCTCCGGACCCATGGGGGCCGGTGCACGGCAAAGGATTCGTGCGCGCCCGGCTCTTGGCACCCTGGGTGCTCCCTGTGGACGGCAAGGTCGACCTGATCGAGCTCAAGAAGGGCGGGCTGTCTCACCGTACCCTGGCGGGTCTTTCGCGCTGCGCGCTGGCACGCCGCCTCTACGTACGCGAGACGCTTCTGCTGCTCCAGTACTTCGTCGATCCTGGGGCGGCCGTTCCGGCCGGCCCTCTCGGCATCGCACTCAAGCTGCCGCGGGCCCTCATGGGCGCCGTTCTGGCCCTACCCCTGGCACTGGTCACTCTGGCCCGCGTACTACCCTTCATCCTGAAGACCGAGGCCCGCGCGGCACGAATGGGGCGCCAGTTATGAGCCGTGCCCGCTCGGCAGAGAAGGGCAGGCGTCCGAAGATGCCAGCGTGCGCCTCTGCCCCGGCCCGACCCGATAGCCTGGACGATTCCAGTGGTCTTCGCCGGAACGGAGCGGTAGCCGTCTTCGCCCTCCTCGTCCTGGCTCTGATCAATGCCCTGTGGTTCAACAGCTTCAACTACCACACCATCATGGGCGACGATCTGTATGGCTGGGCCTTCTACACCCAGCATCCGTCGTTCCATGACCTCTTCCTCACCGCCAGCGGGGGCAAGTACCGCCCAGTGGTGAGCGCTGTGCAGTACGTTCTCTTCCACCAGTTCTCAGCGGACTACCAGGCGTGGGTGGGTTTCAACGTGGCCCTCAACTTCCTCATCGTGTGCGTGCTGTTCGTGCTTCTGCGCAGGGTCACCAGGAACGACAACGTGATCGCCTTCCTGGGCGCGCTTCTCTACGTCACCTGCCGCTTCTCCTACTACAACATCCTGCAGATCAACGGGGTCCTCGAGGCCCTCAGCATCCTGTTCCTGCTCGTCATCATGTACCTCGCCGTGGAGTACATGGCACGAGACTCGCGCTGGATCGGGTATGGCCTGGCCGTCCTCTACCTTGTGATCACGCTCACTCACGAACGGTTCATCGTGCTGTTCCCCTTCCTCGTGTTGCTCGTGGTCTTCAAGACGGGTGTGCGCCGGCGAAGGAAGGGGCTGCTGCTGGGCCTGTTCTGCCTGCCGCCGATGCTGAACGTCGTTCTGAAGCTGTTCGTGTTCGACACGTCGTTCCTCATGGGCACAGGCGGACAGGCACTTGGTTTCGATCCCATAGGAATCCTCAAGTTCATGACCAAGGGCTTCGTCAACATGTTCTGGATCAACTGGGGTCCGGACTACCTCAGCGGCATCACGTTCTCCGAGATGGGAACGCGGGCGCGCGTGCTCACCGTCCTTATCGCCGTCTTCCTGGTGGCAGTCTTGGCACTGGCTGCACTGCGCGTGCTGCGCATCGAGGACTCCGGGCAGAGACGAGCGGAGATCAAGGGGTTCGTGCTCTGGCTGGTCCTGTTCCTGTCGGTCCTCTTGGCGGCCTCAATCACCATCCGGCAAGAGTACCGGTGGCTCTACGCGCCGTTCGTGGTGTGCCTGGTCTACTTCTGCTACCAGTTCGCGAGATTGCCGGGGCGGGCAGTACTGAAGTACGTGTCGCTCGCAGTCCTCTGTCTCATGGCTGTGACCGCCGACTCGTACTTCAAGCACCACGAAGGCAGCGTCTTCTTCTGCTACGGCGAAAGCGTCGCAGACTCCACGTACAACGCCACCATGGGCCGCTACGGGCGCACCATGAGGCAGCGCACGATGTACGTGGAGCGGAGTCCAGAGATGGAATGGGTGCTTGGCGGCACTCTCTTCCTGTCGCCGTACCTGGGAATCGACCATCAGAAAATCGTCTGGGTCGACAGCTTCGACGATGTCGACCAAGACACTATCGACCCCGGCAAGTGCCTCTTCTTCCGCAGAGACCCCACCACTGGCTCGTTCGACGATGTGACCCGCGAGGTGCTTGGCTACTAGCACGACCAGTTCATGGCCTTCCGTGCCATGAGTGACTCGCTACCGGGCCCCGCGTCGCTTCTCCGCCGCGTCGAGGAACGCTTCGATGTCCGGGTCCATCATGAGGGGGAGCATGGCGTCGATCTCCTCGTCCGGCCAATCCCACCACTTCAGGGCAAGCAGACGGGTGATCACCTCGTCGCTGAAGCGCTTTCTGATGACGCGGGCGGGATTGCCTGCGACGACAGTGTAGGGTTCGACGTCCTTGGCGACCATGGCGCGAGCTCCGATGACCGCTCCGTCTCCGATGGTCACGCCGGACATGATCATGGCTTCTGTGCCTATCCAAACGTCGTTGCCGATGACCACATCGCCCTTGCTCTTGGGAGGATGATGCTTGACCTTCCCGCCCTTCCACATATTGAACGGGAAGGTGGATACCCATTCGGACCGATGCTCCCCGCCGAGGAAGACCTGCACACCGTCGGCGATCGAGCAGAAGGCGCCGACGGTGAGGTGGGTCCGCGGCTCGCCTTCGTCCCACGCATTGATGCTCAGACCGCCGTACGTCCAGCGACCGATGGACGCGTGCCTGGGGTATGCGGCGTGCAGCACGTTCGTGCGCCCGAAGAACTCCTCAGGCGGCGCGGTGTTGCGGGGAGCCAGAAGAGCCCCTGCCGGGAAGCGACCCACCGCAGAGCGCGCATCTCGCTCGTCGATGAGTGCATCGCGCTCGCGCGCAAGGTCGTTCCGCTGCTCGACCAGGCGGCGGATCGGGGGGATGCGCTTCAGCAGGCGCTTCACAGTCTCCATAAGTAGCCCTCCCGCGGACGGACGCGTGAAGCGTACTCCACCTGAGGGTGCCGGCGCTCACTCCGAGCGGGCACAGGGACTGCGCTGCGCACATCCGTTCCGGCTCGTGCCGGTGCCGCGGCGCGCGGCGACTGCGTCCGCTTCAGCCCGGGCGGCGCGCAGGAAGCGTCGCTGGCGCGCCGTCTCTGCGGCGGCTTCGCGGTGACCCGCTAGCCGGAGTATCGCCACCCGCAACAACAGCACGGGACCGATGGCAGTCCAGAAGATGCGGGCGGCCGCAGGACCCTCCCATTTCTCCAGCAGCAACCTGTTGGCGGCCTGCATGCGCGCGCGCGCCCACGCCCGATCGCCGGTGCTGACGCCACCCACGTGCACTACGCGCGCATACGGCACCAGCAAGACCGGCAGTCCCCGCGCACGTGCCGACCGGCCCAGATCCTCGTCCTCGGAGTACATGAAGAAACGCGAGTCCAGCCCGCCGATCTCATCGAGGAACGATCGCCGCACAAGCAGCGCGGCTCCCCAGAGGTAGTCGACAGGCACCGGCCGCATCGATGCGAGTAGAGACCGGCGCGCACCATACTCGGGCGTGGCCCACCCCGCCCGCAGAGACCGCGGCAGGGGCAACCACCACAGCAGGCGATTCGCCACCGTCGAGAAGCGGCGCGCGCCGACAACCAGCTCGCCGCCGGGCTCGACCAGCGTCGGTGCGGCCATCGCTGCCTGCGGGTTCTCGTCGAGTGCCTGCACAAGCTCAGCCAGCGCGCCCGGGGTCACCTCGGCGTCTGGATTGAGGAGCAAGACCGCATCGGCCCTGCCACGACGCAGCCCGCTGTTCACAGCGTGGGCGAAGCCCTCGTTCCGCCCGTTGGCTTCGACTTCATCGGCTCCCGCAACGGTCGCTGCCTGAACGGACCCATCGCCCGACGCGTTGTCGACGACCACGACCGAAGCGATATCGTTGCATGTACGACACGACGCAATCGCGCGCCCCACGGTAGTGGCGCTGTTGAAGGTGACGATGACCACGTCGACGCCCATGAGCATCCATTCTCTCAGAGCCCGACGACGGCTCAAGCATCCGGACGAGCGAGCATAGCCGCATGCGTGTCCTCTTCGTAGCCCCGGAGCTGCCGTGCGCGCCGCTGACGGGTGCTCATACGAGACCGCTCTCGATCATGCGGGCGCTGGCAGCCGCCGGTCACGAGATCGTCGCCGTTGGCACGGTCGCCTCACCGTCCGGCGAGGCCGTCGTTGCCGACGAGGTGTCGGCGCTCTGCGCCGAAGTGCTGAGCGTTCCGGCCGTCGACGCGACGCCTCGCGGCCGCGGCACCCTCTCCAGGGCGCGCAAGTGGCTCAGCCCGGTGCCGCTGATAGGACGCAGTCGGAACGCATCTGTGGCAGGGCTCGTTGAGGCCGCCTGCCACGAGTACCGCCCGAACGCTCTGCACCTCACCACGATGTACGCGGTGCACTACCGCTTCCCCGGCTTGCCCGCCGTCGTCGACCTCACAGACGTGGTCAGCGGGCTGTGCGAAACGGCGGCCCAGGCGCGCCCCATGCGCTACGCAGCGGCGCGCGCCCAGGCCTCGTCCGCCCGACGCCAGGAGCGACGTCTCCTGGCCGATGTCGTGCCGGTGACCATCAACCACGACGACCGCGCGCGCCTGGCACGCCTGGGCATCTCGGCCTATACGGTCCCGTTGGCCTTCGATTTGCCGGAGTCCGCCGGTGGGACCTTCGCGACCGGGCCAAGCGGGGAGGGCACAGCAGCGCCGCTCGAGCTGCTGTTCGTTGGCTCCATGCTGCACGCGCCGAACCTGGAGGCCGCGCGCTTCCTCGTCGAGAAGCTCGCGCCCGAACTGCGTCGCCGCGGCCTGCGTTTCCGGCTGGTCATCGCCGGGCGGGCGGCACACCCGGAAGCCATCGGGCTGCCTCCCACCGCCCCGATCGGAGGGGACGTTGTCCCAGCGGACACAAGGCGCGTGGCCGGCGCCCCTCAGGCGGACGGCGTCGTCTTCTGCCCCGACGTTCCCGACCTGGCGCCGCTCTACCGGCAGGCCGACATCGTCCTCGTACCGCTGCCGCACGGCGGCGGCACCAAGAACAAGACTCTCGAGGCCATGGCCTATGCGCGGCCGGTCGTGGGCACCAATCAGGCATTCACAGGGATCGATCCCCGCGTAGTCGCCGAGATCGAACAGGGCGTGTCCGCGGGCTTGGATCAGCCGGTGCACGTCGCCGGCGTGCGGACCCAGTACGACGCGGCTGCACTGGCGGCGGCGATCGCCGAGTTGACCGCCGACCCAGCCCGCCGCGAACACATGGGTCGTGCCGGTCGAGAGTATGTGGCCGCCCGGCATTCGCAGGAGCTCGTGAACCGGCGTGTGCGGGTGCTCTATGATGCCATCGACCGCAGCGGCGGGGTCGCCGAGGCCGAGGCAGCCTGGGCCGAGGCCGAGGCAGCCTGGGCCGAGGCCGCCGAGACTCCTGGGCGTGACACAGAGGCGACCTGGGCTGCGACCGCTGACGACCCCGGGGGAGGCACCGGGGTAGCCTCAGTGGCAAGCGGTGAACGCCCGAGGGTGAGCCCTCAGCCGGACCCGGCTGCGACCGAAGGGCGCCCCCGACGCGGCGCCAGCGAGTCCCGCTCCCAGGCCCACGACAGCGACGCGAACGGAGGTGGCGCAGATGGTTGATCAGACCGCCGACGCACACCGTGCCCTCGACGCCGGCCAGACCAGCGCGCGGCGCCCGCAGAGCGACCGCTCATTCCGGCCTCTCGACGCCGGCGCGGCGCGCCTGCGCCAGGCGCTCGCGCGCCGCAAGTCGATCGATCCACGGTCGGTGCACGCGTGGGGCCCGCGAGAGCTGGCCTCGCTGAGCTGTACGCTCGCGGCCATGACGGCGCGCGGCGCGACCGTGCGGCTGCGCCTGGGCCGCGCCGCCGGCCTCGTGCTGTGCGGCCCGCGCGTCCGTCTCTTCCATCCGCAGCATATACGCGCCGGACGCGATCTCTACCTGGAGGAGGGCGTCGAGATCGTGGGCCTCTCCCGACACGGCATCGTGTTCGGCGACCGCTGCACCATAGGTCGCTTCAGCTGCATCCTCCCCACCAACAAGCTCCTGGCGGAGCCCGGTGAGGGCCTGCACATGGGCTCCAACTCGAACCTGGGCCCCTACGGCTACATCGGGTGCTCCGGCTACGTGGAGATCGGCGAGAACGTGCTCATGGGCCCGCGCGTGGCGCTGATAGCCGAGAATCACGCCTTCGACGAGGCTTCGGCCACCATCAAGAGTCAGGGGGTGCGGCGGGCGCCCATCCGCATCGAGGACGGCTGCTGGCTGGGCACCGGGGTAATCGTCCTGGCCGGCGTCACCATAGGCGAAGGCTCCGTGATCGCCGCCGGCGCAGTGGTCACGAAGGACATCCTGCCGTACTCGGTGGCGGCCGGCGTGCCCGCCCGCATCGTCGGCGCCCGCCGCCCCCCCGAGCCGGCAGAGCTGGCCGCCGCCCGCCGCGAGGCCAAGGGCGCGGCCCCCCCC
>CAZIGT010000161.1:0-7089 GCA_964538465.1 uncultured Thermoleophilia bacterium | reverse complement strand
TGCCGGTCCCGTTCCTCCAGATGGCCACCGAGATTTACCTGCACTACCTCGTGCCCGACGCCCCGCAGATCATGGTCGAAACCCCACACCGACCCCTCAAGAGCATCGCCGCCAACCTGGAGCTGTACGTCAACCGCCTGCTCCGCGACCCAGAACGCGGCATCGAGGACGAACTCCAGGCCGCCGTGCTGGATGCGTTCTTCTCGATCGGCGTGATGAAGGTCGCGCTCGACGGCACCGGCCAGCCCTACGCCCTGCACGTCAACAGCAGCGACTTCGTCGTGGACATGTCACCCGGCCGGCTGCGCGACGTCGCCTTCGTCGGCGACCGCACCCGCCTCTCCCTCCGCGACATGCGCGACAGCGGCCTCTTCCGGCCCGAAGCGCTCGAGCACCTGGAGACCATCACCGCGACCGTCGATCCCGACGGCGGCGACCGCCAGCAGACCGCCGAACTCGGCTCCGGCAGCGTCGAGACCCTCGAAGACATGGTCGAGGTCCTCGACCTCTGGCTCCCCGCGCTCGGCTGGCACATCATCATCCCCGCCCCGCCGCTGGCCGACCTGTCCGACGAGACCATCCTCTTCGCCGAACGCATCAACAGCCCGCGGCTCGGACCCTACCACCTGCTCTGGTACTCGGCCGTGCCCGGCAACGTCATGCCGCTGGCACCCACCGACCTCTGGCTCGACCTGCACGCCCTCGGCAACCGCCTCTTCACCAAGTTCGCCGACCAGGCCGAACGCAACAAGACCGTCGGCCTCGTGCAGTCCGCCAACATCAAGGACGGCGAGCGCGTCAAGAACGCCAAGGACGGCGAGCTGATCCCAGTCGAACGGCCCGACGCCGTCAACGAGATCACCCTCGGCGGCGCCAACCAGCCCGCCCTCGCCGCGTTCGTCGCCACCAAGGATGTCCTCAACTGGCAGGCCGGCAACCTCGATTCTCTAGGCGGACTGTCCCCTTCTGCCGGCACCCTCGGCCAGGAGCGCCTGCTCAACGCCGCCGCCACCGGCCGCGCCGCCAAGATGCAGAAGCGGACGACCTCGTTCGCCGCCGGCGTCTGCCGGGCACTGGTGGAGTTGCTGTGGTCCGACCCGCTCGCCACCTACTCCGTCCTGCGCTACACCCCCAACCGCACCGCCGGCGTCGTGGCCCACGTCACCCCCGACGACCGCCGCGCCAGCCTCGCCGAGTTCGACCTCAAGATCGACCCCTACTCGCTCCAGTACCGCACCCCCGGCGAACGCCTCAACACCCTCATGCAGGTGTGGCAGGGGGCCATCCTGCCGGCCGTCCAGGCCATGGGCGCCCAGGGCGTCGTCCCCGACTGGCGCGGCTTCATCCGCCGCGTCGCCAAGCTCGCCCACCTGACCGAACTCGAAGACGTCCTCATCTTCACCGACGAGCCGCCAACCGGGACGCGGCCGTCCGAACTCAACACCACGCCCGCCGTGCGCCCCAGCCGCCACGACGGCCGCACCACGCCAAACAACCTGTCCGCCGCCCAGCGCGAGGGTCTGCCCCTGCGCATGGTCCTCGGCCAACAAACCGCCGCCGAAGCCCTCCAGGGAGGAAGCCCCGCATGATCGGCCTGCTCGGGATGCTCTCGAACTCCGTCGCCCCCTACGCCTGGCCCACCCTCACCCTGCTGCTGGCCGCCGAACTGGCGCCAGGAGGGGACGTCGGACTCACCCAGGGCGGCATCGTCATCGCCGTCGTCGCCATCCTCGGCAAGGTGATCTACGACATCGTCCGCGACATGCGGGTCAGCAAAGACCCGCGCTGCTCCAGCGGACAGGCCCTACACCAGCTCAGCAACGACCTGCGCGACGCCGCCGGTGTCGGACACCAGGCCATGGCCGAGGTCTGGCGCGAACTCCATACCCTCGGCCAGCGCATCGCCCGCCTCGAAGGCCGCGGCGAACGCAACGGCATGAAGGAGAACGGCTGATGGCCGTCATCTACCGCATCAACGGCAAGACCCTCACGCCCGAACAGTTCCGCCAGGGCAGCCGCGGCCGCGCCGCCGGCGCCCCGGCCGTGCGGTGCGTGAAGTGGCCCGTCCACAGCGACTCCGAAGGCGTGCATCCGTCCCAGCGGCAGGCCGCCCAGGACTACCTCGACCGGCGCGGCGTCCCCACCCAGTTCGATGAACTCGGCCGGGCCGTCTTCCGCAGTCGGGACCACTACCGGCGGTACTGCGCCGCCGGCGGACTCCAGGAACCGGGGGAGTAGAACCGCCCGCGCCGCCCCCCAGGGGCGCAACGGGCCGAAAGGTGTCCCATGGCACGCGAGCACGACGACCTCGTCTTCACAGACCCCACGCCCAGCAATGAGCGGCCGGACACGCCGGACGAACCGGACGACGCCGACCAGACGCTGGCCGACACCGAACCGACCCAGCCGGAACCGGGCCCCGAGCCCGCGGCCGAGCCCGACCGCAACGCCCCGGACGAGCCGGACCTCCCGGCCGACGTCCTCGCCGAGGCCACCCAGCTCGGCATCGCCGACGCGGTCAAGGGACTCGATCCCGAGAACGCGCGCTACCACATCGACCTCCTGCGGAGCACCCTCGGCCAGCTCGCCCTCGCCGCCCAACAGGGCGGACAGCAGCCAGCCCCGGCGGACGCTCAGGACGATCGCAGCGCCCCGCCGGCCTCGCCGCCGGGTGCGCCACCGCCCCGGCCGACGCCCTCCCAGGCGCCGCCCGCACCGGCCGGCTTCGCGCTGCAGCCCATGGATACCCAGGACTTCGATCCCGGCATCCAGGCCGTCGCCAAGAACGTCGAGAGCCTGCACCAGCACTACGGCCAGCAGATCGGCCAGCTCCAGAACGCGCTCGGCCAGATCATGCAGGCCGTCCAGCAGGTCACCGTACAGGCCCACCGCAACGAGTTCGATCGCTACGTCGCCGAGGCCAGCGACTACGCCGATACCCTCGGCACCGACGCCAGCCTCGAACTGGACCCCAAGAGCGCCGAGTACCAGGCCCGCATGAAGGTCGCCCAGCAGATGGACGTCCTCCGCGCCGGCTACCTGGCCACCGGCCATCCGTCCCCCAGCAACAAGACCCTGTTTCTGCGCGCCTGCGCCCAGCTCTTTCCACAGGCCGCGCAGCAGAATGCCCGCAAAGAGCTTGAACGCCGGCTCCGCGATCAGCGCGGCCGCTTCGCCCCCACCCCCACCCGCACCGGCACCAACGGCGCGGGCGAGGCCACCGGCGACAAGGCCGCCTTCGACTACCTGCGCGCCATGCACGCGCGCATGACGAAGGGCTGACCCGCACCGGCGGGAGGATTGAACCATGCCGACCCTCAACGCCGAGCAGATTAAAGACTTGGTCGAGGGTACGTTGGAGAAGTTCGGCCGCGGCAAGTGGACCGACCTCACCAGCGACCTCACCGAGTTGCACTTTCTGCCCCGCATCCTGACCAAGGAGCGCGTCCGCTACGCCAGCGGGCGCGGCCCGAGCTGGAACTTCATGACGAAGCACTCCGGCGCGGCACACCACACCGGCCTCTTCGCCGTGGACAACGTCAACGTCGGCGATGTCATGAAGAAGGCCAAGATGACGTGGCGGCACTCCACCACGAACTGGGCCTACGACGAGCTGGAACCCGAGTTCAACGACCGGCCCGAGGCCATCATCGACCTCGTCAAGGGCCGGCAGACCGACGCCAAAATCTCGCTGGCGCACCTGCTGGAGGATACGTGGTGGGGCGACGTGCCCGAGCCCACCGACGAGAAGACCCCGCACGGCCTCTTCTACTGGATCGTCCCGTGGAAGACCGGCACGACCACCCCCGAGGCCGGCGGCTTCTTCGGCACCAACCCGGTGTCCGCCGCGGGCACCGAGTACACCAGCGGCGCGGCCGGGCTCAGCTCGACCGACTACCCGCGCTGGGCCAACTTCGCCGGCAAGTACACCGACGTCAGCCAGACCGACCTCATCGCGCTCATGCGGAAGGCCATGGCGTTCACGAACTTCATCAACCCCGTGCCGATGCCGAACTACAACCGCGGCGCGGACCGCTTCGAGATCTTCTGCAACTGGGACATCATCGAGAAGCTGAAGATCGTGCTGCGCCAGCAGAACGAACAGCTCGGCGGCGACCTCGACCCGTTCCGCACCGTCCGCGTCCAGGGCTCCCCGCGCGTCTACGTGCCGTACCTCAACGCCGACCCGCGCAACCCCGTAATCGGCATCAACTGGGCGACCATCTACCCCTACTTCCTGCGCGGCGAGTACCTGCGCAACAGTGGCGTGCTGCCGGCCCCCAACCAGCACCGCGTCAAGAACGTCCACATCGACCTGACCTGGGAGACGGGCTGCCACGACCGCCGGCGCAACTGGATTCTGACGACCTCGTCGGCGACCAACACCCCGACCTAAGCGTGAGCTTGCCGGGACCGCGGCCGGCGCGCTAACCCGCGCCGGCCACCACCCGGCCAGCGGAGGTAGACACCATGGATTTCATCACCGAGTACAAGGGGAAGAACAGCGACCGCTGGCTCAGCCCGGCGCTCTGGGCCGACGCCCAGCCCGCGCAGTGGGCCTTCACGGGCAAGGGTCACTTCTTCTTCGACGACTTCATCTGGCCGCCCCAGCCGGCGTTCACGTCGGCCACCGCCCGCGGCGGCTACATCACCTTCCAGTCGGCGAACTGCACCGTCCTGACCCTGCCGACCGCCCGCAACGGCGCGCTGCAACTGCTGGTTGACAACGGCGCCGGCAACCTGGCCTGCGGCATCCAGCCCGCGCAGAGCGGCATGGCCGCCTTCCAGGCCACCAAGGCGCTCGCCCGCGACATGTGGTTCGAAGCCCGCGTCCGCGCCACCGCGCTGCCGGCCGTCGGGCTCGCCCTCGGCCTCGCGCCCGTCGGCATGGCCGCCCTCGGCACGCTGGTCAACACGACCGGCGCCCTCATCACCGCCAACCTCGACTTCGTCGGGTTCCACATGATGGCCGACGACGCCGACGGGATCGACGCGGTCTACAAGAAGGCCGACGTCGCCACCCGCTACAACATCAAGGACGTCGCCGCCGCGCTCGTCGCCAACACCTGGCTCAAGCTCGGCGTGCGCTACATCTACCCCGACGTCATCTACTACGTGGATGGAGTGGAAGTCGGCCGCACGACCGTGAACGCGACCAACTTCCCGGTCACCTCCATCCTGGCCCCGCTGCTCATCGCCAAGAACAGCGATGCGGCGGACGCCACGATCGAACTCGACTGGTGGGCGTGCGCCCAGTTGAGCGACTAGTGTGAGCGCATGGACGGGCGGGGGCGGCGCGTAGCCGCCCCTGTCCCGCTCCCCGCCTTCGAGGTGGACCATGGCGGACCTGCAACTCGGCTACCTGGACTTCATGCGGGCGGTGGCCCGCGACCTCGGCTGGGGCTACCGCGCCACCACCGGCGAGGGACTCACCGCCGAACAGGCCACGCTCGCCGACCGCTACGTGCAGGACGGCTTGCGCATGGTCTACATGCCCCTGGAGCCCGCCCTCCAGGGCTACGAGTGGTCCTTCTTCAAGCGCAGCAACCAGCTCGTCATCTGGCCGTCCATCGGCGTCAACGCCGACAGCACCGTCTCCGGCACCGACGCCGGCGCCGCCACACTGCTGACCGCCAGCGATACCCCGTTCCTGCCCTCGATGGCCGGCCGCACCATGACCATCACCGGCGCGGGCGACTTCGAGATCATCCAGTACATCGCCGCCAACCAGGTGTGGGTCCGCGGCCCCCTGACCGTCGTGGACGCAACGTGGAGCCTGCCCGCCACCGGCGAGTACCGTCTGCCCGACGACTTCCACGGCATCGAGGGCGGGCTGATGCTCGTCACCGGCGAGCCCAGCACTGTGCTCAGCCTTGCCAGCGAACGGCTCATCCGCGAGCGCCAGGCGCACCAACCCGGCCGCACCGGACCGCCCGCCGCCGTCGCCACGCGCCCGACCGCGTTCGTGCCCCGCGCCACCGACTACGCCGCGCGGCAGCGCTTCGACCTGCTGGTCTGGCCGCTCCCCGACCGCAACTACACGCTGGTCTACACGACCCATGCCGTGCCCGAGACCATCGACGCCACGAACAACCCGTACCCGCTCGGCGGTGTGGCCCTGTCCCGTCTGTTCGAGCTGGCCTGCCTCGCCGCCGCCGAAGGGGGTGAACGCGAGGCCGAGAGCCGCGTCCGACGGGACGAGTTCCGCGCCGCCCTCGTCGCCGCCGTCCAGAACGACCGCACCGCGAACACGCCCGACACCCTCGGCGCGTACGTCACCAGCGGACCCCGCGGCCTGCGCCGCGCCCGCAGTCAGTACACGACCTACAACGGCATCCTGCCGGACTGAGGTGCTTCATGGCCAACCCGACCGCACTGCCCAAGAACTTCGGGATGTTCAAGGCGACGACGACCAAGCAGTCGATCACCCTGGACCCCGACCGCATGTACCAGGTCACGCACGCCGGCTTCACCGACGCCGGCGCCGACAGCGAGACCCCCATCTACGTCATGGCGGACGATGTCGCCGTCGTCGGGCCGGCCGAGGGCGCCAACAAGCTGCCTGTCACGACCGACCTCGTGCCCGTAGTCGGCCCCGGCGTCTCGACCCTCTACTACCAGCTCGAAGCGACGGCCGCCGACAACCCCATGCTGCTCGTGCTGGCCGGACCCGCCCGGCTGGGAAGGTGGTGAACCATGCGCCAGCGTGACCCATCCCTCTGGACTGCTGTGGCCGCCGCGCTGCTGACGCTGTGCGTGCTGACGTCCGCGATCGGACTGTACGCCGGCTGCAAAGCGCAGGCGGTGGCCGACAAGCAGCTCGCCGCCCGGCCGATCGCGCCTGAGCCGCGGCCGACACCGCCGACGGCCGTCACGCTCTCGGGCCGCATCGAAGGCGTCCCGCTCGACGGCCTCGTGCTCCAGGTGCGCGGCGTGTTCAGCGACGGCCAGCGCTGCGACTTCGACGCCGTGCTCGACGCTGACGGCAAGCCGCGAGAAGTGATCGTGCAGGCGGGGACGGACCCGTCGCGGGTATCACCGCTGTACGCCGGCGTCCCGCTGCGCCTGGCCGGAGAGGAGTAGGCGATG
>CAZIGT010000160.1:0-7111 GCA_964538465.1 uncultured Thermoleophilia bacterium | reverse complement strand
CGTGTCGTCGACGTGATGTCAGACCTACTCCTCCGGCGGCAGGCCGACCTGCTCACGCAAGCGTCGCCGCGTCTCCTCGACCTTCTGGCGTAGGGCCTCCGAGCGCGCAACGGCCTCTCCATCCGATGCCTCATCCTGCCAGAACGGCACTCCGTCGCCGGCGGCAGCACCGCTTCTCAAGACACGCCCGCGTACCTGCTTGCCCCGCTTGGTCATCAGCAGCCATGTGACGGCCGCCCCGGCCGCCAGCCCCACGATGAACACATCGCGCTTCTTGTCAGCCACCCACGCCCTCCTGTCGTTCCGCCGCTGTCCTCATGAACGTCACTCGTGCTCAGCCGTCACTCGAGCTCCACGTCGTTGATCACCAGATGGAACTTGCAGCCGAGGAACTCAGCCGCCTTGCGGCAGAGCACCATGCGGCTGAGGAAGATCTCGAAGTACTCCATGACCGGCGCCGCGCTCGTGTCGATCTGCAGAGCCAGGGTGATGGTACGACCGTCGGCGTCGACCGTGACACGGGAATCCCGGCAGGCGGCATTCACCCGGTCGTGGATGTCTCCGGCCACGTCGCCAGTCTCGCGCACGCGGGTGTAGCGTACGTCGCTCTTGTCGCCGAGGATGACGGCGGCGGCCAGCTCGCTGATCGGCTCGCCGTATTCCTCCTCGTGATTGCCTATGGCGCACATGACCTCGATGATCTCGGCGATCGGCATGCCCATGCGCTCCAGCAGATGGCGGCTGATGAGGGCCGCCCCGATCCCGTGCTGCTCGCGCGAGATCATGTTGCCTATGTCATGAAGGTAGCCGGCCACGGCCGCCAGCTCGGCCTGCCGCTGCGGGCGGCCGAGCTCGAGCAGGATCATGCCTGCGGGCGCGCCCCCGGCGGGGCCGTGGCGTGCGCGGTGCTGGGTTACGCCTCGCAGGGCGAGATTCTGGTCGGCGCGGACCACGTACATCTGCGTCTCGTGGTCACCGCGCAGTGTCTCGAGTGTCACGCGCCCGTCGTTCTCCACCGTCCCTCTTTCACTGCCGTGTCCTGTGGCCGGATCACGCTGGAGCGCCGATCCGGCCCGCGGCATCAGCCCATCACGCTGAACTCGTGCCAGCGCACGTCCGGCTCGGTCTTCTCCACGACCACCTCGTCGACCCGCGCCCCGGGCGGACCGTGGTGGCACCAGCCCACGACTGCATCGACCGCATCCGCCGGTCCCTGAAGAAAGGCCTCCACACTGCCGTCGCGCAGATTGCGCACCCATCCGCTCACCGCGAGGTCGTGCGCCACCCTCCTGGTGGAGGCGCGGAAGTAGACCCCCTGGACCAGCCCGATCACGTGCACACGTACCGCCTTCGCGGCCGGCATCCGGTCCTCCCTGCCACCAGTGTGAACCGTCATTGTTCTCTTCTCCGTGCAGCGGTCCATCCCCCGCCTGCGATCCATCGATCAACGGCACGAAGCGGCAGCCCACGCTCGTCCAGTGCTCGAACTGTGCGCCGTGCCTCTCGTAGACCATGAGCGTCTGTACGTGGTGCGCGCTACCCACAGGCACGACCAGACGGCCCCCATCGACGAGCTGCTCGAAGAGGGCCGGCGGCACCCGTGCCGCCGCCGCCGTCACGATGATCGCCTGGAACGGGGCCTGGTCGGGCAGGCCGAGTGTCCCGTCGCCGTGGACCACGTGTACGGTGGTGTACCCCAGATCCGCCAGGAGAAGCCGGGCTCGCTCCGCAAGCTCGAGAACCCGCTCCACCGTCCAGACCTCGCGACACAGGTGCGCCGCTACTGCCGCCTGGTAGCCCGATCCCGTGCCCACCTCAAGCAACCGGCTGTCCCTGTCGAGGCACAGCAGCTCGGTCATGAGCGCCACCATGTACGGCTGCGAGATGGTCTGGCCGTGGCCTATGCTGAGCGCCCCGTCCTCGTACGCCACGTACTGCAGGCCTTCCGGCACGAAACGATGGCGCGGCACGCTGCGCAAGGCGTCCAGCACCTGCTCGTCGCGCAGGCCGCGCGCCTGGATCTGTTCGCTGACCATGCGCATGCGGTACTGCTCCCATCGGTCGTCGGGCGCGGGATCCGGCCGCGGCCGGCGGCCAGGCCGGCGAGCGGCGCGCGGAGAGTCGCCGGCCTCTCTCGAGGACCTTCGACGGCCCTGAGCGCCCTGCTTGCCACGCGCGTTGTCGTCCTTACCGATCATCGATCGGGGCGGTAGCGGAGGCGATGCCGCCGGCGCATGCGCGCGAAGAGCCAGACGTTGATGGCGGCGAAGACATAGCCCAGGGGAGCGAACACGGCCGTCGCCACCGCGCCGCCGAGCGCGTAGAGATCCTCGGAGAGGCTGATCAGCGTCACAGCCAGGCCGCTCGCGGGCTGCAACGGGCGCGACCCGTGTTTCACCGACAGTGCCAGCCAGCCGAACGCGGCACCCACGACGAGGGCGATCACCAGCCCCGCTGTGCCCTCGTCGACGGTCGCGGCGGCCGCGATGGCGCCCCAGGCGATCCGCCAAGGCACAAGGATGCGGTCCATCAGGCGGTCCAGACGGGGCACGTTGTCGAACTTGCCCTCCAGGACCGCCAGCACGGCGAAGATCAGGATGACCCACCACGTGCCCAGGAAGGCGAACGGGGGCTGCATATCCGGCCCGATGCCTATGAGCGACGCGGCGCCGATGATGGCCACGGTGAGCGCCGGGCGCACGCCCGCGGCGCTCCCGAAGCCGACCATGCGGCCCACGGCGAAGATCCAGCCGATCATGGCGCCTACGCCTCCGGTGGGGTGCCCGCGATCCTCGGCACGCCTGAGGCCGATCGCATCATGGCGTCTGCTTCCATGGGCACAGCATAAGCCCTGCCGAGCGCAAGCCGTGGCGTGTCATGCAGGGTGCGGTCATCCTGGCGAAGGGCACGCCGTTCGGGAGCGTGACCACCTGGGCCGCGCCGTACTGATGAGCGAGCGGGAGGCGTTCGGCACGCCCAGTGCGGACAACCATGCGAGCAAGCGTGTCCGCTGAGCTCGAGTGGCGCTAGGAGAGCGCGAGGCCGGCGCGAGCGAGCACCGGCTTGGCGTCGACGACGTGGTGCGTGAGCCGCAGCTCTTCCGCCGTGCACCCCAGCGCCAGCCCCACGACCTGCGCCAGGTGCAGCACGGGCAGGCGCAGAGGCTCGCCCACGAGGTCGCGGCCGCTCGCCTGGCAGCCCTCCAGAGCGGCATGGCAGAGCGGGCAGGGGGTCACCAGCGCGTCGGCGCCGGCCGCGGCGGCGTTCCGTACCGCCCGGGCGGCCATCACGCCGGCGGCCTTCTGCCGCACGTACATGAGCGGCCAGCCGCAGCACTTGAGGCGCCCGTCGTAGTCGACGGACCGGGCGCCGCACGCCCCCAGGACATCTTCGAGCGCCGTGGGATCGTCCGGCACGTCATCGTCGTTCAGGCTGGCCGGACGCAGGATCTGGCATCCGTAGAACGGCGCCAGCTTCAGGCCGCCAAGCCGGCGGCTCACCTGTTCGGAGAGCCGCTCGACGCCGTAGTCCTTCCAGAGCACCCACAGAAGGTGGGTCACACACACATCGCCGCCATACGCCATTCCTTCCGCAGCCAGCGCCGCGCGTGCTTGGGCGGCGGCATCCTGCGGGGACACCGGCCATGCGTGCCCGGGCGCCGGATGCGTGGCTCTCATGCCGGGCGATGCCTCGGCGGAGGCGGAGGCCGATGCGCCGGATGCGGCGGAAGCCGCCGGATCCGCCACGGCGAGGCAACCTTCTTCGCTCGCCTCTGCCGATGCCCGCAGAGCCGCATTCGCCTGGCGCAGGCTCAGCGTGCAGACGTTGCATATCGTGAGCACGTCAAGCCCGAGCCGCTCCGCCTGCACCAGGGTGAGCGCGTTGAGACCAGCCGCCAGCGGCCCGTCCACCTGCTGTACGTCGCCGGCACCACAGCACGGCGCGCCGGTCATCTCCTCAAGCCCGATGCCGAGCCGTGCGCACACGGCGCGTGTGCTCAGGTCGAGCTCGGGCGCCGTGCCCTTCGCGTAGCAACCGGGGTAGTAGGCGTACCTCATGGCCGCACCTCCGGCGCGTCGTCGGCCAGACGTTCGCAGATGCGGCGCACCAGCTCGACGTCACTCACCGGCTCGCGCCGGCCGACCTTCACCTTGCCAGCCATGACCGCCTTCGTGGCGGCCGGCGCATCGGCCGCAACGCGCAGGGCGCCGACGGTGTCCACGCCGAGCGAACGCTCGTCGACACGGCCGGTCTGCTCGATACCCTTGACGAACGCGTGCGCCCGCTTGACCGCGGCGTCCGTGCGCAGGCCCTCGACCTGCGCCAGCTCGGCCAGTCGCCCAATGAGTTCGCGCACACGCAGGTGCTTGGGGCAGCGCTGCGTGCACGTATAGCAGCGCGCGCACTCCCACAGGCCGTGCTCTTCATTCAGCTCGTACAGGCGGCGGTGCGTCTGGTCGTCGCGCACGTCGTAGGCGTAGCGGTACGCCTTGACGAGCGCGGTGGGGCCTACGAAGTCCGAGCTGGCCTCCACGGCGACGCAGTCCGAGTAGCAGGCGCCACATTCCACGCAGAGCACGCCTTCGGCGAGCACCGCCTGCTGGTGCGGCGCCATGAGCCGCTCGCGGTCGTCGCCTGAGCGCTCCTCCAGCGACTGCAGCCAGGGCTGCACGCTGCGCAGCTTCTGCCAGAAGGCGGTCATGTCGGTGACCAGGTCCTTGATGACCGGCATGTTGCCGAGCGGCTCGATGCGTACGAGCGGCATGGCGGGGTCGGCTGAGGACGCGGCACCCGCAGCAGGGGTGGACGCGGCAGCCGCGGCGGGATCGGTCACACCCTGCGCGAGCGCGGCGCGCGCCGCCCGGCGCTCCGCCTCGGCCACGGCCAACGAAAGCTGCGTGGTGCAGGCCAGGCGGGCACAGCCGTTGACGCGCATACCGCAGGAGCCGCAGATGCCGTGCCGGCAGCTACGACGGAAGGCCAGTGAGCCGTCGATGTGGTCCTGGACGTGCATGAGCGCTTCGAGCACGGTGGACCCGGCCGGCAGCTCGACCTCGTAGCGCTGCAGGCGGGCGCCGGTGGCCGCAGCGTCCGCCGGCGCCCCGTCCTTCTCTGGGTCGTAGCGCAAGACCTCGAGCGTGGCGCGCACGGCGGCCGCGCCGTCTGCCGTGCTCCCTCTGCCGGCCATCAGTAGCTCCTCACTTCCGGCTGATACCGCGTGACGGTGACCGGCGCGTAGCTGCATACCGGCCCGTCTTCGCCGCGGGTGAACACGCTGTGCTTCATCCAGGCTTGGTCGTCGCGCTCGGGGAAGTCGGTCCGCGCGTGGCTGCCGCGGCTCTCCTCGCGGTTGAGCGCCCCCAGTGTGACGCACTCGGCGATGTCCAGCAGATTGGCGGTCTCCAGCACCTGCGGCAGCTCAGTGTTGAAGACCGCGCCGTTGTGGCCGAGGGAGACCTTGCCGTAGCGCTCCTTGAGGGCGCGCACCTGCTCGAGAGCCTCGGTGAGTGCGCCCTTCTCGCGCCAGATGGCGACCTTGGCGTTCATGAGCTGCTGAAGCTCCTCGCGGATGACGGCCTGACGCTCGCCGCCGGCGGGCCGCGCGGCGAGCGCCTCCACCTCCGCCTGGTGGTCACGCACGGCGCTCTCCGGCAGCGGCAGCTGCTCGTGCCCTTCGGCGTAGGCCGCCGCAGACTCTCCGGCCCGGCGGCCGAACACCACCGCGTCGAGCAGCGAGTTGCCGCCCAGGCGGTTGGCGCCGTGCACGCTGACGCAGCTGACCTCGCCGGCGGCGTACAACCCCTGGGCCGCCGGTGAGCCGCCGTCCACATCCACTTTGACCCCGCCCATGAAGTAGTGCGGCGTGGGCTTGATGGGAATCGGCGCCTCGCATGGATCCACGCCGGCGATGTCTATGGAGAGCTCACGCACCTGCAGCAGGTTGTTCTTGATGCGTTCGATGCCGATGGGCCGCAGGTCCAGCATGATGAAGCCGTCTATGCCGCGCCCTTCGGCGATCTCGGTGGCCTCGGCGCGCGACACCACGTCGCGACTGGCCAGCTCCATCTTGTTGGGGGCGTACTTGGCCATGAAGCGCTCGCCCTCGCTGTTGAGCAGCACGCCGCCCTCGCCGCGACAGCCCTCGGTGATCAGCACCCCGTTGCGCAGCCCGGTGGGGTGGAACTGCACGAATTCCATGTCCTGGAGAGGGAGGCCGGCCCGGTACGCCATGCCCATGCCGTCGCCGGTGCAGTCGACCGAGTTCGACGAGTTCTGGTAGATGCGGCTGGCCGGCCCCGTGGCCAGCACGACCGCCTTGGCCGCGAGAGCCTGCGCGTGACCGGTGAGCAGGTCGAAGGCGACCACGCCACGAACGATGCCATCGTCGATGATGAGACGGCTGACGTACCACTCCTGGTACATGCGGATACCACGACGCAAGACCTGCTCGTACATGGTGTGCAGCAGCACGAAGCCGCTGATGGCGGCGGAGTAGGCGGTGCGGGGGAAGCCGGCGCCGCCGAACGGCCGCTGCGCTATGCGGCCGCTCTCGAAGCGGCTGAAGGGGCAGCCCATGTGCTCGAGGGCGCGGATGTCTGCCGGCGCCGCCTTGCACATGACCTCTATCGCGTCCTGGTCGCCCAGGTAGTCCGCTCCCTTGACGGTATCGAACGTGTGGGCTTCCCACGAATCGTCGTCGCCCAGGGCCGCGTTGATGCCGCCCTGG
Source organism: uncultured Thermoleophilia bacterium (assembly GCA_964538465.1). Lineage (GTDB taxonomy): Bacteria > Actinomycetota > Thermoleophilia > UBA2241 > UBA2241 > UBA6103. The sequence continues at coordinate 384 of CAZIGT010000160.1, read as the reverse complement.
GCACAGCAGGTATGGCTGCGGACCGGGTGGACCTTGCTGACAAGGGCGACGTCGGCGCCGGCGTCGTGGGCGGCTATGGCCGCCCGCATGCCGGCCAGACCGGCGCCCACGATGAGCACGTCGTGCGCGATCACTGCCGCACACCCGCGACGCAGGCGCGCCCGCACGGCCGTCTGGTGGAGCGGCGCGCCTGCCCGCGCTGCCGTGTGATGGAGCCACGCGCCTGTCCGCGCTGGCGTGCGGCGCTGCCGCGAAGCTGTGCCGTCATGTCGCTCGGCTCTCCCAGGTCGGCCCGACGGGGGCGGGCCGGCGGCCGTAGCGGCCGGCCCGCACCCAGACACGGCGGCGCGGCGCCCGGCCCCGCCCGTCCGAGGCCAAGCCAAC
>CAZIGT010000159.1:0-7166 GCA_964538465.1 uncultured Thermoleophilia bacterium | reverse complement strand
CCCGGCCCCCCTTCTCGACCCGCCGGCGTCACAGAGAGCCGGCTCGCCGGGACGAGCAAGGCCCCCACGGGAGGAGCTCGTGACGCCCGCGCGTTGACCGTGCGCGCCGGGCGGTGCTAAAAATGGACTCTGTCGCGAAAGCGACGCGCCCGGATGAGTGTCGCGCGAGAGCTCTGCCGGCGAAGCCGGCGGGCGCCGAAGGGGCAAGGCGGTGCAGCTGCCGAAACTCTCAGGCAAACGGAGCGCGGTAGGACGGGCCCCTGAAAGCAGGGCGTGGGCCGCTAGCGGCTCACGCGGCAGTTGCGGGACAGGGTGATGAGTTTGTCATCGCCCTGTCCTTTGTCTTTGTGACAATGCCAGGTGGGGCGCCGAGCAGGCGAGGAGGAACGATGGCCGAGGAAAGCTATCCCGCTGATCTCAAGTACTACAAGGAGCACGACTGGGTGCGTGTGGAGGGTGACGAGGCCGTGTTCGGCATCACCTGGTATGCGCAGGACGCCCTCGGCGAGATCGTCTATGTGGACCTGCCGGAAGGCGGCCCCGTCACCAGCGGCGACACGTACGGCGAGCTGGAATCGGTGAAGGCTGTCAGCCAGGTCTACGCGCCCATCGGCGGCGAGATCGTGGCCCGCAACGAGGCCCTCATCGACGAGCCGCAGACGATCAACAGCGACCCGTACGGCGGCGGCTGGCTGGTGCGCGTGCGCATGGCAGACGCATCGGAGCTCGACGCACTCATGGATGTGGAGGCCTACAAGCAGTTCCTGGCTGAGGCCTGATCGGGCGGATCGCCGGCCGCGCGGCCGGCGACGGCGAAAGGAGTAGCCACGGACTACGTGCCTCATTCCGAAGAAGACGTGCGTGCCATGCTGGCCGCTGTCGGCGTGGCGTCCGTCGACGACCTGTTCGCGGACATCCCCGAACGGGTCCGACTGGACCGGCCGCTGGACCTGCCGGCCGGCCTCTCCGAGCCGGAGCTCGCCGCCGAGCTCGGCATGCTGGCCGACGTGAATGAGCCGGCCAGCCAGTTCGTCGGCTTCCTCGGTGCCGGCGTCTACGACCACTACGTGCCGGCCGTGGTCAACGCCATCGTGTCGCGCTCGGAGTTCCTCACGGCGTACACGCCCTATCAGCCGGAGCGCAGCCAGGGCGGTCTGCAGGCCATCTTCGAGTACCAGACCGCCATCTGCGAGCTCACCGGCCTGGACGTGAGCAACGCCTCGCTCTACGACGGCGGCACGGCGGTCGCCGAAGCGGCCTTCATGGCCACGGCCGCGAAGAAGCGCGACCGAATCGTGGTTTCGGAGGGCGTGCACCCGGAGTACCGGCAGGTGCTCCGCACCGAAACCGCCGGCTGCGGCGACCGTGCCTGCGGCGAGTTCGTCGTCGAGGTGGCCTGCGAAGACGGCCTCACGCCGCTCGAGAAGCTGCGCGCCGCGGTGAGCGACAAGACGGCCGCCGTCATCGTCCAGACGCCGAACTTCTTCGGCGGCCTGGAGCAGATGCAGCAGGTCGCTGAGATCGCGCACGAGGCCGGCGCCCTGTTCGTGGCCGTGGTCGACCCGATCTCCCTGGGCGTGCTGCAGGCCCCGGGCGCCTACGGCGCCGACGTGGCCGTGGGAGACGCCCAGACGCTCGGCCAGGCGATGAGCTTCGGCGGGCCGCACCTGGGCTTCATGGCGGCCCGCAAGGAGCTCATCCGGCAGATGCCGGGCCGCATCGTGGGCGCCACGCTGGACGCGGAGGGTAAGCGCGGCTTCGTGCTCACGTTCCAGACGCGTGAGCAGCACATACGCCGCGAGCGCGCCACCTCCAACATCTGCTCGAACCAGGCACTGTGCGCGCTCGGCGCGCTGGTCTACCTCGGCTGGTTGGGCAAGCAGGGCCTGCCGGAGCTGGGCCTGCTCTGCGCCCGCAAAGCAGACTACCTGCGCGAGCGGCTGCTCACGCTGCCGGGCGTCGAGCCGTTCACCGCGGGTGCCGTGTTCCGCGAGTTCGCCGTACGGCTGCCGGTGGCGGCCGACGACGTCATCACGGCGCTCGAGTGCGACGGCTTCCTCGCGGGCGTGGACGTGGGTCGCTTCTACCCCGGCCTCGACGACGTGTTGTTGATCGCCGTCACCGAGAAGCGCACGCGCGAGGAGATGGACGACTTCGTCGAGGCGCTCGGCGACTACCTCGCGGAGTGCCGCGACGCCGCGGATGCCGTCGACGGCGCGGGAGGTGCGGCATGAGCGCCGTGAACGGCGGCCCGCAGACAGGCGAGCGGCAGACGATCTTCGAGGCGTCGCGGCCGGGCAGGCGTGCTTCGTCGCTGCCCTCCTGCGACGTACCTGAGCGGCCCCTCGACGATCTCATCCCGGCCGACCGGCAGCGCACCACGCCGGCTCGACTGCCGGAGGTGGCCGAGGTGGACCTGGTGCGCCACTACACCATGCTCTCCACACTCAACTTCGGCGTGGACACGGGACCCTACCCGCTGGGTTCGTGCACCATGAAGTACAACCCCAAGATCGACGAGTGGGCGTGCCTGCTCGAGGGCTTCGCCGGACTCCATCCGTACCAGTCGGACGAGAGCGTGCAGGGTGCTCTGGCGCTCATGAAGCGGCTGGAGTACTGGCTTGCCGAGATCGCCGGCCTTGACGCGGTCACGCTGCAGCCGGCGGCCGGCGCCCACGGCGAGCTGACCGGCCTGCTGCTGATCCGCGCCTACCACGCCGCGCAGGGGCGCGCGCCGGGGAAGATCGTCATCCCGGACAGCGCGCACGGCACTAACCCGGCCAGCGTGATGCTGGCGGGGTTCAAGCCGGTGGCGGTCAAGAGCGACGCCCGTGGCGGTGTCGACATCGAGGCGCTGCGCGCCGTCGTGGACGACGACACTGCCGGCCTCATGCTCACGAATCCCAACACGCTGGGCCTGTTCGACGAACACATCGTCGATATCGCCGACATCGTCCACAAGGCCGGCGGGCTGCTGTACTACGACGGCGCGACCACCAACGCCATCATGGGCCGCACGTGCACTTCACCCTGCACAAGACCTTCGGCACGCCGCACGGCGGCGGCGGGCCCGGCGCCGGGCCGGTGGCCGTGAGCGCCGCGCTGGAGCCGTTCCTGCCGGTGCCCGTGATCGTGGAAGACGTGGTCTGCGACTCCGACGAGTCGCACGAAGGCCACGACGACGAGTGCTGCGCGGTCAGCCTGCGGCTCGACTACGCGCGGCCGCAGTCCATAGGCAAGATGCGCACCTTCTACGGCAACTTCGGCGTGCTGGTGCGCGCGTATACGTACATCCGTGCTCTCGGCGGGGAGGGTCTCAAGCGCGTCAGCGACATGGCGGTGCTGAACGCCAACTACGTGCTCGAGGGGGTCCGCGACCTGTTCGAGCTGCCCTACGACCGGCGCTGCATGCACGAGTTCGTGGCCAGTGGCGACTCGCTCAAGGAGTACGGCGTCAAGACGCTGGACGTGGCCAAGCGGCTGCTCGACTACGGTATGCATCCGCCGCCGACGTACTTCCCGCTCATCGTCTCTGAGGCGCTCATGGTCGAGCCCACGGAGACGGAGAGCCGGGAGGCGCTGGACGCCCTCATCGCGGCGTTCCGCAGCATCGTGGAAGAGGCGCGCACGGAGCCTGAATTGCTGAAGGAGGCGCCGCGGACCATGCCGGTGCGGCGCCTCGACGAGGTGCGTGCGGTGCGCCAGCCTGTACTGCGGCAGGAGATGGAGTAGGCCTGCAGCTCTATGCGCTGCCCGATCTGACTGCACCCGGTGCGGTGCAGATGGCCGTCGACGACGGCCTTCTGAGCGACGCGCGGCGGGTCACCGTGAGAAGGTACCGCTGGTCGCCGCCGACGTTGTCGCTGGGCAAGTTCCAGCGGCTGCCGGCGGCGACCGCGGAGACCGCCGGCACCGCGGAGGCGGCTGCAGCGGCGGAGGCCGCGGAGACCGTTGCGCGGGCTGGGGCGGAGCGGATGGCCGCGCTGACGGCGCCCAGTGTCCGCTCGGCGCTGCACGAGAGAATGGCCCACGGCGGCGTCCCGGTGGCGGAGGCCGCCATCACAGGCCTGCCGTTCGACGTGGCCCGTCGGCCGTCAGGCGGGCGGGCCGTGCTGCACGGCGCGGACTTCGAGTGGTCGTTCGCTGCGGCCTTCCCGCCGGCGGCGAGCGACAGGTCGGGGTGCTCCATCGGCGCCGCCTACGAGGTCGTCTCGGCGGCCATGGCGGACGCGCTCAGGGCGTGCGGCGTTCCGCTTGCAGGGGAGCGTGAGGAGCCGTACCGCCGCTCGGCCCTGTGCTTCGCGACGAGCCTGAGGCACGACCTACACGTGGCCGTCGGCAAGGTGGTCGCGGTGGCTCAGGTGAGGCGCAATAGGGCAACGCTGGTGCACGGCAGTGTGCTGGAGCGTCGCCCGCCGCGCGAGCTCACCGAGGCAGTGGAGCGGCTTGTGGGCGAGCCGTGGCGAGGAGACGGGCTGCAGGCCGCCGGGGAGGTCGTCGACCCCGACGAGCTTTGGCTCGGCTTCGTCGACGCCCTCAGGCTGCGGCTCGCCTGACGAGCCGAAAACGGCGGGGAAGGACCGCCGAGCCACGGCCATGTATGAATGCGGCGAACGGTCGCCACGGGCGAGTGGCGTGCGCACACGATGAGGTGGTGACGAGGATGAAGGTGATCGTGCTCGGCGGCGGTCCCGCCGGCTATGTGGCGGCCCTGCGGGCGGCGCAGCTCGGCGCGGCCGTGACCGTGGTGGAGGGCCGCGAGATCGGCGGCACCTGCCTCAACCGCGGCTGCATACCGACGAAGTCCCTGGGGGCCAGCGTGGAGCGTCTGCGGCACGCGCGTGACGGGGCTTCGTTCGGCATCGTCGTGCCCGAGGTGAGTGTGGATTTCGCGGCGCTCATGGCACGCAAGGAGGCCGCGACCGTCCAGCTCCGGAGCGGCGTCGAGCAGATGCTCAAGACGCGCAAGGTCGAGGTCGTGGCGGCGCGCGGGCGGCTGGCTTCGCCGCGCGCCGTGGAACTCGACGACGGCACCCTCATCGAGGGCGACGCCGTCATCCTCGCCACCGGCTCTGAGCCGGTGCGGCTACCGTTCCTGCCGCATGATCCACGCGTCGTCACCAGCGACGAGATGCTCGTCGTCGAGAAGGTACCGCCGCGGCTGGCCATCATCGGCGGCGGCGTGATCGGCTGCGAGTTCGCCGCCGTCTTCGCCGAGCTCGGTTCGCAGGTCACCGTGGTCGAACTGCTGGAGCAGCTGCTGCCGGGCGAGGACAAGCGCGTCGGCCAGTCGCTGCAGCGGGCGTTCAAGAAGCAGGGCATCGCCGCGCACGTGAAGGTGGCCGTGGAGAGCGCCGAGGCGCAGGCCGGCGGCGTGGTGCTGCACCTCGCCGGCGGCGTCGACGTCGAGGCCGACCTCGTGTTGCAGAGCGTAGGTCGCCGGCCGGTGGCCCGCGGCATGGGCTTCGAAGAGGCCGGCGTGACGATCGACGAGCAGGGCTTCGTGGCCGTCGATGAGACGCTGCGCACGGTCGTGGACGGCGTGTTCGCGGCGGGCGACGTGGCCGGCCCGCCGCTGCTGGCGCACTGGGCCTATCACGAGGGGCAGATCGCGGCTGAGAACGCGGTCACAGGGTCGCATCTCGAGGTCGACCGCCGGGTGGTGCCCAACTGCGTCTTCACGCACCCGGAGGTGGCCAGCTGCGGTCTCACGGAGGACCGCGCGGCCGGGGAGGGCATCGCCGTCAAGGTCGCCCACGTGCGCTTCAACGGCAACTCGCGCGCGGTCGTCGACGACGAGGCGGACGGCTTCGTGCGCATCGTGTGCGACGCCGAGACGGACGTGGTGCTCGGCGCCTCTATGATGGGGCCGCGGGTCACCGAGCTGATCCATGAGGTCGCCCTGGCGGCCTCGGCTCGTCTGCCTCTGGCGGCGATCGTGAACACCATCCACGCTCACCCCACGCTCTCGGAGGCGACCGGCGAGGCCGCTCTTGGCGCGGCCGGTCGCGGCATGCACAGCCTGTGAGCGGGCCGGCTCCAGAGGTCGCCGGCGGCGGGCCAGACCGCCCCGGCGGAATGGGCGAGGTGGGCACGACAGACGGCGCGCCAAGGGGGCAGGGCGGCCCTCGCCAGCTTGAGCGGCAGCGTGACGCAGGCCCGGCGGGCCGCAAGCCGCCGTGGCTGAAAGTCAAGGTTCCGCCGGCGCGGGCGTTCCGGGCCACGGCCGGGCTGCTGGACGAGCTGCGCCTGCACACCGTGTGCGACGAGGCGCGCTGCCCCAACAAGGGCGAATGCTTCGCCTCGGGCACGGCGACGTTCCTCATCTTGGGCGACGCCTGCACGCGCGACTGCCGCTTCTGTTCGGTGACGCACGGCGCCTGGTCTGGCGCGGTCGACGAGGACGAGCCGCGGCGGGTGGCGCAGGCGGCGGCCAGGCTCGGCCTGCGCCACGTGGTGGTCACCAGCGTCACCCGCGACGACCTGCCGGACGGCGGCGCGGCGCTGTTCGCGGATGTGATCCGCGAGACCCGCGCCGCTCTGCCACAGGCCACCGTCGAGGTGCTCACCCCGGACTTCGGCGGCTCCACGGCGGCTCTCGACGCGGTCCTGGCCGCCGCGCCGCACGTGTTCAACCACAACCTCGAGACCGTGCCGCGGCTGTACGCGGGTGTGCGGCCGCAGGCCGGGTACGCTCGCTCGCTCGAACTGCTGCATCGTGCCGCCGGCTGGGCGCGCAGAGTGAGCGCGTCGAGCACAGACGTACCCGGCGGGAGCGCGAGCTCCGAGACGGGGCGACCCTCGGCCGCTGGGGGCCCGGCCCGGCCGCTCGTCAAGACCGGCCTCATGCTAGGCCTGGGCGAAGCGGACGACGAGGTCGAGGCCGTGCTCGGCGACTGCGTCGCCGCCGGCGTAGATATCGTGACGATAGGGCAGTACCTGCGGCCGGCGGCCGGCTGCGCGCCGGTGGCGCGCTACGTGGCGCCGGCCGAGTTCGACGGCTGGGGGGCCACCGGCGAGCGGCTCGGCCTCACGGTGGTGCGCGCGCGCGTAGCACCCCTTGCAGGCCAGGTTGCAGCGCCGGGTGATGCTCGTGATCATAAAGGGCGGCACGTGTAGGCCACGCGCCGCCCAATCCTGGCGCGTGCGCGCCGCGCGACGTTGCG
>CAZIGT010000158.1:0-7243 GCA_964538465.1 uncultured Thermoleophilia bacterium | reverse complement strand
TAGAAGTGCTCGAGGTACTTGACCCAGCCGGGCGAGCAGCTCGTGAACTGCGGCAGGGCCACGTCCTTGTCGCCCGCGACCAGTGCCTTGTACAGCCGCGTGATGAGCTCGGTGCCTTCCTCGATGATGGTGAGGTCGGCCGTGAAGTTGGTGTCGAAGACGTAGTCGAAGCCGATGCGCTTGAGCGCCGTGTTCATCTCGAAGGTGACGGGCGTGCCGGCCTCGAGGCCGAAGAGCTCGCCCATGGCCGAACGCGGCGCCGGCGCCGTCTGGATGACGACCGTCTTGGTGGGGTCGTCGATGGCCTTCCACACGGCCTCGGTCTCGTCCTTGGCGTAGAGGGCGCCGGTGGGGCAGCGGTTGATGCACTGCCCGCAGTTGATGCAGACCACGTCGAGCAGCGGCTTGTTCAGGAAGGTCTGGATCTCGACCTTGTCGCTGCGGTTGACCGCCTCGTAGACGCCGACCTCCTGCAGATCGATGCAGGTGCGCACGCAGCGCCGGCAGCGGATGCACTTGTCCATGTCCCGCATCACCGAGTAGCTGGAATCGTCGAGCGGGAACTTGGACTCCTCGGGATGGCCGAAACGGAACTCGTCGACGCCGTACTCCTCTGCCAGGCTCTGCAGCTCGCAGTTGCCGTTGCGCACGCAGCTGTAGCAGTCACCGTAGTGCTCGCTGAGCAGCAGGTCGAGCACGTGACGACGGGCCACGCGCACGCGGCGCGAATGGGTGTTGACCGTGAGAGGTCCGGTGATGGGATAGGCGCAGGCAGCCTGCAGCGTCCGCTGGCCCTCGACCTCGACCAGACAGATACGGCAGACGCCGGCCATGCCGAGGTCAGGGTGATGGCAGAGCGTGGGGATGCGGATGCCGAGGCTCTTGGCCGCATCAAGGATGGTGCTGCCGAAGGGGACTTTCGTCTCTATGCCGTCGATGGTCACACTGACGGTGGCGCCGATGGCCTGCGGGCTGTCGGCGACGCTCACCGGTTGAGCCTGCTGGCTGACCGGAGCGCGGTGCGCCTCGACGAAGGTGTTCTCAGTCATGCTCGCTTCTCCGCTGCTGTCAGGCGCTGGGGGCGCGGCTCAGGACTTCGTCGCCGAAGTGCTCGAGTATGGACAGGAACGCCACCTGGCTAGTCTGGCCAAGGCCGCACTTGGAGGCCACCTGCATGGTCTCGCAGAGGCCCTTGACTTCCTCGAGGTACTCTGGGCTGCACGTTCCGGCTTGGAGCATCTCGACGCACTCCAGAAGCTTGGCGTTGCCCAGCCGGCAGGGAGTGCACTGGCCACACGACTCGTCCACGAAGAAGTCGAGGAAGTTGTGTGCCACGTCCAGCATGTCCCGCTGCGGTCCGATGACGATGACCGAGCCACCGGTGGGGATGTCCTCGAAGGCCAGCCGGTGGCCGAACTCGCCGGCCGGCACGCAGCGGCCGGAGGCGCCGCCGATCTGCACGGCTTTGGCGTCTGAGCCGCCGACCTCCTTGAGCAGGTCGGCCACGGTGATGCCCCAGGGGAACTCGTAGACGCCCGGCTTTTCACAGTCGCCCGAGACGCTGAACAGCTTCTGGCCGGTGCTCTTGTCCGTGCCGATGGCGGTGAACCAGTCGACGCCCTTGGACATGATGCAGGCGGCCCAGGCCAGCGTCTCCACGTTGTTGACCACCGACGGGCGGCCGAGGAAGCCGTTGACCACCGGGAACGGCGGCCGGTTACGCGGCTCGCCGCGGAAGCCCTCGAGGGACTCAATGAGCGCGGTCTCTTCGCCGCACACGTACGCGCCGGCGCCGAGGCCCACGATGATGTCGAAGTCGAAGCCGTCTATGCCCCCGATGTTCTTGCCGAGCATGCCGGCCTGGCGGCGGGCCTTGATGACGCTGTTGAGGTGCGAGCGGAGGTACGTGTACTCGCCCCGCAGGTAGACGATCCCGAAGCTCGCGCCCATGGCGCGGGCACCGATCGTCATGCCCTCGAAGACGAGGTCCGGGTAGTCGGTGAGGATGACCCGGTCCTTGAACGTGCCCGGCTCGCCCTCGTCGGCGTTGCAGATCACGTACTTCGGCGTGCGCTGCTCGGCGGCAGCGAAGTTCCACTTCATGCCTGTGGGGAAGCCGGCGCCGCCGCGGCCCTTGAGCTTGGAGGCCGAGATCATGTCGATGATGTCGACCCGGGACATGGCGAGCGCGGCCTTGAGGCCGGCAGCCTGTGGGATGCTCTGGAAGGGGCGCTCGTTGCCCTGCGTCACGATGTTCATACGATCCGCTCCTGTGGACAGCTGGCCCCTTCGCCGACCGCGCAGGCGCGGCACTCGCTGATGATCCCGGGGACCTTGTCTGCGGTCACGGCCGTGTACACCTTGTCATTGACCAGCAGCGCCGGCCCCTGGTCGCACATGCCCATGCAGTTGGCCCACTCGAGGGTGAACTGGCCATCGGCGGTGGTCTCGTCGAAATCGATGCCGAGCTCTGTCTTGAGGGCGTCGGCGACGGCCTGCTTGCCCTGCAGCTCGCAGGAGAGTGTGCGGCAGAGGCGGACGACGTACTCGCCCTGGTTCTCGGGGTGCAGGAACGCATAGAACGTAGCCGTGCTGTAGACCTCCACAGGGTGGATGCCCAGCACGTCGGCGATGAGCTGCATGGCCTGGCTGTCGAAGCCGCCGTGGTTCTTCTTGACGTCCTGCAGGATGGGGATGAGGGAGCTGCGGTTGCGGCCCAGCCTGTCGGCCAGCGCCGTGACTTCGTCACGCAGCCGATCGCGTTCGGTCGTCGACATGTTCACCCTCTCACTTCTGCAGCAGCCGCTGGACCTTGTCGACCAGGTTGGCTGGGTCGACCGGCTTCTCCTGGAACTCGTCGACCGGGACCACCTCGTCGTCCTTGCCGATGCTGAGCCCCATGGCGGCGTTGACGCTGGTGAGCATGAGGATGGGGATGCCGTAGCCCTTGCGCCGCATCTCGCGGGCGAAGCGGAGGCCGTCGTCCGGTTCCTCCATCATGACGTCGAGGATGAGCAGGTCCGGCTTGAACGCCTCGAGCTGGCGCATGCCCTCGGCGTAGTTGGCGCCGCTGCCCACCTCGTGCCCCTCTCTCTCGAGAACGAGACGACCCGCCTCCACGATATCGGGGTCGTCGTCTACGATAAGGATCTTGGACACCGCACTCCCCTCTCTTGTTCAGGCTTCCACTGGAGTGGACGGAGCCGCGCCTCTCTGCGGAGCCGCGCGGCTGCCGAAAGGTCGCTTGAAGGGTAACGGATTGAGGCATGGGCGACAATGACTGTGAATCCGCGAACAGCTTCCCGCGGGCATGCGGCCGGGCGGCGAGCGCTGCGGCCGCTCCGCGGCCTGGATGCTGGCAGTGGGGCCGCGGCTTAGATGCTGGCGCTGGGTGGTGAGACGGGAGGCGTAGCCATCGCGGCGTCCGGCTGGTCACCGGCGCCGGGCAGCTCGGCATCGCGCAGCGTCACCGTGAAGGTGCTGCCCACGTGCCTCTCGCTCTTCACCGCGGCGTCGCCGTTGTAGAGCTGGGCGAGCTTGTGCACGGTACTCAGGCCGAGGCCGCTGCCCAGGATCTTCACCGTGTCCTCGTTCTTGATGCGCGTGAACTCGTTGAAGAGCTTGGCGGCCTCTTCCGGCGTGAGGCCTATGCCGGTGTCTTCGACCTCGAGGACTATCTCGTCGCCGTCGCGTCGGAGGCGCACCCATACCGAGCCGCCGTCGCGGTTGTACTTGACCGCGTTGGAGATCAGGTTGTTGAGGATGATCTCGATCTCGCTGGGGTCGGCGATCATGGTGACGGGGCCGTCGGTCTGCAGCTCGATGTCGATGGACCGCGAGGCAGCCTCCACATTGAGCAGCTCGACGGCGTGGGCGGCCAGCATGGCTACATCGACCTCGGTGAAGCTGCGCTGCTTCTGGCCGCTCTCTATGCGCGTGAGGTCGAGCAGGTCGAAGATGAGCTTCTTCATGCCCTCCAAGCGCAGCAGGCTGCGCTCGATCATCGCCATGTGCTCGGGCGTCTCGTCGGTGCGGAGGATGTTCAGGTAGCCCTCTATGGCGTTGAGGGGAGCCTTGAGCTCGTGAGCCAGGACGCTGATGAAGTTGAAACGTACCTGACGCTTCTCTTCGGCCAGCTTGCGCGCCTCACGGCTGAGCACGAACTGGCTGGTCGCCTTGCGCACCGCGTAGCGCAGCTCGTCGGGTGTGAACGGCTTGGGCAAGAAGTCGTAGGCGCCCAGCTTGGTCGCCTGGACGGCGGTCTCGAACGTGGCATAGGCGGTGATCATGATGGTCAGGATGCTGTGTTCCATCTCGTTGAGCGCCGTGAGCACGTCGAGACCGCTGATTCCCGGAAGCTTGAGGTCGAGGAGCAGCAGGTCGAAGTCCTGCCCGGACTTGATGGCCTCGAGCAGGTCCTCTCCGGTCGTGAAGTAGGTGAAGCCGTAGTCCACGTCCACGTCCACGTCCGGCACGTTGGTGTGGTACTTGCCGATGATGCGACGCACGCCCAGGCAGAGCGGCTCCTCGTCATCGACCATGGCCATCCGGATCGTCTGGTGCAGTGCCCCGTCCATGGTCATGTGGGTTCTGCGCCCGGCCCCGCTAGTCCTGCGCCGACACGACGGGCCCCGTCGCGCCGAGCACCTGGCCGCCCTCGTGCCGGGGCAGCCGGATGGTGAACACGGTGCCCGTGGGGCCGGTGGCCGGGTCGGCGTTCGACTCCACGCTGATCTGTCCGCGATGCATCTTGACGATCCCGTGCGTGACTGCGAGGCCCAGCCCGGTGCCCATGCCGACCTGCTTGGTGGTGAAGAACGGGTCGAAGAGCTTCTTCATGTTCTCCGCCGGGATACCGTAGCCTGTGTCCGAGATCGTGATGGTGACCTCTTCTGGCTGGTCGCTAAGGGCGACGATGGCGCGACCGCCTTCCGGCATGGCGTGCTGGGCGTTGCTGAGCAGATTGACGAGCACCTGGACGATCTGGTCCTTGTCGAGCTCGGCGATGGGGTCGGCCATGTGGTTCTCGACGGCGAGCTGGACACCCTCCTCCGCCGGCAGCGTGCGGATGGTGGCCTCGACCAGGGCCGGCAGGTCGGTGGGCTGGCGTACCACGCGGCTTTGACGGGCGAAGTTGAGCAGGCCGGAGATGATGCGCTTGCAGCGGTTGGCCTGGTCGACGATCAACTCGAGGTCGTCGTGCATCTCGGCATCCTTCTCGCACTCCTCGAGCAGGATGTTGGCCTGCAACAGGAGGATGCCGAGCGGGTTGTTCACCTCGTGGGCTATGCCGGCCGCCAGTTGCCCCATGCTGGCGAGCTTCTCGCTCTTGACCAGCGCCTCCCTGGCCGAATCGAGCGAGCGGTGTGACTCCTCCAGCTCGGTGAAGGCCGAACGGAGCTGCTCGATGGTGTACGGCAGGCACATGTCGCTGTCGGCGAGGCCGGCGTAGACGGCCCGGGCGTGGTCAACGCAGGTGTCGTAGCCGCAGGCGCCGCAGTCCAGGTAGTCCGACTCGTCGTGCTTGCCCATGCGTTCGAGGATCTCGCCGAGCTCCTCTTCGGTGGGCGGCGCACCCAGGGACTGCTCCGCGGGTTCGAAGTCGCGCGAGAGGTCGAGCGTGGAGAACTGCTCCATCGCGGCTTGCCAGATGGCGGGGTCGAACTTTTCGAGACGGCTCTTGGTGTAGCGGCTGATGTGGCCGCGGCGCTGAAGCGCGGTATCGTGGCTCGTGATGCCCACGCCCGTGGAGCAGCCCTGGCAGGAGAGGATGTCGAGCAGCTGCGTGTCTGTATCGAAGCGGTCGAAATCGCTGATGGCCTCGGTGAACTCGCCGCGGCCCTCCGCGACCACAAGGGTGCCGCTGACGAGGTCTTCCTGGAGCCCGGCGGCCTGCAGCAGGCCGCCGGAGATGGGGAAGACGCCACCGACGGCGCCGTGCGGCGGGTCGAAGTCGTCGTCGTCGGCGAAGTCCTCAGGCCTCAGGCCAGCCTTCTCGAACAGGGCGCGCAGCTCGGCGAAGATGAGCACGGCGTCAATCTCGCCGAGCGGCTTCTCCGCCGGCGTCTCACCCTTCTTGGCGATGCAGGGGCCTATGAACACCGTGCGCGCCTGTGGCCCCATGAGGGTGCGCGCCACACGCGCGGACGCCACCATGGGCGAGACGATCGGCGCCAGGGCGGCCATGAGGCCGGGGTAGTACTTGCGCACGTAGCTGACGACGGCCGGGCAGGGCGTGGCGATGTAGCGGCCGTCGGGCTTGTCCGCCAGCAGCCGCTTGTATTCCCGCGCCACCAAGTCCGCCCCGAACGAGACCTCGTAGACGGCGGCGAAGCCGAGCGCGCGGATCATGGCCACCAGGCGCCCCGCCGTGTCGATGTCGGTGAACTCGGCCGGGAAGCTGGGCGCCATGAGCGCGACGACCGGCTCGTCGCCGGCCAACATGCCGAGCGTCTTGGCGGTCTCGTCGCGGATCTGCTTGGCGTTCTGGCTGCACATGCGCACGCAGTTGCCGCACCCTATGCAGCGCTCCTGGATGACCTCGGCCTGGCCGTCCTTGACGCGGATGGCCTTGGCCGGGCACTCGCGGATGCAGGCGTAGCACATGCGGCAGCGCTCGCCGATGGTGGTGACGAGAGGGTTGTCCCAGGTGGCCGGGCTCACACCGTGTCCGTCCTCACCCCGGGCCCGCCTGGCCGGAGCTGGCGCTGGGATCGGCGGGATCTGGCTCGGCTTCCTTTGGTGCCTGCAGGAGGAGCTCGCGTACCTTCTCCACCAGGGCCTGCGGCTGAAGCGGCTTGTCGAAGTAGGCGTCGACCTGCATGGCGGCCAGGTCTTCGGCCGACTGCGGCCGGAAGTCCAAGCCCAGGGCGCTGGACACCGAAGTCGAGAGGATCACCGGTATGTGCGCGTAGCGCTCGTCGGACTTGATGGCGCCGGAGAGCGAGAAGCCGGCGTCGACACTGGCCATCATGAGGTCGGTGATCACCAGGTCCGGCGTCTCCTGCTCCATGAGAGCCAGCGCCTTCTGGGGATCGCCGGCGCAGGCCACGCGGTAGCCCGCCTTCTCGAGGATCAGGCGGTTGATCTCGAGGAAGTCGAAGTCGTCGTCGACGATCAATATGAGGGCTGGCTGCTTTTCGCTCATGGCTCGTGCTCCAGCATACAACGGTGCTCGCCGACCCACCCGTGCGCGGGGAAGCGATCGCGGGTGCCGGGGCGGGCCGCCGGCTTCATGCCGGCG
>CAZIGT010000157.1:737-7299 GCA_964538465.1 uncultured Thermoleophilia bacterium | reverse complement strand
CACCAGCCCCCGCCGCCTTCCCGCAGGCCTCTGCCTCGTCGTGCTCCGCGCCGGCTCCGTGCACCCCGGCTTGACCACCGGGGGGCTCGGCCCGCTCGCAGCGGTCGATCGGCGAGCGCCCAACAGACCGACGCCCGGTCCGGCGGGCGTCAGCCATCCAGATCCCAAGAGGAGGATCCAGCTTGTCGTTCTTGCTCGAGACACCGCGCCGTGCCCTGGCCTGGGCAGGTGCGGCGCTCTTCACCGGCGCTGCCCTGTACGCGGCCGCGGACCCGCGGGGCCAGGCGAGCGCGAGCTTCCGTCGCGTCAAGCGCGATCCCCGCATCGCAAGGATCTGTGACAGCGTCAACAGCACGGCCGAGGGATCGGCCGGCGCCGAGCTGCTGCGCATCGTCAACGAACTGACCGGTGAAACGCCGACCACGATCGGCGGTCAGGCCTACGACTTCAGCGGCACGCCGTACGGTCGCTGGCAGCGTTCCACGCAGTTCGGGTCGGACGCGATCACGAAGGCGGTCGACTGGACGCGTGAGTACATGATGGCGCTGCCGCTTGATGCGGTCACCCTGCAGCGGTGGAGTGGCGTCGACGACACCTATCGGGAATCGTGGGGAGGCGGCACGGGGGTCTCCGGCACCCAGGTCATCGGTGAGCTCACCGGGACTACTCGACCGCGCGAGATCGTGATCCTCTGCGGGCACCTCGACTCCGTCGCCTACGAGGGCGTCGTGCCCATGGACTTCGTCCACGCGCCGGGAGCCGACGACAACATGACGGCGGCGGCGACGACGCTGGTCGCGGCCAAGCTGCTGAGCTGGCACAAGTTCAGGCGCACGATCCGCTTCGCCTGCTGGACCGGTGAGGAGCAGGGCCTACTCGGCGCCTTGGCGTACGCCAGGCAATGCCGCAAGGCCCGAGAGAAAGTGGTCGCCGTGGTGAACCTCGAGATGATCGGCCGGGATCCCGATGGCGACGCCTCGATGGAGCTCCATACGCGCACGGGAAGGAAGAAGGCCGATCCGTTTGGCGCGGGCGCCGGCGACCTGGTCCTGGCGAAGCGGTTCACGGAGGTCGTGAACGAGTACTCTATCGAGATCGCGCCGAAGATCGTCCGCGACGCGCAGTCATACAGCGACCACGCCGCGTTCTGGACGTACCGGTACAACGCGATCGGGGTCGAGGAGCAGGAACTCAAGCAGAACCCGACCTACCACACCTCCGACGACACGGTCGGCAACCTGACCTGGCCGTTCTTCACGAAGATGGCCGGCGCGTCCATTGCCACCGTAGCGCATCTGGCGGGCATCCGCTGACAAGGACGAGCTGCGTTTCCCCATCGGAAGCACCGCTCTTGTCCCACAAGGTGGTCGAGGACAGGCTTGATCGGAGCCGGGGGGTCCGGCTCAAGGGCTGCATACAAGGGGGTATGTCAGTGAGAACAAGGTATCGCGCCGGACACCGGTCCGTGCGAAACGGCATCTTCGTGTTCGTGGCCTTCGTCGCCTGTCTTGCGTGCGTGGCGGGAGTCGCCGCTACGGCCGCCCGCGCGGACGGCGAGTCGGCCGCGCCGGACAAGAAGGACGTCCTGCAGGTCGGCTGGGCGCAGGCGCCGGACAACCTCAACCCGTTCGTCGGCTACCAGTCGACGTCCTATGCCATCTTCCACCTCAACTACGACATGCTGGTCAGATACGACCCAGACACGCTCGAGCCGATACCCGGCCTGGCGGAGAGCTGGGAGCACTCTGCCGACGGCAAGACCTGGACGTTCCACATCCGCAAGGATGCGAAGTGGCAGGACGGTGAACCGCTCACGGCGCACGACGTGGCATTCACCTTCAACTACATCATCGACAACCAGATGTCGGCGTACACTGGCTACACGAAGGCCATCAAGAAGGTCACGGCGACCGACGACTACACGGCCGTGTTCGAGTGCTCGCGCCCATCGGGCACCATACACTACATGTGGGTTTCGATCCTGCCGGAGCACATCTGGAGCAAGATCGACCCCGACGACGCGCAGGGCAGCTACAAGAACGATCCCCCCATCGTCGGCAGCGGCCCCTTCCAGGTGGTCGAGTGGAAGCGCAACGGCTATGTGCGCATGGTCGCCAATAAGAAGTACTGGGGTGGCGCCCCGCACATCGACGAGATCCTCTTCCGACTGTACACGAACAAGGACACGCTGGCTGCCGACCTGAGGTCCGGTGTGCTGGACATGAGCACGGCCCTCGACATGGCGCAGTACAAGGCGTTCGAGGACCGGGCGGGCTTCACGACCAACGCCTCCGTCGAAGACAGCATCCGCAACCTCGGCATCAACGTGTATGCGGGAACGTCGATGGGCCACCCGGCTCTTCTGGATCCGGAGTTCCGCAAGGCACTCAGCGTCGCGATCGACCGTGAGACGATCGCCAAGGTGGCCTACAGCGGCGCGGCGACCCCGGCCACGAGCCTGCTGCCCAGCGACTTCTGGGGCGAACCGCTCGACTACCACTGGAATCCGCCGAACAACGAGCTCACCACCTACGACCCCGAGAAGGCCAAGCAGATGCTGGACGATGCGGGGTACAAGGACACGGACGGCGACGGGATCCGTGAGTATGAGGGGAAGCCAATAACCCTGCGCCTCTGGTCTCTCCAGGAGGAGCCGTCCTACGCCAGCGCGGGCAAGCTCATCACCGGCTGGCTGGAAGACATAGGCCTGCAGATCGAGTTCGAGACGCATGATGACGCCTACGTCTCGGACCACATCTACAACACCAAGAACGGCAAGCTGTGCCCCGACTACGACCTGTTCGTCTGGGGCTGGGAGGCGGACTTCGACCCGCAGTTCCTTCTCTCCGTGTTCCTCACGGAGCAGATCAACGCGTGGAGCGACTCCGGCTGGTCGAATCCCGAGTACGACCGCCTCTACGAGGAGCAGCAGGCCTGTCTGGACCCGCAGAAGCGCAAGGAACTCATCTATCAGATGCAGGAGATCTTCTACGACCAGATGCCGAACGTGATCCTGGTCTACCCGCGTGGGCGCGAGGTCTACAACAGCGCCGAGTGGACGGGCTGGGTCAAGCAGCCGGGCAAGACGGGAAGCATCGGGAGCACGTGGACCTACCTCTCCGTACGGCCCAAGCAGGCCGTGGTGGCTGCCGGCACGAATGTGGGCCTCATCGTGGGGGTCATCGTCGCCGCCGTGGTCGTCGTCGGCGTAGTGGTGCTGGTGATCGTGCGACGCCGCGGACGCAAGGGCAGGCTCCTGGAGGCCGACGAGATCGAGTGAGCGGCGCGGCGCGCCGACGCCGGTGCGCCGCGGCAGCGCGAGCGCGTCGGAGGCCCGCCCCCGCCCGGGGGGCGGGCCCCCGACGCCGGGGCGGCAGTCCTCTTGCGGCGCGGTCCAGCCGGTGATGTCTTTGAGGAGGTGCGGCAGGACCATCGTCTGTACCCGCGTGACCCCGTCGTAGTCCGTGGCGAACGAGCGGGCGAGGTCCGCGATCTCTTGCTCGGTGTGCGCGTAGGCTTGGATGCTGATTCGGCCTTCCTGGACTGAGCTCGCCGCGTAGCTGACCGCGTCCAGGGCGGCGATTTTCTCGGCGATCTGCTGGAGCTTCCAGGGGACAGCTTCGATGAGGATGTCGGCGGCGACGGGGTAGCCCACGGCGTCTGCCGAGACTATGGCGCCGATGAAGATGGCCCTGTTCTCAACAAGGCGACGGATGCGGTACCTGATCGCCCTGGGAGTGATGTCGCCAATGGCCTCGGCGATGGCCGGTGCGGACATACGGCCGTCTCGCTGCAAGAGAGCGATGATCGTGCGGTCGATGTCGTCGAGGGGTATGGTCATCCGGTGCAGTGGGCGGCATCGGCCGCGATTATCCTTTGCCGGGCGCGGCAGCGTCAACGCGGCGGGGCCTGTCGGGCTGAGCCGTGTGCGGACACCGGCGTGCGTATATTGTGAGGCGCCGGCCAGCCGGCTGCTTGCGCGTTCGTTCACAAGTGCCGGAACGCGGCGTTTGCTGCGAAGAAGCCGCGCAGCCATGTCCACTCCGGCATTGTATGGCTGTGCGGCATGATGATAAAGTGTGGTGTGTGTTGACGGCGTCCACAGACACCATCAACCGCTCCTGCGGTCTCTAGTAGACCCAGTCGAACGCTCTGCGTGGCCGGGTCTACTGGCGGACGCCGTCCATCCGGTCTGAACGTCTCTGCGTGGCACCACCGTTGCACGGAACGAGGTTTCGCCTATGGCCGCAAGCACCGATGTCCTAGGCCCCGGCAGATCTGCGCCCGCCGGGTGTGATCCGAGCCGCCACGAGCCGGCCGCGCCCATGAGACTGCGGCTGCTCGCCGACAGTGAGGTCGCCACTCTGCGCGCCGACGTACTGGGGCAGCTCAACGCGGTCGTGGAAGGTGGGGCGGATGCGGTGACGGCCGCCCTGCGCACGGCGCCCGGCGGCTGGACGATGGCTGCCCGCGCTGGCGAGGACGTCCTCTTCGGCGAGGGCACGGTACTGATCGCCGGCGGCCTGGCGGGCCGCATCCTGCCCGCCGAAGCCGGCGCCGAGGCGCGACCTGCGGAGGCGGCGGACGCAGAGGCCTTCTGTCGCCTCGCGGACGCACTTCCGCAGGTGGCGGCGGTCGAGCCGCTGCCAGTCGTGACGTCTGGCGGCGGGTCCCCCGCCATCTCGCGACCGCTCGGTGTGGCGACGGCCTTCGCTGCCACAGGCAAGCACATCGTCGCGGTGGCGTTCACGGCTGCCGAAGCGCACGCGGTCATCGAGATGGCGAAGCTGGTTGCCGGCGGCGACGCGGAGCTGCGGGCGCGGCCGCTCGTCACGTTGGCCGCGCCGCCCGCCGCGCTCGATGTGGCCACGACCGCCGCTCAGGCGGGCGTACCGTGTCTCATAGCCATCTCGGTCGGGCAGTCGACGGCGGCCGAAGGCGCGGGCGCGGATGCGGCGGGTTCCGCCGGCACGGAGGCTACGACCGATGCGCCCAACGCGCTTGTCTCCCGCCTGGCCGACGGCCTGGCGGCTGCCGCGAAGGTGCTGGAGCGGGTGCCGGGAGCGGCGATCGGCTTGGCCCTGCCGCCATATGCTCGCCCCCCGCTCGACGATCGCCACCTGGTGATAGTGGCGGCGCTCGCCGACCTCTCACACTCGTTCGGGCTGCCGCTGCTGGCCACGGCGCTGGCGACCCAGGCCGCCGGCCCCGGCTGGCTGGCCTCCGCCGAGAACACCGCGGCGTCGCTGGCCTGCCATCTGGCCGGCGTCGACGGACTGGCCGGCGCCGGCCTCCTCAGCGGCGGTGCGACCGTTTCACTCATCGAGCTGGCACTGGACACCGAGATCGTCTCGTACGCCGCCGCTACGCACGCCGGCGTGCCGGTCGACGACGAGACGCTGGCCGTGGAGACCATCGAGAAGGTCGGCATCGCCGGGAACTACCTCGGGGCGCGCCACACGCGCCGTCACATGCGCGGCGTGTGGTGCCCCCGCTTCTTCGACCGCACTCCGTATGAGCAGTGGCTGCGCGAGGGTCGTCTCCAGTCGGTGGAGCTGGCCGGCGACCATGTGCGGAAGACGCTCGCTCAGCATTCGGCGCCGCCGCTCGCCGCGGCGCTCGCCGAGCAAGTCACCAAGATCGCCCTTCAGGTCGGAAAGGAGACCCAATGACGGCGACCATAAGGAACTGGAAGGAGATACCTCTCTTCCAGGGCGTCAGCGACGAGGAGTGGAACGACTACCGCTGGCAGCTGCGCAACCGTCTCACCAGCGTCGAGGACTTCGACAAGCTGCTCAACATGACGGATGAGCAGCGCAAGGATCTGCTGGCCTGCATGGGCAAGTTCCGCGTGGCCGTCACGCCCTACTACGCCTCGCTGATGGACCCCGACGATCCCCGCTGCCCGGTGCGCATGCAGGGCATCCCCACGCCCGCCGAGCTGATCGTCCGCGAAGAGGACATGGAGGACCAGCTCGCCGAGACCATCGACTCACCGACGCCCAACATCACCCACCGCTATCCCGACCGCGTCCTCTTCGTGGTCACCGAGATGTGCTCGATGTACTGCCGGCACTGCACCCGGCGGCGCATCGTCGGCGGCACCGAGTCGATTGTCAGCGACGAGGTCATCGACAACGCCATCACCT
The DNA here is from genome assembly GCA_964538465.1 of uncultured Thermoleophilia bacterium. Lineage (GTDB taxonomy): Bacteria > Actinomycetota > Thermoleophilia > UBA2241 > UBA2241 > UBA6103. The sequence continues at coordinate 1,150 of CAZIGT010000157.1, read as the reverse complement.
ATATCCAGCGCAACAAGGAAGTCCGCGACGTGCTCCTGAGCGGCGGCGACCCGCTGGTGCTCAGCGACGAGCAGCTTGAGCAGATCATCAAACGCGTGCGCGCCATCGATCACATCGAGATCATCCGAATCGGCTCGCGCATGCCGGTCGTCTGCCCGCAGCGCATCACGCCGGAGCTGGTGGCCATGCTCAAGAAGTACCACCCGCTCTACCTCAACACGCACTTCAACCACCCCGACGAGATCACGCCGGAGTCGTCGAAGGCCCTGGCGCTGCTGGCCGACGCGGGCATCCCGCTGGGCAGCCAGACCGTGCTGCTCAAGGGCGTCAACGCCGCTCCGCAGGTCATGCGCCGGCGCATGGACAAGCTGCTCGCGGCCCGGGTCCGGCCGTCCTCGAGCGCCCCGGCCGAC
>CAZIGT010000157.1:0-727 GCA_964538465.1 uncultured Thermoleophilia bacterium | reverse complement strand
CCGGAGCTGGGGGCCATGCTCAAGAAGTACCACCCGCTCTACCGCACCCCGCTCTTCAACCACCCCAAGGAGAGCACCCCCGAGTCCACCCTGGCCTGCGCCCGCCTGGCCGATGCCGGGATCAACCTCGGCAACCAGAGCGTGCTGCTGCGCGGTGTCAACGACTGCGCCAACGTCATGAAGAAGCTGGTGCAGGGCCTGGTGCGCATCCGCGTGAAGCCCTACTACTACTACCAGTGCGACCTGGCCATGGGCATCACCCACTTCCGCACGCCGATCTCCAAGGGCATCGAGATCTACGAGAGTCTGCGCGGCCACACCACCGGCTTCGCGGTGCCCATGTACATCATCGACGCCGTCGGCGGTGGCGGCAAGACGCCGGTCATCCCGCAGTACCTGCTCAGCCAGGCGCCCAACCAGGTGATCCTGCGCAACTACGAGGGTGTCATCAGCCGGTACACCGAGCCGGAGGACTACGTCGAGGTGCCCTGCGAGTGCGACGACTGCAAGGCTGAGCGTGTCCGCAAGGGCGTCGCCGGCATGTTCGACGTGCAGAAGGTCACGCTCGACGACGTGTGGGCGGCCCGCATGCAGAAGGTCGTGGACCGCAAGAACATCATGGCCGACATCCACGGGCCGGCCGAGGTCTGAGATACTCGCGGCCTAGGCACTGGCGAAGCGCGCCGGTACCTACCGATGAGGACCTGTGAGGCGGGCGCCTCTTGAG
>CAZIGT010000156.1:0-7527 GCA_964538465.1 uncultured Thermoleophilia bacterium | reverse complement strand
GTCTGAACGCGCACGTGCTCACGGAGATCCGCGCGCACGCGCTGGGCGCGGCACATCTGCACCCCGAATGCCGCGCCATCCTCGACGTCGGCGGACAGGACACGAAGGCCATCGCCCTCGACGCGCGCGGCAAGGTCGTCGACTTCGAGATGAACGATCGCTGTGCCGCCGGCACCGGCAGGTTCCTGGAGGTGATGGCCGATGCTCTCGGCCTCACGCTCGACGAGCTCGGCCCGGCCGCCCTTCGTGCCGGCGAGGGCCTACGCGTCTCGTCGATGTGCACGGTCTTCGCCGAGAGCGAGGTGGTCGGCTTGCTGCACCGGGGCGCCGACAGGGAGCGGATCGCCCTGGGGCTGCATGAGGCCGTGGCGCGACGCTCGCTGGCGATGCTGAAGCGGGCTGGCGCCGCCGGGCCGCTGCTGTTCGCCGGCGGCGTGGCGCGCAACCCCGCCATGCGGAAGCTGGTCGCGGAGGGCTACGGCGACACGGTCGTGATCCCGGGCGAGCCGCAGCTGGTGGGCGCGCTGGGCGCGGCGCTGCACGGCGCCGCGCTGCTGCGCGCCGTCGGGCCGCTCGACGCCGACCGAGCGGGTGGTTTCCCCGACCGGGCGGGTGACCTCGCCGACCGATGAGGCCCCGTCCCGCGCGAGCGATATCATCGCGGCAGCGGCCGGTGTGCAGGCAGACGACCCGGCCGCTGAGGAGGTCCCGGTGGCAACAGCGTTCCTGCTCACCCCGTTCAGCCCCGAAGCGGCCGGTGGCGAGAAGCCGAGCGTCTATCGCAAGGTGCAACAGGCCATCGCCCTGGCGGCAGAACTCACGGGAGTCGAGCTGCGCCGCGCCGACAGCATCTTCAAGGGCGGTGTGATCATCGAGCAGGTGCGCGAGGCCATCGATGAGGCAGACGTCATCATCGCCGTCTGCACCGGCAAGAATGCCAACGTGTTCTACGAGCTGGGTCTCGCCGAGGCGTCGGGCCATGAGCCCATCCTCGTGGCCCCGAACGCCCGTCACCTGCCCTTCGACAAGGCGCACTGCCGCTGCCACATGTACGGTACCAAGCGCGAGACCGTGCAGACGCTGCCCCAGCGTCTTGCGCAGGCCATCACCGAGACCCTGACCGAGCGCTCGCGCACCACTCGCCCCGTCGCGCCGTCGGCCTGAGTCACGAGCGTTCAGCCGGCAGCGCTGTCGGCGGCAGAGTCGTCTTCGACCGGCGGCTCCCCGTCGCCGCCGGCTGAACCCGCCGCACCGGCCTGCAGCGCGACCTCCTGGTCGATCAGGTAGCGCAGCACGCCGTGAAGCACGAGCGAGACACCCAGACCGACGATGGCCCAGAGCTCGTTCTGCAGGAAGTCGAAGAACTGGGTGAAGAAGATGGCGATGAGCACGGAGGCGTCAAAGAGACGGTAGGCGCGCAGCCGTGAGCGCCGGTAGGCCAGGACGCCGGCCAACACGAGAAGCTGCGACAGGATCGAGGACAGGAGCTGGCCCCAGTCCTGGAATCGCAGCTGATCCACAGACAACCGAGGAATCTCGTAGATGTTGTAGCCGAGGCCGACGAGCGAGATCGCCATGCAGACGGTGAGGAACGTGACAGCGAACCAGTGCCATGTGATGAGCCGCTGGTAGGTGCCCACCATGAGGCGCCTGAGGCGCACGATGGGGCCCGCCCGCAGCGCCTCCACGGCCTCGTAGCCGCGGAGCCCGTCGGTCAGGCCGCGTACCAGCGGGTCCGAAGGGTCGCAGTGGCTCAGAAGCTCAAGGGCGCGGGCGCGCTCGTGGGCGTCCATCGACCGTAGGGCCGCCTCCTTGGTGATCTCGACCGCGTTGATGAGGTCGGTCGTGGGAGACGGTTTGCCGATGCCCTCGAGCTGACGGAAGCCCAGATACATCACGATGAAGATGACGTAGATGATGCCTATGGTCGGCGCGAAGAAATAGTCGTTGTCCTGAGTGATGAACTTGCCCAGCTCGTCGATGAAGGCGCCGAACCCCAAGCCGCCGATGAGAGCGGCCGTCTGGGCCGCCAGGCGCGTCGGGAAGGCCAACAGCACGATGATGGCCAGGGCCATGCCGAGGCCGCCCCACAGCATGTGCGCTATGTGCAGCGAGTCGTTGCCGAGCTGTGGGTACCCGGTGAGGTGCAGCACGAGCCGGATCGTGAGCAGGCAGACGACAGCGGACACCAGGAAGGTGTCGAGAAGCGGTCCCAGATCCAGGCGACGATACGTGAGACGTCGCCACAGGGTACGCAGACGACCGGTCGAGGCTGTGGGCTCGCCCATGCGCGCAGCGTATCAGGCTGCGCGCCGGATGCTGCACCGCGATACCGGGCGGGCCGTCCGCCGGACGGCACCGCGCAGCAGACTCAGCGCGCGGCGCCCGCCCCCGAGACCTGGGGCTTGGCCGTACGGGGCGCGGCATCTGACGCCTGCTTGAGGCGGCGCGGCTCCCGCACCAACGACAGCGTGACCACGGCCAGGCCTCCGCAAGCCGCCATAAGGATCCACGGAGTGGTGTAGCTGCCGGTGCGGTCGACCAGGAGGCCGAACAGAGGCGGGCCGGCGATCACGCCGACGTTGACGATCGCCGAGCACAGGCCGGCCGCCAGCCCGGCGAGATGGGTGCCGGCGATCTCGCCGGCCATGGTGCCGTACAGGCCGCCCCAGCCGATAGCAGCCACGCCGAACACCAGAAGACACGGGTAGATGGCCCAGCCGGCACTGCCGCCCAGGAAGACGAAGACCACGCAGACGGCCGTGGCCGCAACGCACATGCCCAGGAACACCGGCTTGCGCCGGCCGCCGAACAGTCGGTCGCTGATCAGTCCGCTGCCCGGTTTGCCGAACGCGCCGGCGCCTTCACAGAAGGCCAGAAGGCCCCCAGCCGCCACGGCGGTGTAAGCCAGCGACTCCTTCAGGTACAGCACGAGATGTGCCAGAACGGAGAACTCCACCACGCCGAGCATGAGGCCGGTGGCACACAGGAACCAGATGTCGCGGGTGCGGAAGAGCTGCCCGATCTGGCGCCAGCCCGCGCGACCGGCCGTGGCGTCTCCCACCTCGGCGGCGTCGGCGGCCATCTCCACGGCGTTGCTCTCTTCCTCTGACTCTTCGGCAGAGAGCCTGGCGTAGGCGCCCTCCTCGATGCAGGCCGGCCGAGCGGGATCACGGTACAGCAGGGCACAACCCACGGCGATGAGCACAGCCACCGCGCCCACGAACAGGAAGCCGTACTCCCAACCCAGGCTCAAGGCCACCGCCGGCAGCAGCGCCGCGCCGGCGATGCCGCTGACGTTGATCGCGGACTGGTTCAGGCCCAGGGCAGTGGCACGCTCGCGGGGCGGGAACCACAACATGATGGCCTTGACGGCCGACGGGTAGATGCATCCACAGCCGAAGCCGGAGAGTGTGAGCAGCGCCAGCAGCACCGGATACGACGGCGCCAGGAACAGCAGGCCCACACAGATCCCCGCCAGCGCGGCGCCCACGACAAGGATGCGACGCACGCCTACGCGGTCCACAAGCAGGCCCGCCACGATCATCGCGGGGGCGTAGGTGACCGCAGTGGCGCTCATCAGCGAGCCGATCTGCGCATTGGAGAGGTCGAAGGCGTCTTTGAGGAAGGGCGACAGCGGCCCTATGCTCAACCGCGAGAGGTAGACGATCAGATAGGAGGTCCAGACAACGCCGAGGACGACGAACCGGTATCTGGAGACAGGGCGTAGTGCTGCTACGTCCGTTGCGCTCATTTCCTCGGCCTCCTGTGCCTTCAACTACTACAACGGAAAGGACGTGCTTTACTCTAGAGGAAATCGACATAGGTTGTGATGAACTTCACATGACACACCGGACTGTCTTTCCTGAGGCGGTTCGACATGTGGTCCAAACGGCCGGAGAAGCGACCGCATGACGAGACGCGCCGGCGGGGGGATGTCCCGCCGAGAAGATGCGCGGGCAGCCGTCGTGACCTAGGCCGTCCTCCTGCGCGCCGGGAGCTGCCTACGGTAGTATGACGCGCACGGTGGACGTGCGGCCCCCAGAAGAGCGACCCGCCGACGCGGTGCGGCAGCCCGCGTCAGACAGCACACGGGGGCAGCAGCCGGCCGGCACGGAAGACACGGTGGTGCCCGCTCCCCGTCGGCCGCACTGCTGGCGCTGGCTGGTGGCGCTCCTCGTGCTCTGCGCCGGCCTGCTGGTGTGGCTGTTCGTCGAGCCGCGGGCGGTCACCGTGGCCGAGTACCGCATCGCCAGCCCGGACGTTCCCGCAGCCTTCGACGGCACGCGCATCGTATTCCTCTCAGATATCCATCACGGGCCGTTCCTCGGCACGGGACGCGTGCACTCGTTGGTGGACCGCGTCAACGCCATGAAGCCCAGCATCGTCGTTCTGGGCGGCGACTATGTCCACCGCGCCGCCAAGTACATAGAACCCTGCTTCAAAGAGCTCGCCCGGTTGCGAGCCACCTACGGCGTGTATGGCGTGCTGGGCAATCACGACCACTGGGAGAGCGCCCGGCGCACGCGAGAGGCCATGATGGCCGCCGGGATAACGCTTCTCGACAACAGGGGCGTCTGGATCTCCGACGACAACGCTCGCGTCCGCCTCTGCGGAGTGGGCGATGTCTGGGAGGACGAGCAGCTCATCGACCCGGCCCTTGGCGGGGCCGACGAAGACGACTTCACGGTGCTCGTCTCGCACAACCCCGACTACTACGCCGAGCTCATGCGGCTGGGAGGAGCGACCAGGGCGGCCACCGGCGGCGAGCAGACGGCCGGGGCCGGAGGTGGTCAGACGGCAACGGCCGGCGGGCTCGTCGCTTCCCTCGAGGCCGGGCGGACGCTCGCCGCCGAGGAATCCTCACCCCCCGCCCGTTGCGTCGACCTCGTCCTCGCCGGTCACACGCACGGGGGCCAGGTGACGCTCTTCGGTCTCTGGGCGTGGAAGGTGCCGTCGGAGTACGGGCAGCGCTTCCGCAGTGGCCTGGTCGACGGGTCAGAGGGACCCGGAGACACCGCTCGCGCCGTCTCCGGTGAGGGCGGGACCGGCGTGCCGATGATCGTCTCCAACGGCATCGGCACGATCAGCCCGCCGGTGCGCTTCTGCGCGCCGCCGCAGATCGTCTACGTGGAGCTGGTGCGGGAGCGCTGAGACACACGGAAGCGGCCGCGCCAGCCTCGGCCGCATCATTGACTCGTTCGTATGCAAGTGCCAGCATTCGCTGAGAACGCTCACCCACGCCGCCACCCCTGCCTGGAGGGAAGCCGCTGTGCTCTCGGGTGCAGGTTTGGACGGATGGGCCTGTGTGCATATCTCCGGCACAGCCTCGCCTGAGGCTGTTCGTTCGGGGGGTCGCGCGTGACCAGCAAACCTCGCTCAGCCGACACCGCCGCGGAGGAGCTCCGCAGGGCGCTCGACTTCGCCGGCCTCGGCACATGGCGCCACGACCTGGTCACCGACGAGGTCCACCTCGACGAACGCGCTCGCGAGCACTTCGGCTTCGATCGCGCGGACATCTCGACTGACGAGTTCCTCACCCACATCCACCCGGAGAGGAGGGCTCGCTTCCGCCAGGGGGTGCTCGACGCCGCCGACCCCGCCAAGGGCGTGGACGAGCTCGTGGCGGAGACCTGCGTGCTGCCGCCCGGCCAGGATGAACGATGGCTGGCCCTCAACGTGAAGATCACGGAGGAAGACGTCGGCGCGGGCCAGCGTCATCGCGTGGCCCACGGCAGCACCCGCGACGTCACCGAGCGGGTACGGCGCGAGGAGGAGTTGCGCACCTCGCGCGAGTTCCTCGACAGCATCATCGAGCAGAGTCCGCACGCGATGTGGATCTCGGATGACAAGGGCACGCTCATCCGCTGCAACCAGGCGCTGCGCGACCTTCTGCACGCGACCGACGAGGAGCTGGTCGGCAAGTACAACGTGCTCCACGACAACGTCATCGCCGAGCAGGGCCACATGCCGCTCGTGCGGCGCGTCTTCGAAGCCGGCGAGAGCGTGACCTTCCCCCTGACCTACGACACCGGCGACGTCGAGGGCCTCACGCTGGCAGACCGTGTCAAGGTGGTCCTCAACGCGACCATCTCGCCGGTCGTGAGCCCCGACGGGCGGATCATCCACGCCATCATCCAGCACGCCGACATCTCCGAGCTCGCCCGCAAGGAGGAGGAGCTGCACTCCTCGCGCGAGTTCCTCGACAGCATCATCGAGCTCAGCCCCTACGCCATGTGGATCTCAGACGAGCACGGCATGCTCCTGCGCTGCAACCAGGCCCTGAGAGACCTGCTGCACCTGACCGACGATCAGATCGTCGGCAAGTACAACGTCTTCGAGGACCGCTTCGTGATCGAGCAGGGCTTCCTGCCCCTCGTGCAGCGCGTCTACACACATGCGGAGAGAGCACAGTTCACTCTGACCTGGGACAACAGCGACATTGAAGGCGTATCCCCAGAGGATGTGGTCTTCGTGGTGCTCATCGTGACCATCTCGCCGGTCGTCGATGCGCACGGGCACGTGACCAACGCGATCATCCAGCACATGGATATCACCGAACTGGTGCGCAAGGAGAACGAGTTGCGCGCCTCGCGCGAGTTCCTCGACAGCATCATCGAGCAGAGTCCGCACGCGATGTGGATCTCGGATGACAAGGGCACGCTCATCCGCTGTAACCAGGCGCTGCGCGACCTTCTGCAGCTCACCGACGATCAGATCGTCGGGAAGTACAACATCTTCGAGGACTGCCTGGTCATCGAGCAGGGCCACATCCCGGCCGTGCGACGCGTGTATGAGGCCGGGGAGACCGCCAGGTTCAGGCTGACCCGGTACGGAACGATCATCGACGGCGTCGTTCGCACGTTGGATAGCAAGGGCGTCTTCGTGGTCCTCGACGTGACCGTGTCGCCGGTGTTCGACAGCCGGGGACAGGTGGTCAACGCCATCATCCAGGCCACGAACGTGACCGAGCAGGTCAGAGCCGAGGCGGCACTGAGAGACTCCGAGCACCGCCTCGCGGACATCATCGAATTCCTCCCCGACGCCACCATGGTGGTGGACAAGACCGGCACGGTGATCGCCTGGAACCAGGCAATGGAGGAGCTCACCGGCATCCCCAAGACCGACATGCTGGGGCGCGGTGACTACGAGTACGCCGTACCGTTCTGGGGCGAGCGGCGCCCCATCCTCGTGGACCTTGCGATGACACCGGTCGAGAAGACCCAGGGTTTGTACGAGACACTGATCCGCACCGGCGACACTCTGGCATCGGAGAAGCATTTTGAGGACAACCCGTACGTGGGCACGCGGGATCTCTGGGCGGTGGCCGCACCACTCTACGACACCGAAGGGAACGTCACCGGAGCCGTGGAGAGCATCCGGGACGTCACGGAGCGCACCCAGGTGGAGGCGGCGCTGAGGGACTCCGCGCGCCGCCTCGCCGCCATCATCGAGTTCCTTCCGGCCCCGACCATGGTGATCGCCGCGGACGGCGTGGGCATCGCCTGGCACCCCGCCATGGAGGCG
>CAZIGT010000155.1:2906-7556 GCA_964538465.1 uncultured Thermoleophilia bacterium | reverse complement strand
CGGCCGCCGCGTCTTGTGCGTACCGCTTCGCGCAGCAGGAACTCTATCTGGCCGTTGACGCTGCGCAGGTCGTCGGCGGCCCACGCCTCAAGCTCCTTCCAGAGCTCGGGGTCTATGCGCAGGAGGAACTGCTTGCGTATAGCCATTGCTTCAGGCCATCCGCTTCAGGCCGTGACCTACGGTCACGAGTACAGGGTGCCGGTGTTGACGATCGGGTGCACCTCGCTCTCTCCGCACAACACGACCATGAGGTTGCTGACCATGGACGCCCTGCGCTCGTCGTCGAGGTCGACCACGTGCTTCTCCGAGAGCTCGCGCAACGCCATGTCGACCATGCCCACGGCGCCGTTGACGATCTTCTGACGGGCGGCGATGACGGCCTCCGCCTGCTGGCGGCGGAGCATCGCCTGGGCGATCTCGGGAGCGTACGCAAGATGCGTGAGCCGGGCCTGCTCGATGACGACACCGGCCTGGACCAGGCGCTCCGTGAGCTCCACGCGGAGCGCCTCCGACACCTGCTCCACGTTGCTGCGGAGGGTGATCTCGCCCGCGGCGATGCCCTCCTCACCGTGGTCGTATGCGTACTGGGTGGCCAGATGGCGCAGCGCCGTCTCGCTCTGGGTGGCGACGAAGACCTCGTAGTCCTCGACGTCGAAGACGGCCTGGGCCGTGTCCTGGACGCGCCATACGACCACAGCGGCGATCTCCACCGGGTTGCCCTGCTTGTCGTTGACCTTGAGCTTGTCGACCATGAGCGTGCGGGCGCGCAGGGAGATCTTGTAACGGCGCGCGGACTTGGGGATGGCTGCGCGCGCCTGCTGCTTCTTCTTGGAATCGCTGCCCGCCTCCTGGGCCAGCCGCGCCGCCAGCGCCTGCGAGCTGGAGGCGTTGGAATAGAAAGGATTGGCCCAGCGGAAGCCGATCTGGCGCGTGGTGCCCTTGTAGTCGCCGAACAGGATCAGCACGCGGGCCTCATTGGGCTGCAGTGTGAAGAACCCCGGCGCGGCGACGGAGCCGACCAGTACTGCGAGGACGCCGACGGCGATCAGTGCGATGTGGCCGGCGGTGGCGCCGCGATTCATCTCTACCAGGACGCCCCCCGCAACGGCCATTCCGAGGCCGCCCAGCACGAGCAGGGCGACGACCGGCAGCATGGGCCAGCCGGCGGCGGTCTTGACTTCACGTTCGGTACTCATCCTCTACCTCCACGACACTCGTTGCCGTGATACTAGAGTGATATCACATAGAAATCAACCCCGAGAATGACGACAAAGGAGCGGCGTCTCCCGCGCAGTAGAAGAAGCAGCTATGAGCGATGACAGGCACTGGCAGGCTGAGTCCGCGGCGACCGTCGAGGAAGCTAGGGGCTTCTGGCGACGCATCCGCAGCGGCGACACGTTCATCTTCCTCTTCTTCCTCCTCCTGCTGGACTTCACTGTGAGCGTGGCGGTCGGTCACAACACGGTGGGGCGTGTGCTTGTCGGCCTGTTCTCGGGGGCCACGCCCACACTGGCACTTCTGGCGGCCCAAGCCCCTCGGCGCTGGGTGCTGGGGTCGATAGGCGTCCTGGTCCTGGCGGTCGTGGGGTCGGTGCTGGAGGCCGCTCTGACCGGGAGCGAGGGTTCCGGGGTGCCCGCCATCCTTCTGTCGGTGGTCCTGTTCTTCTGCATCCCGATAACACTCTTGCGGCTCCTCGAGCACGAGACGGTGACCGGTGAAACGGTGGCCGGCAGCCTGTGCGTCTATCTGCTCCTGGGGATGGCGTTCGCCGATCTCTATGTGGCGATGGACCTGCTGGGAAGCCCGATCCTCGAGGGCGTTGCGCCGACGGTGGGTACGGTAGATCGTGCCGACTGCTTCTACTTCAGCTTCGTCGCCATGCTGACCATCGGCTTCGGAGACGTCGTGCCGGCCGGCCGCGCCGGTCAGGTCCTGGTCGTGCTTCAGACCATCACCGGCCAGGTGGTGCTGCTGACGCTCGTGGCGCGCATGGTCAACGTGGCGCAGGTCAAGCGCCGGTCCCTGCGCCGCCCCGTCAAGGGCGAGCGGCAGGCCGAGGACTGAACGGCGCTCAGCCGCCGGTCTCTGACAGCGCCGCCGGTGCTGCGCGCGGCGTGCTGCGCTCGCTCGCCGGGAACCTCCCGAGCGGTCATCGGGCTACGACGGTGCCGCCTTGTTGGCCCTCGCCGGCCGGTGCTACACTCGCGGCGTCTTCAGGCAGGCAGGAAGACCGGTGGAAGGCCGCGTGAGAGCCCGCCGCCGCAGGTGAGCGGGCGCCGAAGGGGCAAGACGGGTCGAAGACCCCGCCGAAACTCTCAGGCAAACGGAACGTGGCCAGACGGTTCCCTGGAACTCCCGGGCGAGCGGCACGGCGAGGTGCCGGGCGACGCCGGCCGGCGGCGAAGGCGCCGTCCCGTACCGCGCCTCACCGCGGCGCGCGGCAGGACGTGCGAGGAGGACAGGGTGATGAGTGGCATCACCCTGTCCTCGTTCCGTTTGATGGGAGGCATCGTATGAGTGCTAAGGAACGATCGGGCGGCGCGCGTTGGGCGGAGCGCGAGCCCTATGTGCCGGCACCGCAGGTGAAGTTCGTCATAAGCTCGGGGCCGGTGAGCGTGCACGAACGGGTCTCGCTGGCGCTGGCGCGCGCGCCGTACGATCACGAGGACCCGGACTTCCAGGAGATATTCCGCGACACCACCGAGAAGCTCAAGCAGGTGTTCCGTACCGCTCACGACGCCATCATCATGCAGGGCGAAGCGGTGCTCGGCCTGGAGGCCGCCGCCGCGAACCTGGTCGAACCCGGCGACAAGTGTCTCAACCTGGTCTCGGGCGTGTATGGGGCCGGCTACCGGCGCTACTTCGACTACTACGGCGGCGAGGTCGTCGAGCTGGTGGTGCCGTACAACGAGGCCGTCACGGCGGAGCAGGTCGAGGAGGTGCTGCGCCGCGAGGGCGACGTGAAGGTGATCGCCGTGGTGCACTCGGAGACGCCGAGCGGCACCATGAACCCTGTACGCGAGATCGCGGCGCTGGCGCAGAAGTACGGCGCGCTCACCGTGGTCGACGTCGTGTCGTCGCTCGGCGCCACGCCGCTCGAGTTCGACGAGTGGGGTATAGACATCGCCGTGGCCGGACCGCACAAGTGCCTCGGCGCGGTGCCTGGCTCGGCGCTCGTGGCCGTGAGCACGCGGGCATGGGACAAGATCCGCGCGCGCCGTGAGCCGCCGCGCAAGCGCTACGTCTCGCTGCTGGACTGGAAGGAAGGCTGGCTTGCCGAGGGCCGCTGGCCGTTCACTCCATTCGTGGCGCAGGTGATGGGCGTTCGCGAGGCTCTCATCATGAGGCTGGACGAGGGCCTCGAAGCGGCCTTCGACCGCCACGACTTCGTGGCCCGCATGTGCCGCGCCGGCGCTCGTGGCATGGGGCTCGAGCTGTGGCCGGCGCGCGACGAGATCATGTCCAACTGCATCACTGTGATCAAGGTACCCGAGGGCGTGTCGGAGTCCGAGGTGCGGCTGCTGATGAATCGCCGCTACGGCGTCGTGGTGGCGGGCGGTCTGAAGGATCTGGCCGGCAAGGTGTGGCGCATAGGCCACATGGGTCACATGGCGCAGCCGATGTTCGTGGTGGTGGCGCTGTCGGCGCTGGAGCGCGCCCTCAACGATGTGGGCTACCGGGTGAAGTACGGGTCCGGTGTCGGCGCGGCTCTGGCCGCGATGGACGAGCCGGTCTGAGCGGCCGTCGCGGGACGTGGCGAACCAAGGCGATGCGGCTCCACGGCGACGGGTCGTGAACGTGGGCGCGGCCCAAGGCCGGTCGTCGTGAGGGTTCTGGTCGCCTACTACTCGCTCACCGGGTATACGCAGACGCTGGCGGAGACGGTGGCCGATGCTCTGCGGGGCGGCACGGCGGGGCAGGAGGCCGGGACCCTGGGCGATGCGGCGGGGCACGAGGTGACGCTCCGCGAGATCGTGCCCGTGAAGCCGTACTCGTACTTCACGGCCGGTGTGAAGGGCGTCACGCAGGCCATGACCGGCACCCTCGTCGATCTGGAGACGCCAGCGCCGCCGGACGACGCCTTCGATGCGCTTGTGATCCTCTCGCCGACCTGGGGCTGGATGAGTTCGCCCCCCGTGCGTAGCTACGTCGCCGGCCTCCCGGATGGGGCGGGGAGGCCCGCCGTCGTCGGCGTGACGCATGCCGGCGGGCCCATCGGCTCGTTCGACCGGCTCGCCGAGATGGTCGGCGAGCGCGGCTATCGGGTCCTGGAGCGGCTGTCGGTGTTCTGCTACAGCCGCGACGCCATCGCTGAGGCGGCGCAGCGCACGGCCGCCGTGCTGGCCGCGGATTCAAGCAACGGAGGCTGAGCCGCGACAGTCTCGGTGGCTCATGGCGGGGGCGCGCGGTCAGGCGTGGTCCTCCGCGGTGGCCCATGAAGCGGAGGGCGCGGAGGGCGCGGAGGGCGCGGTCAGCTCCGCTCTTGCACGATCGGTGGTGTCTCGGAACGCTCCGGCAGGCGCAGAGCGAGGCTAAGGTACCTGTCGCCGTCGGCGATCATCAGGTGCTCGTCGACGAGCTCTCGCAGCACCTCTTCCACGTCCTGGGGCGCCACCTCGGCGCCCAAGGCGGAGCTCATGCGTCCAGCGC
>CAZIGT010000155.1:0-2896 GCA_964538465.1 uncultured Thermoleophilia bacterium | reverse complement strand
GGCCCCATTGGGGGTGTGCCGCGGCCGCGCGGGCGGGGCGCGCCGGGGCCTGGCTCCGCACGCCAGGTACAGGGCCCGGTGAACGCCGTCGACCATGGTGAACTCATCTGCTTCGAAGCCCGGCCGATGGTCGTAGAACACCAGCTTCTCGCCATCGTCCGCGAAGGCCAGCACGCTCTGAGGCCAGCTGGCCTTCCAGGCGGCGATCTGCTCCGCCAGCGCCGCCGTGTACAGCTCCACAGGCTGCTCGCGGGCGTAGTCGAAAGCGAACGAATACGCCAGCCGCGCCAGGGCGTCCGCGGGCAGGTCGTATACGTGGGTCATGGCGGGGTACGGTCGCACATTCGCGACGTCGAAGTCCTCCGGCGCCTGGTGCAAAGGGCTGAATCGGTCCAGCCTGAAAGAGCCGACGGTGTTCGGCGGATGGAGATGGCTGATCAGCGGGACGAGCTGGGCCATGGCCTTGTAGTCGTCCGGGTCCTCTCCGGGGAATCCCCAGAGGACGTTCCAGACGACCTCGACGGCCAACTCACGCGCCCACTTCAGGAACTGCACGTTCTGCAGGACCGTGGTGCCCTTGTGCATGAGCCTGAGCACCGGCGTGCTCAGGCTCTCCAGGCCGGCCTCCACACGCCGCACGCCGCATTCGACGAGCAGCTCCAGCTGGGCGCGTGACAGGTCTGGCCGGACCTCGAAGTAGACGACCTCGAGGTCCGGCAGCGTCGCTCGAGCCTGAGGGAGGAAGCGATCGAAGTAGTCACGCGGCAGGATCTCGTCGGTGAAGACGATGGGGTGACCGGGATACGTGCGGGTGAGGTCGCGCAGCTCCTCCAATGCTCGATCGGGACTCTTGGCGCGGTAGGCCATGCTGGCGCTGGCCTGTCCACAGAAGGTGCAGCGGCGCTTCTCGCCCCACCAGCAGCCGCGCGACGACTCGAAGGGCAGGCGTGCCACGAAGTCGTTGCGCAACGGGCTGTGCGCCAGGCGCTCGAAGTAGTCATCGAAGTCGGGAACGGGCAAGAGGTCAAGGTTCGCCGCCGAGGCAGGCTCGGCGGTGTGTGTGGCTGTCGCGGCGGGCTCAGCGTTGCTGCGAGGGCTGGACGGCTCGCTGCCGGACGGTGATGGCGCAGCGGGGGTACCGGCTGCATCGGGTAAACGGCCGGAATCTGGTTCGGTGCGTACGAGCAAGCCGGGAACCCCGTCCAGAGGCTCTCCCCCGAGATGACGGCGCACGAGCTTCGGGAAGACCTCTTCGCCGTCGCCGGGGACCACGGCGTCCACAAAGGGGAAGCTGTGCAGCAGCTCAACGCCCATCTCGCCACGGCAGCTCGCCCCACCGAACACGATGCAGGTATCCGGCAGGACGCGCTTGACCCGCTCGGCCAAGGCGAGCGCGGCGGTCTGCTGATGGACCATGCTGGTGAAGCCGACGACGGCCGGCCGGGCGGCGGCGACTTCCTCAAGGCAGCCGTCGAGCAGCGGTCCGGCAGACCGCCGCGCCGCGTCGATCTGGGCATGCAACCTGCCGTCCAGCGGTGGCTTGCCGAAATACGGCACGCGGTGCTCGGGGTCTCCGCCCGCGAGTACTGCATCCTCGTACTCATCCCAGGTCCGGTGGGGCGATCGCGACAGCTGGTCGGCGAAGATCCGGTCGCCGAGAAGATCCTCCGCACGCCAGGTGGCGATCGCTTCATAGGCGGCTGGGGAGATCATTCCCGCGAAGGCGAGCGTGGCGTCGACGACCCTGACGCGCACGTTCAGCGGCGCCAGAGAGGCTTTCAGGAGGCCCAGTGCCAGCGACGGCTGGCGGAAGCCGGCGAACGGCATGGTGACGAGCACGACGTCGGCGGTCGCCGGTCCATCGACGGGGTGGGCGGGAGCAGCCGGTGATGAGGAGCGCTCAGGCACGGCCGGAGTATACGGCACGCGAGGCGCTCCCTCGGGAGCGCCTCGCGTGCGGTCGTGCGGCCTGTGCGCGGTCGCGCGGCGTACGCCCTTGCCAGTGCGGCCTCGCGTCGTGCCGCGCGTGCCGTTCCTGTGCGCGGCCGCAGGCCCCGCCGCAGCGTCTTACTGCGCCGTCCAGCCGCCGTCGGCGGTGAACTCGGCCCCGGTGATCCAGCGCGACTCGTCGCTGGCGAGGAAGACGTCGACGTAGGCGATGTCGATGGGCTCGCCGATGAAGCCGATCGGGTGCTGGGCGCCGACCTTTGCGAAGTACTCGTCCGGCGTCATGCCGAAGTCAGCCGCCTCCTTCTCGGTGAGCGGCGTGTGCACGTATCCGGGGTGCACTGAGTTCACGCGGATCTTGTAGCCCTTGGCCCCCATGGCCAGCGCCGCGGACTTGGTCATGATGGTCACGGCGCCCTTGGACGCGCAGTACGCGAACAGGCCGGCCTCGCCGATCTGGCCGTCGATCGACGAGCGGTTCACGATAGAGCACGGCTCCCCGCTCGCTTTCATGGCTTCGATCACGGACTTCATGCCGAGGAACACGCTCGTGGCGTTGATGGTCATGACCTGGTTCCACTCGGCCAGCGAGGTCTCTTCGACGTCGTGGCCGAGCGAGATGCCGGCGTTATTCACCAGGACGGTGAGCTTGCCGTACTTCTTCACCGTCTCGGCGACGACCCGCTGCCACTCGTCTTCCTTGGACACGTCGAGCTTCATGAAGGTGGCCTCGCCGCCGGCGGCGCGGATGCCGTCGACGACAGCCTTGCCTGCCGCCTCGTTGATGTCCGCGAGCACCACCTTGGCGCCCTCCTTGGCGAACAGCTCGGTGGTGCCCCGGCCTATGCCCATGGCGCCGCCGGTGACGATGGCGACCTTCCCGTCCAGCCTACCCATGTCCTGTCTCCTTTGGAGTGTATGACCGGTGCGACCCAGGGGCGGGCGGGCG
>CAZIGT010000154.1:0-7607 GCA_964538465.1 uncultured Thermoleophilia bacterium | reverse complement strand
CCAGATCCGGGCCTTCGAACGCGACGGCCGAGGCGCTGCTATTCGGTGCGGATGCCGAGCTCGCCGCCCGTGAACAGTGGATCGAAGGTCACGCCCTCCGCCTCGAAGGCCTCGCGGCCTCCCTGCTCGCGGTCGACCACGCAGAGAAGGGTGCGGACGACGAGGCCGTGCTCGCGCAGCCGCCGCACGGCCGAGAGCGCCGCGCCGCCGGTGGTCACCACATCTTCAACCACGACCACGCTCTGCCCGGCCTCGGCGCGACCCTCGAAGAGCTTCTTGGTCCCGTAGTCCTTCTCGGCCTTGCGGACGATGATGAACGGCGTGCCGGTGTTGAGCGAGAGCGCCGTGACCAAGGCCACAGCGCCGAGCTCCGGCCCGGCGAGCACGTCGACCGGAGCGTACGCCCGCAGCTTCTCGGCCAAGCCGGCAGCGATGTCGCGGAGCAGGTCCGGCTGCGTCTCGAACAGGTATTTGTCCAGATATACCTTGCTGTGCTTGCCGGAGCGCAGGATGAAGTCTCCCTCCAGCAGGCTGGCCGCCTTGAGACGCGCGCCCAGATCGTTGCTCATGCCGTTCCTTCCTCTGCCCGGGGTGAGTACGTCTACGACGACTGTGAGTCTACGATGTCCGGTCGGCCCGCGCGCGGGCACGGGGGCCGTCGCCCTCCGGGTCAGCTGCCGGCCACCGACATCCCTTCGATCGCCACTGTAGGCACCAGGACGCTGCCGGCCGGTACCCAGCGGGCGTCGTCGCCGAGGGCCACGACGCCCTTGAGCATCGACAGAAGATCGCTCGCCAGTGTGACCTCCCGCAGGGGCCGCGTGAGTTTGCCCCCCTCGATGAGGATGCCGCTGATGCCGACCGAGAACTCGCCCGACACCGGGTTGGCGCCGGAGTGCACGCCCACGGCGTCGGTGACTAGCACGCCGCGATCGACGCCCGCTACGATCTCCGCGGCCGGGGTAGACGGGCCCTGGAGGATCAGGTTCGTGGGCCGCACGGAGGGCACGGCCTGGTACGAACCGCGCAAGCCGTTCCCGGTGGACGCGCGGCCGACGCGGTGAGCCGTGCGCACGTCGTAGAGGAAGCCCTGTAGGACGCCGTCGGCGATGATCGGCGTGCGACGGCACGGCGTGCCCTCGCCGTCGAACGGCGCACTGGCCAGCCCGTCGGGGTGCAGGCCGTCGTCGCTCAGCGAGAGCAGCGGCGCCGCGACCTGCTCTCCTTCCAGGGACGCGAAGAGGGAGCGGCCCTTCTGCACGGCATCGGCGGTGAGGGCAGCGCCCAGCACGCCGAGGACAGATGCGGCCACGTACGGCTCCAGCACGGCCGTGCCCTTGAAGCTGGAGCACGGCTGAGCGCCGAGCAGCCGGCAGGCGCGCTCGGCCGCTTCCCGACCGCAGGCGGCAGCATCGAGCGCTGCGGGATCGCGGCCGACCGCGTAGGCGATCCCCGTCTCGACCGCTCCGTCCTGCTCGGCGAGCACGTACAGGAACACGTAGCTGTGGTCCTCGCGGTACGTGCCGCGGACGCCGCGCGAGCTCACCAGTGACACCGTGGCGTCGCCGTCGGCGTAGATGGTGTCTTCCACCAGCTTCACGCGCGGGTCGCGGTCGAGCGCCGCGCGCTCGGCCGAGCGGGCGAGATCGATCTTCTGCTCGATCGTGAGGTCGTCGATATGCGCGTCGTAGACCTGCACATCCGGGTACTCGGCCGGCGGCTCGGGGAAGAGCGCGTCTTCGTCTTCGTCGGCGACGGCGGCGTGCGCCAGCGCCCGGTCCACGATGACTCCGAGGGCGTCGGCCGACAGATCGGACGTGTAGGCGTAGCCAACGGCGCCGTCGCGGCGCACACGCACGCCGACGCCCTTGCGCGCCGCCTGCGTGAGCTCCTCGACCGCGCCGCTGTAGACCTTGATGCGGCGCGAGACGGACTGCTCTCCATACGCCTCGGCCTCGTCGGCGCCGGCCGCGAGGGCACGCCCGACGAGCGCCTCCAGCTGATCCAGATCCATGCCCACCTGCTGGGCTCGGTCCCGGCGGCTCGCGCTCACGCCGTCCCCCCCACGGTCATCTCGGAGACGCGCAACGTCGCCTGGCCGGTACCCACGGGCACGCCCTGGCCGTCTTTGCCGCACATGCCCGACTTGATGTCCATGTCTGCAGCGATCATGTCTATGCGTTTGAGGATGTCTATGCCGCTACCGATCAAGGTAGCGCCGCGCAGCGGCGTCGTGAGACGGCCGTTCTCGATGAGGTAGCCCTCGGCGACGCCGAAGACGAAAGCGCCGCTGGCGGGTTCCACCTGGCCGCCGGCCAGGCTCTTGGCGTAGAAGCCGCGTGGAGTGGCTTCCAGGATCTCTTCCGGCGTGGCCTCGCCGCCGGCGATGTACGTGGTGGTCATGCGCGGTAAGGGCACGTGGCGGAACGACTGGCGACGCCCGTTGCCGGTGAGGGCGGCGCCGGCCCGGCGTGCCTGCAGGCGATCGTACAGATAGCCGCAGAGGCGGCCCTTGTCGATCACCTTGGTGCGCTGGGTCGGTACGCCTTCGTCGTCGAACGCGGCCGACCCCCAACCGTTGGTGAGGCTGCCGTCGTCGTAGGCGTCCACGATGGGGGCAGCGATCATCTCGCCCATGCGAGCGACGTAGATGCTGGCCCCCTTGGCGATCGTGTCGGCTTCCAGGCCGTGGCCGCAGGCCTCGTGGAAGAGGACGCCGCCGAAGCCGTTGGCGAGGACGACCGGCATGGTGCCGGCCGGCGCCGGCTTCGCGTCGAGCATGGCGACGGCTTTCTGGGCGGCGGCGGCGGCTACCTGCCTGGCCGCCGCCTCCTCCAGCAGCTCGAATCCGCAGCTGCCGCCTAGCGATTCATATCCCGTCTGGATGATGCCGTCGCGATGCGCGACCACATTGGCGACCAGGCGCACGCGCGTGCGATCGTCGCGCACTGCCCCGCCCAGCGAGTCGACCATGAGGACCCGCTGACGACCCTCGGCGTAGCTCACGGTGACTTGCGCGACGTGCCCGCTCACCTCGCGCGCCGTCTCATCGCCCAGCTGCAGGAGCGCCCGCTTCTTCTCGATGGCCACAGCTTCCGGTGGCACGAGCACCGGGTGCCGGCCCGGATCGCTGCGCACCGCACCGAGGTCCGCCGCGGCAGCGTGGGAGCCGGCGCCGCGGGCCGCGGCGACTGCGGCGGGGGCCCGCGCCAAGCTGTCCGGGCTCACCTCGTCGCTGTGCGCGTAGAACGTGCGCTCGCCGTCGCAGAGACGCACGCCGAAGCCGAACTCGCGGCCACCCGTGACTTGGTCCACGCGCCGGTCTTCGCGGCGCATGGCGAGCGACTCACGTTCCTCGACGAACACGTCGGCGTAGTCGCCGCCGCGGCGCAGGGCCCGGCGCACGGCGCCGCGGATGAGCTCGAGGTCCAGGTCGTCGAGGGTCATGTGCCTCCCGCCGCGACGCCATCCGGCCGCAGGGCGCGGATCACGTCGCCTGCCAGCGCTCGCAGCTCGGGCGCTTCCGGCTCACCGGCGCCCAGCGGTATGAGCATGCCGTCCTCCAGATGCAGGCCGATCCACACGGACGGCAGACGGAGCCGGCGGCGCACGACGACCGCCACTACGGTCGCTGCGGCAGTGGCGGCCACGCCGGTGATGACGGTGGAGCGCTTCACCGCTCGCCGCCCTTACTCGCGCCGCCCGTGAAGCCACCCGGCGCCCGGGCGCCGGTCGCGCCATACTCGAGGAGCGCGAAGCGCTCGGCGGCACACCGCAGCTCACAGGCGACGCGATCGGGCCGCGTGCCGGTGCGGCCCACCGCCGCCAGCAGCCCCTGTCTCACACGCACCACCACGGCGTCGCCGATGGTGGTCCGCAGCACCAGGTGGTCGAGGGGAGATGGGGAGCGCGTGCCCGCCGCCCGGCAGGCGGCCGACCAGAGCTCAGAGACCGCATGGCCGGCGTCTGGAGCTATCGCTCCGCCGGCCGCGCCCGCGACCTCGCCCGCCTCGTCGACGAGAACGAGGCGTTCTGCGCCCGGGGCATCCTGGAGAACGCCGAGCAGCACGGCAGAAGTGTCAGAAGGGTCCTGATCCATCAGATGGTGGGCGGCTGCGCCCCGAACGGCAGTCTACCATGCGGCAACGCACGCACCGGCAGACAGAGGCGGCCGGCAGAGGGCAGCCCCGCGGCAAACCCGTTCAACCAGGCCGTCCCGAACCGCCGCCGATCACTCCTCCGCCGCGTACGTGAAGCGGCAGCGGTCGCCGCCGCACCCCATCGACGGTTCCTCGGCGACCAGCTCCGCCGGCCTCTCGTCTGCCGCGAGCCCGTCGAGAAGGCCTCTGATGAACGCGCGATGGATCGTGCATCCCAGCGCCGGGTTGTCGATGGCCGCCTCGTGGAACACGCAGTTGCAGACCTCAACGCGAAGGCCTCCTCTGGCCCACTCGACCTCCGGCATCAGGCCCTGCTCCTCGCCGATGTCCTGCACTGCGGCGGCCAGCGAGTTCCCCCAGAGTGGCCCGCTGATGCGGCGCTCACGCCGGTATGACTCGGCGACCCGCGAGCCGGCCCCGTGGCACACGCGATCGATCAGATCGCGGTCGCTTCCCTCCGCCAGTGCTTCGAGGGCAAGCGAAGCGAGGAGCTCATAGTGCCGCGGGGGGAACGCGAACGAGGTGACACTGTCCGAGAGCTCGTAGAGCTTCGCCGGGCGACCTCCCCCAGCGCTCTTGCGCAGAGAGGTCCTCAGAAGGCCGGCTTGCTCCAGCTTGCCGAGGTGCATGCGCGCGACGTTGGGATGGAGCCTGAAGCGTTCCGCCACCTGCGCGACGGTCACCGCCTCGTGCGGCCTCTCGGCGACCGAGCGGTAGATTGCGAAGCGTGTCTCATCGGCCAACACGGCCGTCAACAAGTGCTCGCGACGCACAGGCGACCTCCGCGGGATGCTTCCGTTCCATCCATGGTATCCACAGCGGCGTCCGGCGTAAACACTGCCGGCAGCATGAGAACAGTGCGGGTGCGGCGGCCGGTCAGCCGTCGATGACGTAGCGCGAGGATATGGGCACGGCGTCGCGCAGAGTAGCCTCGACGCTGCAGTACTTCGTCTCGGACAGCTCGATCGCACGCCGCACGCGGCTCTCGTCGAGTTCGCCCTTCAGGTGGTAGACGACCTCGATCGACGTGAACCGGCGCGGGTGCTCCTCGGCCCTCTCCCCGCGCACTTCCACGCGAAAGCCTTCCAGCGGCTGCCGCATCTTGCGCAGGATCGAGACCACGTCCATCCCCGTGCATCCACCCACCGCCAGCAGCAGCAGGTCCATGGGGCCCGCGCCGGCACCCGGCGGGTCACCCAGGCCCGAGAGTGCGACCTCGTTCTCCCCTGCCGTGCCCCGGAAGCGCAGCCCCTCAGCCTGCCACACGACCTCGACCGACTTGCCGGACATGGACTCTCCTTTCGCACGCCACACCGTCGCCTCCGAGCCTACAGCGGGCCGGCCTCTCGGGTCTTCAGAGACCCCGTTGGTATAATCGCGGCAAGCCCACCCGACCCGTCTCTCCCGGAAACAGAGGTCCTGTCTGTGCGCGTTCTCAGGCTCGGCGACCGCGGCAAAGAGGTTGCAGACGTCCAGCAGCGGCTGTTCGCCCTCGGCCACGAGATCGGCGGCGAGGGCCTTGACGGCTTTCTGGGGCCGCATACCGCGCACGCGGTGAAGGAGTTCCAGCAGCAGCGTGGCCTGCTCGTCGACGGCATCGTGGGCGCCAACACGTGGCGCGAGCTGGTGGAGGCGGGCTATCGCCTGGGCGAGCGCCTGCTCTATCTTCGCGTGCCGCACTTCCGCGGCGACGACGTGTTGGCTGTGCAGATCAAGCTCAACCTGCTCGGCTTCACCGCCGGACCGGCGCGCGGCATCTTCGCCGAGGCCGTCGATGCCGCCGTCAAGGACTGCCAGGAGAACACCGGCCTCTATCCCGACGGCATCGTCGGCGGCAGCACGCTCGCCAAGATCGATGCCCTGCGCAAGGCCGAGTCGGGGCGAGAGGGCAAGAAGATCCCCGAGCGCGACCGTGGCTTTGCCGCCGCGCGCGAGCTCAGCGGACACACGATCGTCGTGGATCCCGGGCACGGCGGAAGAGACGCCGGATGGGTCTCTCCCGGGGGGCTGCGCGAGAAGGACTACACGCTCCAGGTCGGCGCGCGATTGGCGCAGCTCCTGCGCGCCGAGGGCTGCCGGGTGCACCTCACCCGCGAGCACGACGAATCCGTCGACCTCTACGAGCGGGCGGAGGCCGCCGACACGGCCGGCGCCGACTATCTGATCTCCGTGCACGCCGGCGGGCACGACGAGCCCGTGTCGGGGGCGGCCGCCTGCTACTTCTTCCGCCGCGGCCACTACTACTCCGAGCACGGCCAGCGCCTGGCCGACTACGTCGGCGCCCGGCTGGCCGGCCTGGGACTCGGCTTCGCCGGCCCCATGGGGCGCAACTACGCCGTGCTGCGCGAGTCCCAGGCCGTGGCGCTGGTCGTCGAGCCGCTCTTCCTCACTGACCCGCGCATGGAGCATCTCGCAGGGCAGGCGCAGCACGTCGACGGAGTGGCCGAGGCCATCGCCGGGGGACTGGGCGACTATCTGGCGCGAGCGCCACTGGGCGCGGCGAAAGCGCCCGCCTGACAGGGCGGCAAGAGGCACCATGAGCGGCGGCGAGCGGAACGACAGGCGCGAATCGGCGCGCGACGGCGACGCCGTGTCCGGCCGGAAGGCCGGCGTCGGGTTCACCGCCACCCAGCGGCAGAGGCTGCGCGAGCTGGGCGTCTCGCCGGCCGCCGGCGAGCGACGCTTCTCCACCACCGCGGAGCGCGACGCCACCTTCAAGGCCCTCGAGCGGGACGCGGCCAGTCAGGCCCGCCGATATCTGGCGGAGCTGCGCGAAGGCGCACGCCGCCCGCAGCTCCGCGTTCTGGAGGACGATCTGTCACGGGCGCTTCGCGAAGCCGGCGCGGTCGAGGTCGCCACACCTCACCTTCTGTCTCGCGACGCCATAGACCGCATGGGCATCCCCGACGACGACCCGCTGCGCGAACAGATCTTCTGGGTCACCAGCCGCCAGTGCCTGCGTCCCATGCTGGCCCCCAACCTGTACACCATGATGCGGCGGCTCACGCGCACCTGGCGGCAGCCGTTCGCCATCTTCGAGGTGGGCACCTGTTTCCGCCGCGACACACAGGGCAGCCGGCACCTGCAGGAGTTCACCATGCTCAACGTGGTGGAGCTCGGCACGGTCCTCGAGCAGCGCCGCTCCCGCCTGGAGGAGTTGGCGAGTATCGTCCTGGACGCCTCCGGGATCACGGAGTGGGAGCTCCGGCATGAGGCGTCAGGCGTCTACGGCGACACGCTCGACGTGCTCGCACGGGGCATCGAGGTCTGCTCCACGGCGATGGGCCCACATCCCCTCGACGACGCCTGGGGTATCACGGATCCCTGGGTAGGTCTTGGCTTTGGCCTCGAGAGACTGCTGACCGCCCGGGAGGGCCACGCGAACATCGAGCGCGTGGCCCGCAGCCTCTCGTATCTCGACGGCATCCGTCTGCACCTGTAGGCGGC
>CAZIGT010000153.1:7372-7608 GCA_964538465.1 uncultured Thermoleophilia bacterium | reverse complement strand
ACGACGACCGGCTCAACAACTTCAACATCTCGGTGGCGGTCACCGACGCGTTCATGGAAGCCGTGGACAAGGACTCCGACTACCCGCTCGTCAACCCGCGTTCCGGCGAAGTCGTCAAGCGCCTCAGCGCCCGCAAGGTCTTCAAGAGCATGGTCACGCTGGCGTGGAAGAACGGCGACCCCGGGATCGTGTTCATCGCCCGCATCAACGAGCACAACCCCCCGCCGCCGCAGGGC
>CAZIGT010000153.1:5882-7362 GCA_964538465.1 uncultured Thermoleophilia bacterium | reverse complement strand
TCAGCTGGGCCAGATCGAGGCGACTAACCCTTGCGGAGAGCAACCGTTGCTGCCGTACGAGTCTTGTAATCTCGGCTCGATCAATCTCGCCAAGGTGGCGCGGGAGGGCAAGGTGGACTACGAGCGGCTGCGGACCATCGTCCACACCGCCGTCCGCTTTCTCGACGACGTGATAGACGTCAACAAGTATCCGCTGCCGCAGATCGCCGACATGACGCGCAGCAACCGCAAGATCGGCCTCGGGGTCATGGGCTTCGCCGATCTCCTCTTCTACCTCGGCATCCCGTATGACTCAGACGAGGCGCTGCAGGTCGCCGAGGATCTCATGGCGTTCATCGACGACGAGGCGGCCACGGCATCTGTGGAGCTGGCCGCCGAGCGCGGTGTGTTCCCCAATTTCGAGGGTTCCGTCTACGACAGCGCAGACGGACTGCGGGTACGCAACGCCACGCGCACCACGATAGCGCCCACCGGCACCATCAGCATCATCGCCAGTTCCTCCAGCGGCATCGAGCCGCTGTTCGCCGTCAGCTACGTGCGCCGCAAGGTGCTGGACGACGACGAGATGCTCGAGGTCCATCCCTACTTCGAGAGCATCGCCCGTCGCGAAGGCTTCTACAGTGAGGCCCTCATGAAGCGCATCGCCGACGAGGGCACTGTCAAGAACATCGAGGAGATACCCGAGAAGTGGCGCCGGATCTTCGTGACCGCCCACGACATCACGCCGGAGTGGCACATCAAGCTGCAGTCGGCCTTCCAGCGCCATACGGACAACGCGGTCTCCAAGACCGTCAACTTCCCCAACCACGCCACTGTGGAAGACGTGGAGAAGGTGTACCAGCTCGCCTATCGCAGCGGCTGCAAGGGAGTCACCATCTATCGCGACGGCAGCCGCGAGGAGCAGGTGCTCAACGTGGGCCAGAAGGCCAAGAAGGCCAAGGACCCGGCAGCCGGGCTCGCGGTCACGCGGCCGTCGCGGCCGCGGCTGCTCAGCGGCGAGACCGAGCGTATGGAGACCGGCTGCGGCAAGCTGTTCGTCATCATGAACGACGACGAGCACGGTGCCCGTGAGGTCTTCGCCAACATGGGCAAGGCCGGCGGCTGCGCCGCCTCCAACACCGAGGCGCTCGGCCGGCTCATCTCGCTGGCGCTGAAGAAGGGCGCCACGCCGGCCGAGGTCGTCGAGCAGCTCAAGGGCATCCGCTGCCACGTGCCGTACGGGCTGGGCCCCAACGCCGTCACCTCGTGTGCCGATGCCATGGGCAAGGCTCTCGAGCGGCGCTACGTGCGCGGCGCGGCCGGCTCCGGCGTGCCGGAGCCGCAGCTCAGCCTGGTCGAGGTCGCCCAGGGTGCCTGCCCGGACTGCGGCGGCGTCATCGAGCACGAGGGCGGCTGCGTGGTCTGCAGGGCGTGTGGCTTCAGCAAGTGCGGGTGACCGACTTCGGCGTCACCCACTCAACTTGGGCTACGCTGAGTTGTG
>CAZIGT010000153.1:0-5782 GCA_964538465.1 uncultured Thermoleophilia bacterium | reverse complement strand
GTGCGGGTGACCGACTTCGGCGTCACCCACTCAACTTGGGCTACGCTGAGTTGTGTCGCTGAGAGGCGGCCGCGCTGTCTCAGCCGCATGATCCTTGCCGCTCTGAGCGACCTCGGCAACGTCGCTCGCTCATCTGCCGCCCGCTCTCCGGCTAGGATGCATGTTGACGCCGCGTCTGATGAGTCGAACGCGCCGCGAGGTGTGCACCGAACAGCCCTGAGCGGATAGAGTTGGCCTGCCTGCGGCGGTGCGCAAGCTTCCGGCCGCCCGCAGCCGTCGTATTCCTGAGGAGGCAGAGATGGACCAGGCATCCCAGTCGGATGCAGAGATGCAGAACGGTTCGGTGACCATCGCCGACAGCGTCGTCGCCAAAGTCGCCCACAACGCCTGCCGCGAGATCCCGGGCGTTCACGCTCTGGGCGGTGCGGCGTCGCGCGCCTTCTCCTCACTGCGCGGCGAGAGCCGCACGCAGGGCGTCAGCGTGGACATCCACGAGGGCGGCGTC
Organism: uncultured Thermoleophilia bacterium; assembly: GCA_964538465.1. Lineage (GTDB taxonomy): Bacteria > Actinomycetota > Thermoleophilia > UBA2241 > UBA2241 > UBA6103. The sequence continues at coordinate 5,277 of CAZIGT010000153.1, read as the reverse complement.
GACCTCGACATCACCATGGTGGCCACCTACGGCTTCAACATCGCCGAGGTCGCCGACCGCTGTCGCGAGGCTGTACGCAGCGCGGTGGCGGGTACCACCGGCATGCAGGTCCGCGAGGTCAACGTGATCGTGGCGGACGTGCATTTCCCCGACGATGACGAGGAGCAGGACGCGGAGGGCTGATCGGCGCCGGCCGGGCCCTCCGAGATACTCGTGAGTCGCGAGCGCGTGACATGAGTAGGCACCCACGCAGGATCCCGCCCGCCGAGCGTTTCGCCGGGGTCATCGCGGCCGTGGTCCTGGTGGCCGCGACCGTCTTCTTCGTGGCGCTGGGCGCCGATTTGGGCGCTGCCGCCTCCGGCGAGAGCTACGACCCATGGGGCGCCATAGGGATACCGGACGGCGTGGCCCAGCGCGTTGCCCTGCTGCTCATGGGGATCGCCGTGGGTGCTCTGCTCATGGTGGCCGGCCTGCGGCTACGCGACCCGCTGCTGCGGGTAGCCGTGCCCAACGGCAGCGTGACGGTGCGCGCGCATGCCGTGGAACGGGAGCTGGTGGCCGCGCTGGCGGCCGATCCAGACGTGCTCAAGACCGAGGCCCAGGTCCACGCGCGGCATGGCGAGCTGGAAGCGCAGGTGGTGGTGTTCGCCCGGCCGCTGGCCGACGAGACGCGGCTGCGGTCCGAGGCCGCGAGGCGTATGCAGCAGGCTCTCTGCGATGCGGTAGGCCTGGCATGCGCGCGGCCGCAGGTGGACGTGCGCAGCATCGCGGTCGAACACCTGGTGAGGTATCTGTGATGCCTGTTCCCCCGGAGGTGCCCGCATGATCCGCCTGGCGCGCACGGTGCTCGTGGTGGCGGGGGTGTTGGCCATCTGCGTCTGCGCCGCGGTAGCGGCACGGGTCATCGTCCTGGCTGCCGAGCCCAGCGTCTCCTGGCCCATCCCGTCGTGGTGGGGCTGGATCGTGGAACCCGGCCATTCCCTGCGTGCCGGTATCGCTGCCGGCTGCGCGGGCCTGGCCGCAGCCGCGTGCCTGTTCATGGCGGCCAAGGTGCTGCCCAGACAGACGGCCTACATTCGCAAGATCGAGCTGCCCGGTCAGGGGGGCACGACGGTCATAGAAGCAGGGGCGGTGGACCGCTATCTCTCTCGCGTGCTACTGCGAAACGCTCCCGAGTTGCGGCAAGCCAAGGTGACGCTGTACGAGGTCGGCGAGAGGTACGAGGCTCTCGCCGTGGTCACCGTCCGGCCGTGCGATCTCGCCGGTCTTCACGGCCGCCTTCTGCAGGTCATGAGTACGGCGCTTCGCACAGCGACCGACAAAGAGGTAGGCTCGCTGGAGCTGGAGGTCGACCGGTTCGATCTCAAGGACAAGGGAGAGACGTGAAAGGCAGGCACATAGGCCTCACCATCGGCGCGCTCGTCGGATTCCTGTGGATGTGGCTCGGGTTCGGCGAGATGCTGTTCGTGGCCTTCTGTGCGTTCGTCGGCTACCTGGTGGTCGGCTTGCTCGAGGGCGACGTCGACCTCGGCAAGCTGCTGGACGCGTTCCGTCGCAAGTGAGAGAGCCGCGCGGGTATGCCGCACGGGCTGCGCACGAAAAGAGACCTGGCGGTCACCAGGTCTCTTTGAGAAGCAGAACCTCGCCTTCGCGGGTTCTCGCTCTCTCCATCGCACCATTCCCATACCCGCCGGCGAGCCTGTCGACACAGGTGCTCGCCGTTGATGACACGCGCGGGTGCCGATGACCGATCGGATCCCCATGGGTCTTCCGCTCCGGCTCGGCAACGGCCGGCCGCTGTTCCGCCCAAGCCTTGTGGCCTCCGACCTCGACGGCACACTCCTGTCGCCGGACGGCTCGTTCCCGGCCGCGCTCGGCGCGGGGGTGCGGGCGCTGCGCGCGGCCGGTGTGCCGTTCGTGGTCAGCACCGGTCGCATGCTCGTCAGCGCCCGGCACGTTCTGAACAGGCTGGGGATCGCGGACGGGCCGATCGTCTGCTACCAGGGAGCGCTCGTGGCAGACCTGGGCACCGGCGGGCACTATCTGGACAGCCCCGTCCCCACGACGGCGGCCGCGGAGATCGTGCGCTTCGCGCACAGCCGCGGCCGTCACATCAACGCGTTCGTCGACGACCGCTTCTACACCGACCAGGACGACGAGTGGGCGCGGCGGTACGCCGAGGTCTCCGAGGTGGATTGCACGATCGTGCCAGACCTGGCGGCCCTGGTCGAGCAGCGGCCGCCGAGCAAGCTGCTCATCACCGCCGCCCCCGAGGAGGTGGACCCGTTGCTGCCCGAGATGCAGGAGCGCTGGCGCGGCGTCCTGTACATCACGCGCTCTCAGGCGACCCACATAGAGATCAACCGCGAAGGGGCCGACAAGAGCACGGCGCTCGACTTCCTTTGCAGCCGCTTGGGTGTCTCCCGGGAAGGCACGGTGGCCTGCGGCGACAGCTTCAACGACGTCGATATGCTGCACTGGGCGACGCTCGGCGTGGCCGTCGCCGAAGCGCCCGGCGCGGTACTGGCGGAGGCGGATCTCGTGGTGCCGCGAGCTGAGCTCGGCATACTGTTCGAACAGCTCGCGGCCGCCGGCTGACGAGTCGCCGGTCAGTCGACCGTATAGACGATCGAGCGGATCAGACCGATCGTCTCACCGGATTCGCCGGTGGTGGTCGCGTCGCTCAACGCCAGCACGGTTGCCGCCTTCTCGCTGACCAGGAAGGCGGTGACGTCGCGATCGAGCTCCTCGAGTTCGCGGACGGTCGCGAACATCTTGATCGGAGTGGTGAAGGTCTTCAGCTTGATCATCGTTGCCCCCTCGGTCAGGTCGGGCGGCCCGGTCGTCACGTGCCGGGTCGCGTTCGGCGCGTCGATGATTCCCCGCCCAAGCCCGGACGACACGGCCTGCGTCTCACCAGCCGGGCATGGCCTGTTCGCCAGTGATGCGCTGCAGCTCGCTGACGGTCTGGATGACCTCGAGGATGCCCTTGTAGGTGCCGTGTGGATCCCGCACGGCGATGTACCTGACCAGCTTGACGCTGCCATCCTTCTCGGTGGACCAGCCCTCGGCGACATCCCTGGTGCCCGCCCTGAACTCGCGCAGTATCGTCTCCAGGAGCTCGAGGGATCCCGGCGGGTGGCAATCTCGCACATCGCGCCCGATGTAGCGTGCGTCGCAGGTGCGGTAGCTCTCGCGACCCGACCAGAAGCGCAGCACGTCGTTCTCGTCGGCGAAGCTCACGTCCACAGGCAGGTGGCGGAACACCAGGAGCGCCTGTTCCTCGGTCAGTGAGCCGCGTTGCCAGTACATGATGCCCTCCCGATGGTTCCGTGCTATGCCATGACTCCAGCCGTGGCTTCCGGCGTCATGGGGTGCTTCACTCCTCCGCCACAAGATCCCACGGGGTGGCGAAACCCAGGGGTTCTTCGGTCTCCCGCCCATTCTCGGTGATGATGACGGCCTGTACACGAGGCGCCGGCAGGCCGGGCGCGTGCTCGAAGAGGTCGCGCGCCTCGTCGATGGTCGCGGAGCGCGCGAGCAGGGCGAAGCTGCCGTCGGGCTCGTAGGAGAGTACGTCGGCGACCGATGCCTCCGAAACGGCCAGCGCTCCATCGCGGGCGTGGGCGGTCAGCCAGCGGGCGATGCCTTCGCTGCTGAGCAGGGCGATGTGCCCGTCGGCGCGCACCACCACCTGCGAGTACTCGTTCTCGGCCATGTGCCGCAGGGCGCGGTCGAGCGGATCGCGCGGGGCGAACACACGCACCTGCCGGCGGAACGCGGGATAGACGCGATCGGGGTGGACGATGCCCTCGACGATCTCGCGGAAGCGCTTGAGGCCCCAGGCGGTGGGAGCGGCCAGGGCCTCGTGGGGGTAGCGCGACGTGTGCACCAGGAGGTTGCGCAAGGCCTTGCAGTCCCGGAGCTCGTTCACCAGCGACGGGTTGACCAGGCCGCGGCGCGCGCCCTCGGTGACCAGATCCATGAAGTCGTAGCGGTGCTCGATGCGCAGCTCTCTGCGCAGGTGCGCATCGAGCTCGTTGTAGAGAGCGTTGTACTGAGTGGTGCGATCGGCCTGCGTGCCGGATGCGGGGGGAGTAGAGGCGTCCTTCATACGGCAGTCACCGAGCCTTCTCCTTCGACATCTGCGACACGGCCAGCTCTCCGTGAGCGTTCGACCCGGCCGACGACCGCGCGCCGCCGAACGGGCGCGGCCACCGGCGGTGCGAGAAGCGTTCGGCCGCGGTCACGCATAGGGGGGGCGCAGCCGTCAGCGCCATGATATGCCGATAGGAGAAGTCCCGTGGCCACCCGGCCCGCATAGTGGCCACGGGCGGCGGACCGCTCACTTGGCCGCGTGGTCCCAGGGCGCCGTGCCTAGAGCCGCCCGTAGCGCCGCGCGGCCGTCCTCAAGCACGGGCGGGCCGTGGGTCACAAGCACCCGTTCGATGTCCAGCCTCAGGAGAGGCAGGAGCGTGGGCCGGTACTTCTCCACGTACCACTTCTTCGAGAACGGCCCCTGCTGCCAGACTCGCAGGGTGCCCTCGTAGCCGACGAGGGCGTCGCCGAAGGCCAGCGCCCGGTGCGCGGCGAACCAGAGCGGTGTCTCATACCGACGGGGGTTGCCGATGGGGAAGGCCAGGACGCCGGCCGGGAGGCGTGCCGGCGTGCCGTCCCTGCCGGTCTCGATCAGCTCGAGGGGCGTGTCGTCGCGGGTCCACCGCGAGGCGAGCGCGCGATGGCCCCAGACACGGGTGGGCCGAGTCTTGCGGAAGTGGTGGTAGAGCGGCTCGGCGCTGCGCGCGTGGTAGGGGATGGTCACCATGATCTCCACCGCGCGCGCCGCCTCGGCCAGTTCGTCCAGGCGGCCGGCGACGAGTGGCCGGCGCGGATCATCGTCGGGGGGAAGCAGGGGGTCCACAAGAACCAGCATGTCGCCACATACGAGCGCCCAGCTGGCGACTTCGTGTCCCCATTCGATCGCGGTGCGCCACTCGGGATGGGGAGCAGTCCAGCGAAAGACGCCGGCAGCGACCTCATCGGGTGTCTGCGGCGGCTCCATATTCGATCTCCCGTCCGGGGCCGTCCCTGCCGGGGCGGCCGCTCGCCGTGTGTGCCGCTTCTCTTCCCAACACGGCCGCGAACGAAGCACGCCATCCGGGATCGCGGCGGATGGCGGGCGCCTCACGGATCGGACGTGCCGGATGGGGCCGGCGGCCGGCGCTCGTCGGCTGCGCGCGGGGCGGGGCGCTGCACCTCGCCTGCGCCACGCGTCCG
>CAZIGT010000152.1:0-7624 GCA_964538465.1 uncultured Thermoleophilia bacterium | reverse complement strand
GCCTTCTCAACACGGTACCCGTCCACGCCGAACGAGCGCGCCAGTGCGACGAAGTCTGGGTTCTGGAAGCGCGTACCCATGGTACGGCCGAAGCGACGATGCTGGTGCATCTCGATGAGGCCGAGTGCGGAATCCGACCAGATGAGCACGACCAGCGGCAGCTTGAGTCGCCGGGCGGTCTCAAGCTCGGCGGCGCTCATGAGGAAGCCGCCGTCGCCGCAGATGGCCACCACCTTGCGGCTGCCCTTGCCCGCCAGGCTGGCGGCGATGGCGGCCGGCAGGCCGAAGCCCATGGCGGCAAGGCCGTTGCTGATGAGCACCGTGTTGGGCTCGCGCGCCTCCCAGAAGCGCGCCACCCAGAGCTTGTGCGCGCCGACGTCGCTGATGAGCACGTCTTCCGGACGCAGCGCCTCGCGCAGGTCGTGCAGAACGCGCTGTGGCTTGACCGGCGCGTCGTCTTCGGTGCCCACGTGCATGATGACGTCGAAGGCGCGCTGGTAGGGCGGCACCTGGAAGCTGGCCAGAGGCTTGTTCCAGAGCATGGATCCGAGCTGGTTGAGGATGTGGTTGATGTTCCCGATGAGCTCCACGTCCGGCACGTAGTTGGCGTCGATCTCCGGCGCCGCCGTGTCTATGCAGAGGATCTTGAGGCGCCCGTCCGGGTTCCACGCGGAGGGCGCCCACTCGACCAGGTCGTAGCCTATGCACACCATGAGGTCGGCGCGCCCCATGATGCCCTGCGGGTAGTTCTGGGCGCGCAGCCCGGCCGTGAACAGGAAGTGCTCGTCTGCCGCGTCCAGCACGCCCTTGCCCATGAACGTGGTGATCACGCGCAGGCCGGTGCGCTTGCAGAAGTCGCGCAGGGCGAGGGCGGCGCCTTGACGGACGACCCCGTTGCCGGCCAGAACCACCGGCCGCTGGGCGCTCTGCAGAAGGCGCGCAGCGCGTTCCAGAGCGCCCTGGTCCGGCTCCAGGATCGCCAGCGGCGACCGCGTGAGCGGTGCGCCCTCCGTAGGTCGCGCCATGATGTCGGCCGGCAGCTCGAGGTGCGTGGCGCCCGGCTTCTCGGCGACGGCCACCGTGAACGCCTTGCGCACGGCCTCGGTGATGATGCGGCTGTCGTGGATGCGGGCGTTCCACTTGGTCATGGGCTTGAACATGCGCACCACGTCGATGAACTGGTGCGTCTCCTTGTGCATGCCCTTGAGGTCTATCTGGCCGGTGAGGGCGACCATGGGCGCATGGTCGAGCTGTGCGTCGCCGATGCCCGTGGCCAGATTCGTCGCGCCCGGACCGAGAGTGGCCAGGCAGACGCCGGGCCTGCCGGTGAGCCGCCCCCAGGCATCTGCCATGAAGGCGGCGCCCTGCTCGTGGCGCACGGGGATGAAGTCGATCTGGTCGGAGTCCTCGAGCGCCTGGTTGATCTCGAGGGTCTCTTCGCCGGGGATGCCGAAGACGTATTCGACTCCCTCGTTCTCCAGACAGCGAACAAAGAGCTCGGCGGCCGATTGCACGGCGCCGAGCTCCTCTGCCGGCTCAGCCTGGACGGGGGCGATCGATGAAGCTCGCCTGACCATATCGGAGATAGGGTAACAGGATTGCGGCGCCTAGGCGACCGAGCCGCGGTGGTCCGCAGGACCGCGCGGCTGAGCTTGGCCGCAGTGGCCCGCGGGCCAGGCGGCAGGGGCTCAGCCGCGGCGCCCCGTGGGTACCGCCGCGGCGGCGTACGCGTCCAGGTCCAGGTAGTCCGGCCAGGGCACGGCCGGCAGCCTGGCCGCCGCCAGGCCCACCATGGCCGCGTTGTCCGTGCACAGTGGTGGGGGCGGCAGATGGACCGAGAGGTCGCGGCGCGCGCATTCGCGCTGCAGCGCGCCGCGCAGGCCGGAGTTGGCCGCCACCCCGCCGGCGACCGCCACGGTGCGCACGCCCTCCGACTCCGCGCAGCGCACCGTCTTCTCGACAAGCTGCCGGACGATGGCGCCCTGGTAGCTGGCGGCGATGTCGGCGCGGCGGTCGGCCACGGTGGCCTCCTCCTGCTCCCGGATGTAGTAGAGCAGCGCCGTCTTGAGGCCGCTGAAGCTGAAGTCCAGCCCGCGCGGCAGCGCCCGCGGGAACCGCACGTAGCGATCGTCGCCGGCGGCCGCCAGCCGGTCCAGCTCGCGGCCGCCCGGGTACGGCAGCCCCAGCAGCCGGGCGCCCTTGTCGAAGGCCTCGCCGGCGGCGTCGTCCAGGGTGCGACCGGCGATGCGGAACCGCACCCCGTCTTCGACGACCGCGAGCAGCGTGTGGCCGCCGCTCGCGACGAGGCAGACGAAGGGGGTCTCCACTGGGTCGAGCGTCGACGCACCGGCGCCGTCGCCGGGCATGGCGGCGGCGTAGTTGGCGGCGATATGGCCCTCGAGGTGGTTCACCGGCACGAGCGGCAGGCGGCGGGCCCACGCCATGGCTTTCGCCGCCGCCAGCCCGACAAGCAGCGCCCCGATGAGGCCCGGCCCCACGGTGACAGCCACGCCGCGGATGTCGTCCCAGCCGGCTCCGGCCTCTTCCATGGCCTCGGCCGCCACGTCGTTGAGCAGCTCGGTGTGCCTGCGCGAGGCCACCTCGGGGACTATGCCGCCGAACTGGGCGTGCAGCTCGTGTTGCGACGACACCACCGACGAGAGCACCCTGTCGCCCCGCACCAGCGCCACGCTGGTGTCGTCGCACGACGTCTCGACACACAACAGCAGCCCATGCTCCAGGCGTTCCGCTCCCCGACTCACGCCGTGTCGCCCTCCCAGTCCTTCCACATGATCAGCGCGTCTTCCGCGTCGTCGTCGTAGTAGCGTGGCCGGACGCCGGTGGAGATGAAGCCGAAGCTGCGGTACAGCTCGATGGCCGCTTCGTTGGACACCCGCACCTCGAGCGTGTGACCGCGGTGCGAGCGCCTCTCCGTGATCTCGAAGTACGCGCCGATGAGATCTGACGCGATGTGCTGCCGCCGCTTCTTCTCCTCTACCGCCAGGTTCATGAGGTGCCACACGTCGACGAACATATCGGCGACGAGGTATCCGACGAGCACCCCGTCTTCTTCGCAGACGAGGGCTATCGACGAGTCCTTGGCCAGCTCCTGCGCGAACAGGCGCACCGACCATGGGCGGGGGAACGTGCGGGACTCCAGGTCGAAGACATTGGGCAGATCCACCGCCTGCATATCGCGGATGATGTGGCTCACGGACGGCCCCCTCGCGCGGCCTGACCGGCGGCGGCCGAGGCGCCGCGTGCGGCGGGCGGCCGCCCGGATGCGGCGACCGACGCGGCGCGCTGCTGCTCCGTCCATCGCGCCGCGTCTGGGGCGCGGCCGTAGACGGGCACGGCCGCCGGCAGTCCGTCGACCACGCCGGGCACGCGGGCACGCCAGGCGCGCAGCGCCATGAGCGCCGTGGGGGCCGCGACGGCGCGCGCCAGATGAGCGTTGGCAGGCAGCCGGTCACGGTACAGATGGGCGCCGTCGCCGCCCACGACCGCACTCGGCCACGCGGACAGGAAGTCGAGGAGCTCGTGCGCCGGCACCACGGTCGCCGAGCGCAGGACGGTGAGCGAGGAACGCCGGGGGGACGACGCCGGCTCGCGATCCGGTCGGCCGGCGTCACCTGCAAGCTCGTCCGCCTCGGCCGACGCGCCGGTGTCGTGCACGGCCGACCGCGCCGACCGTGTGTAGCAGGCCGCGAACACCTCTCGCCGCTTGCCGTCGATGAGCGCCACGTACGTGCTCGCCTTGGCGGCGGCGTCTCCCTCGGCGAGAGCCCAGGCCAGCGCCTCGAGGGATGGCACGCCGACCAGGCGCGCACCGCAGGCCTGCGCCAGCGCGCGCGCTGTGGCCACGCCTATGCGGAGCCCCGTGAAGGTGCCCGGGCCCAGCCCGACCACGACCGTGCCGATGTCTTCAACAGAGGCGCCGGCAACGTGTAGCGCATGGTGCAAATCCGGCAACAGGCGCCTCGTGTGCGCCGGGCCCACCGGCGCGACGATCTCGGCGAGCAGCCGGCCGTCCGCGTCGGCGACGGCCGCGGAGCAGCACGTGGTAGCCGTCTCGATGCCGACAACGACGCTCATGGCGCCCCCTTCCCGGCGTTCACTGCAGCCGTCCCTCGTCGGGATGCGGGTACGGCGGGCTGGGCGGCACGGTCACCATGAGGCCGGCGGCCCTGACGGCTGCGCCCAGGGCCGCCTCCACATCCGCGCGCGCCTCGATGCCGGCCACGCGCGAACGAGGTGGCAGGTGCTCCAGCACCACCGAGACGTCGGCGGCTGGGAGCACGTCGGCGCCTGCCTCCGGCCACTCGACGAAGGTCAGCGCCGCAGGGCCCACGTAGTCCTCCCAGGCGAAGAGGTCCACGTCTGACCCTGGGCTCAGCCGATAGAGGTCGAGATGGTGGAGCATCTCGCCGCCGCGGCCTTCGTAGCTCTGCGCGATGGTGAACGACGGGCTGACCACGGGCCCGGCGACGCCGCGGGCGCGCAGGATATGTCGCACGAGCGTGGTCTTGCCGGTGCCCAGCTCGCCGCTCAGCGTGATGATGGCCGGCGGCGAGAGCACACGTCCAAGGGCCTTGCCCAGGCGCCCGGTGGCAGCCGGCGTGGGGAGTTCTACGATCAGCATCGTGAGTGCGCCACCGCCGGGTCAGAAGAGACCCAGCTGCTGGTCCTCGGCGCCGGGCGGAGCAAGAGCGGCCACGCCAGGTGCCGCGGCTCCCGCGACGGTCGGCATACCCGGCCCCGCGGCGGCCACCGTCCCAGCCTCCGCCGGCGCGGTGGTCGGTGCCTGCGCGTCGCCCGCCTCGCGAGCGTCCCTCTCGGGACCACCCGCCTCAGGACCGGGCTCCTCAAGGCCGCCGTCCTCCGGGCCACCTGCCTCGGCGCTCTTCGGACTGTCGGGCGGAGGCGACGAGAGGAGCTGCGGCAGGCGGAAGAAGTCTGCCCGCAGCGTGTCCAGCATGGCCGGCGTATAGAGGGCCGCCGCCGGATGGAAAATGGGATACAGGTAGAACCGATGGCCTTCGACTTCGCGCAGCTGCGGCACCCCGTGCACCTTGGTGATGCCCGACTGGTTGCCGGACAGCAGCTTGGTGGCGAAGTTCCCCAGGCTACAGATGACGGCCGGCCGGATCAGCGCGATCTGGCGCATGAGGTACGGCTTGCAGGCCTCGATCTCTTCCGGACGAGGGTCGCGGTTGTCCGGCGGCCGTGACTTGAGCACGTTGGCGATGAACACGTCCCGGCGCGTGAGGCCGATCGTACCCAGCAACTCCTCGAGCAGCCTGCCGGCGGCGCCCACGAACGGGCGCCCCTGCTTGTCCTCGTTGTAGCCGGGCGCCTCGCCTACGAACATGAGCCGCGCGTTAGAATCCCCGTCGCCGAACACGGCCTGCGTGCGTGTCTCGTGCAGAGGGCAGCGGGTACAGGCTTCCACTTCGCCGCGGAGGGCGGCGAGCCGGGCTGCCACGTCGTGCTCGGCGCCCTGCGCCACCTTCAATGGCAGGTCGAGCAGGACGTGCCAGCGCAGGACGAGCAGCTCTTCGCCCCGCGCCCGCCCATGTCGGGGGACGAGGAGTGGACCGCGAAACGGGAGAGCAACCGACGCACGTGCTGCGTGCCGCACGTGGGACACGCGACCGGCACGCCGCTGCGCACGAGTTCCTCGAAGGTGAGCTCGCACTCCTCGCAGGTGTACTCATAGATGGGCATGGACGAAGTGTACCATCGACGCTCTGCCCGGCTGCGTCCGCGGAACCCGCGCATGTGCATCGCGTCCTCAGGATCCAGAGCGGCAGGACCGTCTGTCTATTGACCGTTGGCGTGGCCTACCCCTAAGCTTTCTGTGAATGGTCCGCGCTCGCAGCCATCGCGGCACGAGACGCGGGCACCACACAGGTGCCACAGGCCAACGGCCGGCACGGTACCGCCCCCCAGCGGCGGACTGCAGCCAGGGAGTGCCAGGGCTTGCCAGCTCACGAGACTGAGTATCGCCACTGCGTGATAGGGCCCGGAAGGCTCGGGACGGCGCTGCTCGCCGCGCTGCAGGCGCGGGGCGGCGCGGTCGCCGCCGTGGGCGTCCGCAGGCGAAGCCGTATCGACGCCCAGACTCGGCCGCCCCGGCTCAGCGTGCCCGACGCCATCGCCGCAGCCGCCGGCGGCGACGGGGTTGCCGTCATCTGGATCACCGTGCCAGACGACGCCATCGGCGCGGCCGCCGCGGACGTGGCGCGCGCCGTGACGGCGAGCGCCGCGCACCCCGGCCGCGCTGTCGCGCTGCATACGAGCGGCCTCGGCTCGCTCGAGCTGCTGCGCCCACTCGCCGCGGCCGGGGTGACCACACTGGCGCTGCACCCGCTGCAATCGTTCCCCGTCGGCGCGGGCGCCGACGCCCTGGACGACGTGCCGGTCGCCGTCACTGCCGCCGACGGCGCCGGGCGCGACCTGGGTTTCACGCTGGCGGAGGCCATCGGCGGCCGGCCGTTCGCACTGCCCGACGGCTCGCGGCCGCGCTACCACCTGGCCGCCGTCGTGGCAAGCAACCTGCTGGTCGCGCTTCAGGCCGAGGCGGCCGACCTGCTGCGCGAGGCCGCCGGCGGCACCGCCCGCGACGCCATCGAGCGGCTGCGCCCGCTCGTCACCACGACGCTCGCGAACATCCACGCCCGAGGGCCGGAGCGTGCCCTCACTGGTCCGGTCGCCCGCGGCGACGTGGGCACGGTGCGTGCCCACCTGCGCATCCTCGACCAGCGCGCGCCGCGGTACGCGGCCGCGTACCGGGCGCTGTCGCTGGAAGCGCTCGCCCTGGCGGCGCCGCGCCTCGACGACGAGGCCGTGAGCGCGCTTCACGAGCTACTCGGGCCGTTCCCGGGCCAGACGTCTCTGGCCGCGGAGGTCGAGACGGCGCGCGGGAGGACAACGGCCGGGCGAGAGCCGGCGACGGCAGGCCCGGCGGCCGCGTCACGGCCGGCACGGACCGCGGCCGGCCGCGCTCGAGCGCCGGGTGCCGCGGCCGGACGGTCCGACGGCAAGACGGCCGCCGCGCCCATGATCGTCGCCCGCACCGCTGCCGAGATGCGCGCCAGCTGTGCCACGCTGCCCCGCCCGCTCGGGTTCGTGCCCACCATGGGAGCGCTGCACGATGGCCACCTGGAGCTCGTGCGACGCGCCCACAGGCAGTGCGCCGCTGTGGTGGCGTCCGTGTTCGTGAACCCCACCCAGTTCGGGCCGGGCGAGGACTATGCCGCGTATCCCCGCGGCGAGGCCCGCGACCTCGATCTGCTGCGGGCCGAGGGGGTGGCCGCCGTGTTCGTGCCAGCGGTCGCCGAAGTGTACCCGCGGGGCTTCACGACCGCCGTGCGCGTGGACGGGCCGCTCAGCGAGACCTTCGAGGGCCACGACCGACCCGGCCACTTCGACGGGGTGGCCACGGTGGTCGCCAAGCTGCTGGCCGTCACGGGCCCGGACGTGCTGTTCCTGGGTGAGAAAGACGCCCAGCAGCTCGCCCTGCTGCGGCGCGTCGTGCGCGACCTGCAACTGCCGGTGGACGTTGTCGGCGTGCCGACCGTGCGCGAGCCAGACGGCCTCGCCATGAGCTCGCGCAACCGGC
>CAZIGT010000151.1:6764-7645 GCA_964538465.1 uncultured Thermoleophilia bacterium | reverse complement strand
GAGAAGCAGAAGGAAGGCAAGAAGCGGATGAAGCAGCTCGGCACGGTCGAGGTACCGCAGGACGCGTTCCTGGCCGTGCTCGAGATCGACGCGGACGGCAAGGAGAGATAGTGGGCGGGCCCGAGTCGCAGATGCCTGGACCGGGGCCGCGATTGACCGCTCCGTCCGTGGAGCTGCACGCGTCATTCCTGGCGGCCCTGGCCGAGTACCAGGCCGAGGGCCGCCATCCGGAGCTCGACGCGGCGAAGCTGCGCAAGAGGCCGAGTTCGCGCGCTACGTGGCGGCCCTGCGCGCAGACGAGTCTGCGCCGGGTGAGCCGGATCGGTATGTGGAGCGGCTCACGGGCAGGCTGCCCCCGGATGTGCCTCCGAGTGGTTATCCCGGAGGCTACGTTCCTCAGACGATCCTCTGGTGGGTCGAGGGCGACGAATACGTCGGCCGGGTCGCTATCCGGCACTGGCTCACAGACGGGCTGCGGCGCCACGGCGGGCACATCGGCTACGAGGTGCGTCCGAGCGCCCGCCGCCAAGGGCACGCCACGGCGATGCTGGCCGCGGCGCTTCCGATCGCGGCGGCGTTGGATATCGATCCGGCGCATGTCGACTGCAGCGCCGCCAATGTGGCGTCACGGCGCGTGATCGAGAAGAACGGCGGACGGCTGCAGCGCCTGGAAGCGGGCAGCCTGTTCTTCCTCGTGCCCACCCGGCGCGCCGGCTGAGGCGGCACGAGGTGGGCGCCGATGCCCCTCGTCATGTGTACGTCCACGTGCCCTGCTGCCGCGCGCCCTGCGACTACTGCGACTTCTACTCCGTGCCGGTCGGCGGGCGGGGTGGTGGCGGGGGCGGGCGGGGTGCTGAGTATGCCCGGCCCCGGCCAGTATG
>CAZIGT010000151.1:0-6754 GCA_964538465.1 uncultured Thermoleophilia bacterium | reverse complement strand
CCGGCCCCGCCTGCCGCGCGCGCTGCGCCACCTGCGCCTGCTCCACGGTGGCGGTCGGCGGGCTGGGTGGTGGCGGCGCCGACTCAGATCCCGCGAAGACTGCGGGCGCAAGCGAGCCGGCGTGGGAGGGCGGGCGTGGCGCCGGTCCGACGCGGCTTCTCGACCGTTTCGTGGATGCCGTGCTCGCTGAGTGGGAGTCGGAGGGGGCGACGCCGGCGCTCGACCTGGCGGCGAAGCTCGTACGCGCAGGGACAGGGCGTGGTGGAGCAGCGACACGGCGTGATGGAGCGGCGAAACGGTGGGATGGGACGGTGACAGTGGGGCATGGGGTGGCGCGACGCCTGCACAGCGTGTATGTGGGCGGCGGCACGCCGTCTTTGCTTGGCGTCGCCCGGCTGGAGCGGCTGCTGCGCGTGTTCGATGCGCAGCTTACGCCGCGCGCCGAGGTGACGGTCGAGACCAATCCGGAGGACGTGACGGCCGGCTATGCGCGCTGGGCAGCCGGCCGCATGCTGCGTGTCTCGCTCGGCGTGCAGAGTTTCAAGCCGCGGCTGCGGAACGCGCTCGGCAGGCGGGCGCAGGCCGACCCTGCCGCGGCCTTCCGTCGCCTGCGCCGGGCCGGGTGCGCGAACGTGGGTATCGACCTCATCTTCGGCATCCCCGGCCAGACGGCCGCCGACCTGGATGCCGATCTGGCGACGGTCGCCCGCCTACGGCCCGAACACGTCTCGTGGTACGAGCTGGATGTGGTCGCCGGTACGGCACTCGCGGCGCGCCTCGAGGCGCCGGCCGGGGCGGGCCTGCGGGCCTCTGGGGCGGCTGCGCGGGCGACCTGCACCCAGGCGTCGGCCGGACCGGATCCCGGCGGGTCTGCCCAGCCCGACGCCGATGCGCGCGCCGGCATGTACCGGACCGTGGTGCGCGGCCTGGAGCGCCTCGGCTACACCTGGTACGAGGTGAGCAACTTCGCGTTGCCGGGTCGGCGCTGCCGGCACAACGCGGCGATCTGGCGCGGCGAGGATTACCTCGGTCTGGGCCCCGGGGCCGTGGGTACCCTGGGCGACGAGCGGTGCCGGAACGTGCCCGACGTCGAGGCGTATGTCGCCGCCCTTGCGCCGGGGCACCACTGCGGTTCTGCGCCGGCTCCGCCTCCGCGCGAGAGCGAGCGGTCCAGCGCCGCGGAGCGCGCCCGCGAACGCCTCTATCTGGCCGCCCGGACCGGAGCGGCCGCGCCGCTCCGCGACCTGCAAGAAGTGCTGGATATGGACGCTCTTGGGATCCTGGAGGCGGCTCGGTTCGTGCGCAGGGCCGGTGGTACACTACGAGTGACACGCAAGGGGCGCTACGTGGCGGACGAAGTGTGCGTGCGGCTGTTTCGCACGGTCCGCCCGGCGGACACATAGCGCATACGCGGCGCCGTAGGGAATGCGTCGCATCATGCCCCCGCAGGAGACGGCATGACTCTCAAGCCAAGACAGGAATGGCTGCTGCGTGCGGTCGTGGAGGAGTACATCGCCTCCGGTTCGCCGGTGGGTTCACGGTACCTGAGCCAGACCAGCGACCTGGGCGTGGCCCCGTCCACGATCCGCTACGACCTGTCGTTGCTGGAGGACGAGGGCCTGCTGGCCCATCCGCACACCTCCGCCGGTCGGGTGCCCACGGACGCAGGGTATCGCTACTACGTCGACGCCATCGTGCGCGAGCGCCGCGAAGCGCAAGTGCCGCAGCAGGCCACCTCGCCGCCGGAGCGCGAGCACCAACCCGGAGAGATCGACGAGGCACTGCGGGAGACCGCCGAGGTCCTCAGCCGGATCACCGAGCTACTGGCCGTCGTATCAGCGCCGTCGCTCACGTTCGCCACGGTGCGTCACGTCGAGGTCCTTTCGTTGCAGCCGCACCTGGTCATGGTGGTGGTCATCACCAGCTCAGGCCGCGTGGCCAAACGGGTGTTCCGGTTCGCGGAGCCGGTGGACGAGGGGTTGTCGGAGTTCGCCCGCGACTACTTGAACGAGCAACTGGTGGGCAAGCGGCTGGGGTCTCGCACCGTCGACGCGGTCTTCGCTAGCTCTGATCTCAGCGCAACGGAGTGCTCGTTCCTGGCCGCCATCCGGGCCGCCTTCGAGGTCGGCGGAGCTCCGGGCGCCGGCGACCTGCTCATGGGCGGCACTTCGCGGCTGCTCGAGACCCTGAGCGCGCAAGGTGTACAGCACCTCGACGAGCTGGTCGACCTGCTGGAAGAGCGCCGCAACCTCCTGGAGCTGCTCTACGACGCGCTGCGGCAGGACGGCCTCTACCTGCGCATAGGTGGCGAGATGAACCGGCCGTCCCTGCAGGGCTGCTCCCTGGTGGCGGCCAACTACGGCGTGGCGAACCGCAACCTGGGCACGGTCAGTGTCATCGGGCCCACACGCATGGATTACCAGCGGGTGATCGGCGCCGTCCGCGCCTCTGCGGACGACCTGAGCGACCTTCTCGAGGAGCTTTGGTGAAGCGAGACTACTACGAGGTGCTGGGTGTCGCGCGCAATGCCGATCAGGCACAGATCAAGAAGGCCTTTCGTCGATTGGCGCGCGAGTACCATCCGGACGTCAACAGCGAGGATCCGGAGGCCGAGGCCAAGTTCAAGGAGCTCGCCGAGGCCTACGAGGTCCTGAGCGACCCCGAGTCGCGGGCAGCCTACGATCACTACGGCTTCGACGGCCTGCGCGGCCGGCCGCACACCGACTTCGAGCACACGTCGTTCGGCGACCTGTTCGACCTCTTCTTCGGCGGCGGGGGCGGCATGTTCGGCGACGTGCTGCGGCAGGCGGCCGGGGGCGGCTGGGGCGCCGCCGGCTCGGCCGCCCAGCCCGGTGAAGACGTTGCCGTGGCCGTCGAACTCACGCTCGATGAAGCGGCCGCCGGTGTCACGCGCACGGTCTCGGTCGACACTCGCGTGGAGTGCGCGGTGTGCGACGGCAGCGGCGCGGCGCCCGGCAGCTCCCGCGAGACGTGCAGCCGGTGTCACGGTAGCGGCCGCATACGCCGCGTCTCCAGCATGGGCGGCTTCGGCCAGTTCATCCAGACCGGTACCTGCGACGCCTGTGGCGGGGAAGGCACGGTCGTCGCCGAGCCATGCGAGCACTGCGGCGGCTCCGGCCGCGTCTCCGGAACGCGCGCGGTGGACGTCGAGATACCGGCCGGTATCGACGACGGCCAGCGCATCCGCCTCACCGGGCGCGGCGGGGCGCCGGCGCCGGGCGGGCGCCCCGGCGACCTGTACGTTCTGGTCTCGGTGGCCGAGGACGAGCGCTTCGTGCGAGACGGCAGCGACCTCATCCACCGCCTCGACATCACCATGGTCCAGGCCGCCCTGGGCGACACCGTCGAGATACCCACCATAGATGGCGAGCCCATAGAGCTGAAGCTGCCGGCGGGCACCCAGCCCGGCCACGTGCGCGTGTTCCGCGGTCGCGGCATGCCTGCGCTGCGCGGGCGCGGGCACGGTGCTCTCAAGGTCGTGGTCAACGTGACCATCCCGCGTCACCTTAATCGTGAGCAGCGCGAGCTCCTGGAGCAGTTCGAGGAGCTCACCAGTCAGGAGAACTACCAGGCGGAAGACGGCTTCTTCGACCGGGTCCGTACCGCCTTCCGTCAGTGAGCGGCACGCCGGACTACGTCCGCTTCACGCTGCACCCTCGGCCCGGCAAAGAAGACGCAGCGGCGTCGACGCTGCTCGATCTTCCCACGCCGGGCTGGCAGGAGCTCGAAGACGGCGCCGGATCGGTGTTCTGGCTGGCGCGGACAACGCTCGAGGATCCCTCCGTGCGGGAGGTCCTGGAACGGCTGCGGGCGCTCGGTTCGCTCGAGGCGGCAGCGGAGGCGAGTGACTGGGAGCGGCGCTGGCGTCGCTTCCACGAGCCCGTCCGGATCGGCCGGCTGCTGGTGCGTCCGCCTTGGGCGCCGGCCGACCCTGAAGCGCTCGACGTCCTCGTGGACGTGGGCATGGCGTTCGGCACCGGCGCGCATCACACCACCCGGCAGTGCCTGCGCCTGCTCCAGGACGTGGTGCCGGGCGCCCTGCTCGACGCGGGATGCGGCACAGGCGTGCTGTCGATAGCGGCTGTCCGGCTGGGGTACGGCCCTGTGCGCGCCGTCGACATCGACGAGATGGCGGTGAGCACGGCGGCGGCCAACGCGCTGCTCAACGGCGTGCACGTCGATCTGTCCTGCGCAGACGTCACGGACCCGGCGGAGCGACTCCCGGCTGTCGATGTGCTGGTGGCCAACGTCGCGCTGCGGCCGATCGTGGCGCTGGGCGGCCGCTACGCCGCCGGCGCGCAGCTGCCGCGGGACGTGATCCTGGCCGGCCTTCTGGCTCCGCAGGCCGACGAAGCCGCCGCCGCCTGGCCGGCGTACACGGTGGTCCGTAGGCAGCAGGATGAAGAATGGTGCGCCCTGCATCTGCGGCGCGCAGCCGCGACGACAGCGGCGACTGGCGCGGTCGCGCAAGACGGGAGAGCGGTCTAGTGGCCCGCGTGTGGGCCGAGTCGGTCGGCTGCAAGGTCAGCCTGGCGGATGCCGAGGGTCTACAGGCGGGGTTGCTCGCCGCAGGCCACGAGGCCGCCGCGTGCGCGGACGAGGCCGACGTCGCCGTGGTCACCACGTGCTGTGTCACGGCGGAGGCGGAGCGCAGCTCGCGGCAGCGCGTGAGGCGGCTGGCCACCAAGGGTCTGCCCGTCGTGGTCGCCGGGTGCGCCGTCGGCTACCGTCCCGAGCAGTTCGCCGTCGACGGCGTGGTGATCAGCAGTCGCGAGGGCGTGCCCGCCGCCGTGTCCGCCGTGCTCGCGCGCACGGCGACACACGGTGCTGGGTTCGGCGCGCATGCTCGGCAAGATGCAACGGTGGGTTCGCTCGCGGACGCCGCGAGATCCGACGGAAGCACGGCGTGCCACCGTCGCGGGCGGACGCGCGCCGTGCTGAAGGTGCAGGACGGGTGCGCGTCGGCCTGCACGTACTGCGCGGTGCGCCTGGTGCGCGGCGAGCCCTGGAGCCTGCCGCTCACCGACGCTGTGGACGCGGCGCGCGCGGTCCTGCGCTCCGGCTGCGGAGAGCTGGTGATCAGCGGTATCAACCTGGGACTCTATTCCGGCAGCCGCGAGTCGGGCGCTCCGGCAGACCTGGCCGAGCTCGTTGCGGCGTTGGTCGAGCTCTCCGGCCTGCAGCGGCTGCGGCTGTCGTCGATCGAGCCGCTGCACGTGGACGCGCGGCTGCTTCGGGTGCTGGCGCACGCTCGTGTGGCGCGGCACCTGCACGTGCCTTTGCAGTCGGCCGACGACGGCGTCCTGACCGACATGGGCCGTCCGTACACCTTCGCGCGCTACTGCGACACGCTGGCCGCGGTGCGTGCCGCCCTGCCGGGGGCTATGATTTCCACGGATGTGATAGTCGGGTTCCCAACCGAGTCGGAGACGGCGTTCGAGCGCACTCTGGCGGCGATCGGTGGCCCGGACGGGCTGTTCGGGCGCGTCCACGTGTTCACGTATTCGCCGCGGCCTGGCACAGCGGCGGCGCGGCTCAGGCCTCTGCCGGCCGCCGAGCTGCGTCGCCGACGAGCGGCCGCGCTGGCCGCCGCTGCAGCTGCGCAGGAGGCGGCGGCCGAGCGTCTCGTCGGCGGCACGGTCGAGGTGCTGCTGGAGGATAGGCGCAACGGGTACTGGAGGGGCTACAGTTCGGAGTACGCCCGATGCGTGGTCGCCGGGCCGGGGCGTCGTGGCACGTTGGTCACGGCACGGGTCCGCGACAGGGTGAGCGCCGAGCTGTTGTGCGAGGTCGTGTAGCGCGGCGCGGGTTCGACGAACGCAGGTCGAGCGGGAGTGTGGAGGAGCGCGCGGGGCGGGCTCGGCACACATACGCCGGGCGAGAGAGCAGCACGCCCGGTGGGGCACGCCGCAGGTGCGCCGGTCGTCGCTCGGCACGATGCCGAACACGCGGACCGGCGCCGGCCGGCCGGGGCGCGCGGTCGCCGAAAGGAGAGACGAACATGCCGAGAGAAGAAGGCTCGATCGAGGGTCGCATGAAGGCAGACGCCATGGCGGCCCTCAAGGCCGGCGACAAACGCATGGCGAACGCCCTGCGCCTCTATGTGGCGGCGCTCAAGAAGGAGCGCATCGATTCCATGAAGCAGCCGGGCGAGGCGGACGAGCTGGCACTGCTGGGCCGTGAACGCAAGCGCCGCATCGAGTCGCTGGAGGTGTACAGGTCGGCGGGGCGCGACGACCTGGCGGCACAGGAAGAGTACGAGCTGGTCGCGCTCGAGCCGTACATGCCGGCGGAGCTGGGCGACGACGAACTCGCCGCGATCATCGACGAGGCCGTTGTCGCCTGCGGCGCCGCCTCCGTGAAGGAGATGGGCAGAGTCATGGCCCAGGTCATGCCCAAGGTGGCGGGGCGCGCCGACGGGCGGCGCGTGAGCGACGCGGGACCGGCGCGCCTGTCCGGGTAGACACATCAGACTGGGTGAGGTCACGAATCGTCAGCAGACGGGTCGTGACCTCCGAGTCCCGCAGCGGGGCGGGCACACAGGGGAGGAGAACGCGGAGTGGCACTCGTCAAGCAGACGCTGGATCTGCAGGACAACCACACGGCGCTGGCGCTGGCCGGCGAGCACGATGCGCATCTCATGCTGCTTGAGAAGGCGCTTGCGTGCCGGCTCACGCTGCGCGGGAACCAGCTGTTCCTGGCGGGTGAGGAAGCGGCGGTCGCCAAGGCGACC
>CAZIGT010000150.1:0-7687 GCA_964538465.1 uncultured Thermoleophilia bacterium | reverse complement strand
GGAAGTGCTTGCGCAGGTAGCGCAGCGCGGCGATGAAGGCCGCGTCGTTCTCTATGTCGTGGTAGGCCTTCGTGATCTCGGCGAAGGGGGCCTCCAGCTGGGGCGGCAGGAACTGTCCGCCGTGTTTGCCGAAGAACCCGGCTTCATCCGGTACTGAGTACTTCTGGGCCTGCTCAGACATGGAACACCTCGTTGCTCTTCTCATCAGGTCGATCGGCGTGCCCCGGCGACACTGCCGCGGGAGAGGGCACACTCTGGAGCGTCTGTGTGGCGGCTGCGTGTGGAGTCGCGCCGGCTTCGCGTTGCGGCGACTCGCGCCGGCACGCGGCCGGCCGCCGCGCGTCAAAGCCACGGGCGGATAGTACCGTTTCGGGCGGGTCGGCCGCTGCCGGAGGCGCAGGAGAGCCGCCGGACAGGCGCGATCCAGCCCTCGCCGGACGGGCCGATTCAACCCTCGCCGGGCACCAGAAGCACGCGCGGCGGGTGCTCGGTGAGCTGGAAGAATCGCGCCATATCCTGACGAGAGATCACCAGGGTGCTGGTGTTCACGAGCGGATGCGACTGGATGGCCGGCTGCGCCCAGATCTCCTCGTCGATGATCACTTCGACCGCCCCGCCAAGGTCGTTGATCACCCCGAGGAGCGTCACCGCTCCCGGCTCCACGCCGAGGTGCTTCGCAAGCCGGCGGGCCGACGCGAAGCTGAGCCCGCTCACGCCGAGGAGGGCGCCGAACGCCTTGAGGTCGACCCGCTTCTCTGGAGGCACGGCGACCACGTAGTGGTGTCGCCCCTTCCCATCGCGGAGGAAGAGGTTCTTGGTGTCGGCGCCGGGGATGTCGGGCGACGTCTCAAGCGCCTCGTCGCACGTATACACAGGCGGATGGTCGAAGCGCAGGTACTCGATGCCGTGCGACTCGAGGAAAGCGAAGATCGTGTTGGACGCGCCGCTCATGCCGGATGCACCGCTCACGCCCGATGCGCTCTCCGGGATGACGGGATCATCAAGACAGCCTGATCCCGTTCTCCGTTACGTACGTTCCGAACATGCGGTCGGTCTGCCGGATGTGCGCGACCAGCCACTGGCCGAGGAACGTCTCCACGGCGTCCTCGGCCTCTTCCAGGGAGTACGCCGCCTCGTCCTCTTCCTCGAATTCCAGGACGAGGTTCTCGATCTCCATACGGAGCTCGTTGTGCTCCTCCCTATGGTCGTCCAGCCCCGGGTAGCCGACTCGGGCCATGAGGTCTTCTTCGGCGGCGATGTGCACGTTGGTGAAGTCGACCAGGAAGCTGATCGTCTCGGCCACCGGCAGAGCGCCGTGATGCTCTTCGATGGCAGTCACGACATTGTTGTAGCACTCGATCCACTGCTTGTGCTGCTGGTCCATGGCGGCGATTCCAACGGTGAGGCTGTCGTCCCACTGGATCTTCTTCACGGCCTCACCCTCCCAGCTCGCCGGGCCTTGGCCGGCGTGCCGGCCGCATCTCAGCGCTCACCCCTACGGTACCCATCATCGAATACCCGACGTCCGGTCGGTGCAACCCGGGATCTTCGGCTGCGCGCGGCTCACGTGAGATCGATCCCGTGCTCCATATGCGAAATCGATCCCGTGCTCCCTATGCGAGATCGATCCCGTTCTCCTTCACATACGCCCCGAACAGGCGGTCCGTCTTGTGGATGTGCGTGATGAGCCAGTTGCCCAGAAACGTCTCCACGGCCACTTCGAGAGCCGACGTCTCGCCCTCTTCCTCGAAGTCCTGCACGAGGTTCGCCACCGACGCCCTGAGCTCGTCGTGCTGGGCCTTGTGGTCGTCCATGCCGGGGTAGGCGGCCTTCCGCATGAACCCCTCTTCGGTGGCGAAATGCACGTCCGTGTAGTCGATGAGGAAGCTCAGCGTGCCGGCCGCCGGTGCGGGACCGTGATGCTCCTCGAGCGCGGTCACCACGTCGTTGTAGTGCCCTATCCACTTCTGGTGCTGCTCGTCGATGACCTCGACACCGACTGACAGGCTGTCGTCCCACTGGATCCTCTTCATGTCTTCCCTTTCCGGCCCGATCTGTTCGGTTCCCTGCGGTTACTCCGTGCGGTTCCTTGCGCCGGCCCTGGTCGCCGGCGTGGACGGCGCGGCGCGGAGCATCGAATACCCCCAACCCGCCGGGCTCAATCAGACGGGTTCGGCCCCCTGCAGCGCTTCAGGCCTTGCGGCACACCAGCATACCCCTGCGATGGGCACGACCAGCGCGTCCACGCGGCTGTCCAACAGGGCGCAGGCGAGCTCGAACGTGCGCCGGGCGAGTGGGGCGTCAGCGGTCGAGCCGGCGCAGCCCCGCCTTGCGGGCCAGGCGGACGGCCTCTGCAACCTCGGCGGCGGTCACCCGGCGATCGATCTCGGCGAACTGAGCCGCGCGGTGACAGGGGCGGTACTGCGCCATGACGTTCACGTATGTGTCCGGCGAAAGCTTCTCGGCGATGAAGCGCATAGTCGCGGCAGTGCCGGCCAGACCGCCGGGCAGCACTAGGTGGCGCACCATGACCCCGCGGACGGCGACGCCGCGTTCGTCGGTGACCAGGTCGCCGACCTGGCGGTGCATCTCGCGCAGCGCCGCCCGCATGCGCCGCGGGTAGTCGTCGATGCCGGACAGGCGGCAGGCGATCGCCGCGTCGGCGTACTTGCTGTCCGGCAGGTAGACGTCGACCACGCCCTCGAGCAGGCGGAGCGTGGCCAGCCGCTCGTAGGTGCCGGTGTTCCAGACGAGCGGGATGTTCAGCCCACCGGCTGCGGCGAGATCGAGCGCGTCCAGGATCTGCGGGGTGCAGTGGGTGGGCGAGACGAGGTTGACGTTCTCGCAGCCCATCTTCTGCACCCTCAGCATCACCTCGGCCAGTTCGGCCGCCGTGAGCTCTTCGCCGGCGTCGGTCTGCGAGATGTCGCAGTTCTGGCAGAAGACGCAGCGCAGGTTGCACCCGCCGAAGAAGACGGTGCCGCTGCCGCCGTAGCCTACGAGCGGCGGCTCCTCGCCCAAGTGTTGCCCGACCGACACGACCCGGGCACGTTCGCCCGTACGGCAGAACGCTCCCGGCTCGCGTGTGCGGTCCGTGCCGCACTTGTGCGGACAGATGTCGCAGTGCCTCAGGCGGGCGAGCGCTTCAGCGGCGCGCCGTCGCAGCTCGCCCGACGCGTGCAGGTCCGTGTAGCGCATGCCGGGACCATACAGCCCTCCGCGACAACGGCAACCTCCGTCGTCTTGAGGGCGCCACTACCGATTCGGCTTCACTATCAGGGTGTTCGAGACGGCACGCGACTGCGTGTTGCCGGCAAGATCGGTCGCTCGTACCGTGAACACGTAGCGCCCCGGCGCCAGTCGGCAGCGGAAGCTCTTCGTCCGCAGCCGGTTTGTGGCCAGCTCAGGAAGGACGAACCCGGCTGAGGACCGTCGAGCCCCCTTGCGCCTGATAGTGATCACTACTCGAGCCGACGGGCTCAGATCATCGTTGACCCGGAAGTACAGCCGCGCCCTGCGGCCGCGGATCACCCGCGTTGCGCGCGGAGCCGTCACGACCGGCGCCGCGGTGTCGATCGGGACAACGATGGGCCAGGTCCCCGACTCCCGGTTCCCGTTGCTGTCGACCGACCTGAACCGCAGCTCGTGCTTGCCGTCTCCGCTGTGATCGGCCGGGGCAGGAAAGACGATGGGACCCTGTACCTCGTGCCAGACGGGATCGTCATCAACACGGTATTCGGTGCGCACCACCGTGCCGCCGCCGATATCCACCGCCCCCAGAGACACCGCCACCCGGGAGTTGTGCCAGCGTCCATCGAAGTCGTCATACGTGACGGGCACGGCGCTATCGCCGGCGGGCAGATCACTGCTTGAGAAGAACCCTTCTCCGCCGACAACGAACACCTCATCACCTGCGACGGAGGCGTCACTCGAGTACCGTGGCCCGGCGGTCTTCGCCCAAGTAGCGCCCCCGTTGGTCGTCGCCCATGTACTATCGCTGAAGATCCATCCTCGGGCGGCGTCGAGGAACAGCACGTCGCCCACGCTCTCCGACTCGAAGTCCAGGCCTTCTCCACGATGCTGCCAGGTGGACCCGCCATCGCTGGTAGTGAGCAACTCGCTGTAGTAGTCGCCCTCGCCCGCCCAGAAGCCGAGTGCCCATCCATGGAGACTGTCGATGAACTCGATCTGCATCAACCATGTGTCTGCATGAGCCGGCTGGGGATTCCAGTGAAGCCCTCCGTCGGTCGTATGGACCACGAGGTCTGGTGCTTCCCCTTCCTCGACATCGTCTCGAGCGACCGTGCCGCACGCCCACCCCTCCTGCTCGTTGACGAAGAAGACGTCGAGGGGGAAGAAGCCCTGTGGCAGATCCTGCTTGGTCCAGCTGGCCCCCGCATCCGTGCTATGCATCAGGAAGCCATTCAGCTCGTCCGAGCGCACGCCCGCGATACCGCACAGCCAACCGTTCGTGGCGTCCACGAAATCCACGCTTGTGATCCAGTCCCCGACGCCCGCTGCCAGCCGAGACCACGTGGCGCCGCCGTCGCTAGTGCCGTACATGAGGTCGCCGCCCGCGTAGGGGAAGCCGGCGGCCCCCGAAACGAGCCAGCCATGCTGGTCATCGACGAAGTCCATCACGGTGAGAGGCTCGTTCTCGAACGTCTTGACCACATCCCAGCCGATGCCGTTCTCGGTGCGCATGAGGAGCGTTGGACCCCTCTCCCAGTCGAAAGCGATCCCCCAGCCACGTTGACTGCCGGTCATGGTCATGATGCTCGGCCACCAAGTGGCCGAGATCTGCGGCAGCCAGTTGCGGCCGTCTGCGCAGAAAGCCGTTCCCCAGACGGCCGCGCTGAGCTTGCCTCGAGAAACGGCGATATCGCAGACGTCCAGCAGCACTGACGAATAGGACGTGGTCCATGTGGCTCCGTTGTCCCGGCTTACGGCGAAGTATCCTGTCGACTCGTTCGATCCCGCCACATAGACGCTGCCACCGTCGACGGCGAGACACGCCAGGCCGACATCCTTGGGGGCTACGAAGACCGTCCGCCAATGGTTCCCGCCGTCACTCGTCTTCGCGATCCGCCAGGTACCCTCCCACCACCCGTTCGTGCAGAGCAGAGCCCAGCCGTGCATGCGGTCGGTGAAGGCGATCCTGGAGACCCGCCCCTTGGGCCACTGACGGAGCTTGACAGTGCGCCAAGTAGCCCCACCGTCGATCGTCCGCAGGATGGCTCCGCGCGGCCCGCCGATCCATCCGCGAGCACGATCCACGAATGCTACACACACCAGTGGCGCCAGGCTTCCGCTCTTCTGTCGCACCCAGGACGCACCTCCATCCGTCGTGCGCACGATCCCGCCGACGTCACCTACCGCCCAACCACAGTCAGCATCCACAAAGCTCACTGCGTTGAGCAGATAGCCTTTCGGCGTCGCCTGCTGGGACCACGTGGCGCCGCCATCGGTGGTGCGAACGATGAGGCGCGGTGCGAGGCTGGTGGGCGGGGTCCAGCGGACTGCGGCGCGGGAAGAGGGGGTGATCAGTGCAGCGCTGAGGCGTGTGCTCCGCGTTCGGACGCGGGTGGAAGATGGGGACCCGTCGACCGACGCGGCTGGCGATTCCCGACGCCAGTTGCCCACGACGGCGCCGAGGTCACCCCCCACGGCCCATCCGTTACGTTCGTCCACGAAGGTGATATCCGACAGACCGGCCGGACCGGGAGCCATGCGCTTCGACCAGGTGGCCCCATTGTCGCTGGACGAGTGGATCGACCCTCCCTCTTCGACCCCGAAGAGCTCGTCGCCGCGCCAACACACGGCGTTGAAGAAAAGTCCCATTGGCTGCGGGCTGCGCCAGAACCACGCTCCGTCGTCTGTAGACACCAGGGCGTCCGCCCCGTCGGCGTGGATCATCGGCCCCAAGGCCAGACACGCCGCCAAAAGAAGCGGCACTGTGCGACGGCTCACGGACCCCTCCCTGATAGGTCACTTTCCTTTGCTCATACTAGGGTATCGCCATTGGACTCCCGGCCGCACTACAGGAGGCGGAGGGCGGAGCGGGATGCGGGTTCTGCCACCGGCTCTCGTCAGCAGCCGAGTCGGCTGCAAGACGGTTGACGGCGTGCTCCCTGCAACCCGCGTCACTCTTCTTTCCGGAGCTGCCGCCAGTTGGCCTTGAAGTAGTCGAGGCGCGAGAGGGCTTAGCGGACGTAGCGCGTGACCAGCTCGTCGTCCACGTTGTCCGGGTCGCTCAGCAGCCCGCCGAAATGGAACCTCAGGCTGACCCACTTCTTGGTCACCGCGACGGCGCAGATCCAGTGGTGCATGTCGCCGTCCTTGGCATAGGTAAGAGCTCCTCCCCTTTTGACGGCCGGGGCAAGCCCTTCATCGCTCGCGCTGATGACCGCATCGAGCGCCCGGGCGGTCTCCCCGAAGCGCTCCGGCGAGAATCCTGGGGCGACGCGCTCTGTGAAGCCGCGCATGGCCAGGTGCGGAACGATCTGCACCGCACTGATCAGCCCGCTGCAACGTCCAGAGACCCCGGACACGTCGTTGCCTCAATGCTGTCGCCTTTGGGCCGCCACCCATGCCACCTACTCCCGCCAGTACTCCGGCCGGTTCATCGAGTCTGCACAGAGGACTGTGCCGCGAAGAGAGCCGGTCAAGCCAGGTCGCATGGCCTGGACCATCCACGCACCAGCATCCTTCGGCGGGATGGGAAAGGGCGCGGCGAATCCCAGAGAGCCCGCGGGCTCGAAGCCGTGCCGTGGATAGTAGTCCGGATGACCTAGAACGAACACGAGGTCGACACCGGACCGCCGCAGCATCTGCAGGTCCCGCTCGATCAGCGCCCCGCCGATCCCTTGCCGCTGGCGATCCGGTACGACCGCCAGCGGAGCGAGGATCGCGATGCGGCCAGTGTCCGGGGCCTTGGGTCGCGGGCGCGAGGCCCCCCGTCCTGGGTCCGGCTCCCTCCTGAGCCGCGCAGCGTTGAACAAGACGTGTCCCACTGGGCGCTCGCCCTCGCGCGCCAGAAGGGACGACTCCGGCTGCGCGCTGGGGTCATCCGCTCACGAGCCGCGTGCCCGGCCGATGCGCGAGACGAGCCGCTCGCTGAGCACGACGTCGTGTGGCAAGTGCGCCAGCTCCCGCGCGTCCACGACGGCCCCCTGCGCTCGGAGGACTATGGCGAGCCGGCCCCAGTGGCCCGCTGCCATGTCCTCCTGTGAGCGCCCGCCGGACGGCTCGTCCGGCCCCACCATGACACGCGCGGCCTCCTCGATGTCCGCAACCGAGCTGAACGCCCAGATGTCGAGCGAAGCTGCCAAGCCGGCATCGCTTTCGAGAGCGCCTTCCCGCCCGGCCTCGCTCTCCGCGACTCCGGCCGCGTGCACTCGTGTCGTCCTGAGCGAGGTACTCCAGCCCCGGTCGTCGAGAAGCAGCACGCGACGACCATCGGCAAGCTCGGCCTCATGACGCGCGAAGAACGACACGCGCTGGTCGTCCGCGCCCTCGTCGCCGCCGTCATCGCAGACATCCACGAGCGTAACGAGACGGATCACGTCGCTCCCGAGCTCATCCGCCATCAGCGCACCCCCTCAGCGGAATCCGGCTATGTGGTCAGCACGCCCCGTGGAGCATGCTATCGGACCCGCGAAGCGCTTGAGCGGCGAGAACAACGAGG
>CAZIGT010000149.1:0-7737 GCA_964538465.1 uncultured Thermoleophilia bacterium | reverse complement strand
CGCACCATGGCCAGCGTGTCGAGCGCGCAGTACGCCAGCACTTGCGCGCGCAGCTCCCGCCGCCGCTCGTCTGACGTAGCCGGCCACACCGCCTCCTCGTAGGCGACCTGCGCCTCGTCGCCCTGGTGCACGCCCACCAGACTGTCGTAGTCCAGGTCCGGCGCCACCGTGGGCAGGACCGCCTTGATCGACCACGATCCGCGCATGGCGGGGTGGTAGTAGTGGTCGCGCACCAGGGGGTACAGATCGACGATCCGGTCCACGAGCGCGAGCAGCCTTGGGGCAAGGTCCGGGCAAGCGGCAGCCAGTCCCTCGATGCGCAGCTGCTCGAACGACGTGTACGTGAGGATCGGCCCGGGCGTTGGTTCCACCGCCTCGAGCAGGGCTTCCGCGCAGGTGCGGCTGGGATCGTCGCCGCTCGTGTCGAGGAATTCGGCATGCTCCAGCGACCCCTCGCCGGCGCCGACCGCGTTCTCGATGTGGCAGGAGAACTGGAACGGGACCTGCTGCCAGGGCCGGGTGCCCGGCCAGCGAGGGACCGCCCACCCTATGGTCTCGAAGTCCAGGTAGGCGCGAGGGTAGGGAAGGGACCGCAATATCTCTCCGAGAGCCGGGTCGATCTCGGGTCGCCCTGCGACGGTAGCACGCCACACGCGCAGGTGGTCGAGGTTCGTGAGCCTGCCGGCCGGCACGTCGCGCAGATCGGTGAAGCCTTCGGCCTGGAGCTGCTCGACGAGCCGGCCCCCGCGCGGCAGCAGGTCGACGTGGTAGGGGCCGGGCCGGCCGGCCGCCCCGTCCACTCGGCCCGTCTCCGCACGCAGGAGCGACTCCCCCTGCTCGTCGACCTCGCCGCGACAGTACGCGAGGAGGGGGCACTCGTAGGGGGCCCGGCACCTGCGGCCCATCGGCACATCCGGCATCTCGTCGGACAGGATGCGACGGCACTCCATGACGACGCCGGGGATCTCCGGCATCAGCATCTGGACGCGGCCGCTGACGTCTGTCTCGACGAGAAGTCCCGTGTAGTCGCCGTCGCCGGCGTAGATCCAGCCGCGATCGACGGTGGCCAGGCGCACTCCGTGCAGGCGCGTGCCGCTGCGGGTGATGACCCAGGCCTGGATGGCGGCGTCGGTCACATGCTGGTCCTTGACCGATGTCGAAGACTTGACCTCCGTGACCACCGTGCGGCCGCCGCGCCGCTCCAGGACGTCCGCCCGCACGAGAACGCCCTGATGGACGAACGTGGCTTCGTACAGGACCACGTCGTCCTCGCAGCCCAGCAGTCCCTCGGTCTCACGCTGGGCAACGGTCAGCCAGCCTGGCGGCGGCTGGCCGTTGTCTGCCGCCTCCGCCGCCGCGCCGACGAGCACGCCGCCGGGGTGCATCTCGCGGGCCAGCCGACCCACGTCGTGGCCCTGCTCGAACACGCGCTCCTGCGCCGGGCCGTAGCGGACCAGCTCCGGCCGGTGCGTCTCCAGCCAGAGTCGCTTGGGGCACTGCAGGCCGGCCATGATCTTCGACTTGGAGAGTCCGGAGCGCGCCATCGTGCGGTCAATCGTATAACCGCCGTGAACCTCTCGTCCCCGGTCGTCGTCCCTCAGAGGATCGACGGCTGCGGCAGCGGCGAAAGGCAGGCTGGCCGGGGGCGTCCAGGAACGTGCCCCGGCGGGCTCACTGCGCGCCCGTGAGGCGCTCGGGTGGTACTATCGCCCCGAGGGGCGATCTGATCGAACGGGGGAACGATGTCGATCCGGACTGCTCGACTCACGCCACGCGAAGCCCTTCGGGCGGCTGCGGCAACGGCTCTCGCTCTCGCCGCACTCGTTCTCACGGCTCCGGCGCCGGCCACCGCGGCCTCAGGGATCATCAGCCTGGATGATGTGGACTACGTGTCCCCATCCACCGGCTGGGCCGCTGGTACGTCCGTCTCCGTGCCCGGCGGCATCTTCAGAACCGGCAACGGCGGCCGCACGTGGAAGGCCCAGAAGCTGAGCTCACCATACTGGCTGTACGGCATCGACTTCGTGACCGAGAAGAAGGGCTGGGCGGTCGGCTCGATCGGCGATGGACAACCCGCCGTCATCCTCGCCACGGCAGACGGTGGGAGACACTGGCACCGGCAGTCGAACCCTGCCGCCGGCTGCACGGTCCTCACCGACATCGACATGCTGGACGCGCGCACCGGCTTCGCCGTAGGACGGGACGAGGGGGGACAGGACGGGTTCATCCTGCGCACCACGAACGGGGGTAAGGAGTGGAGTGAGCTCAGCCCGGGTGCGGACGAGTCACTGAACGCGGTCGACGTGCTCAGCAACACGGTGTGCTACGCCGCCGGCGCCGACGGATGCATCGTGAAGACCACCGACGGAGGCCAGAGCTGGGCGCTGCTCGCCGCCCCCCCTAGGCGGGGGATGCAGGCGCTGCGCTTCTCGGATGCGGCGCACGGCTGGGTGGTTGGCGTGGGCGGTCTCATTTTGCGCACGACCAACGGCGGCAAGAAGTGGGTGCGGCAGGTCTCGGGGACCAAGCTGGCTCTCTGGGGACTCGATGTACTCGGCGACCATCGTGCCTGGGCTGTGGGGCAAGACGGATGGGTGCTCAAGACCGTGGACGGCGGCAAGACCTGGCGGCGCCAGCGGTCCGGCACCAGAGCGGTCCTCAAGGCCGTGGACTTCGTGGGCAGGTCCAAGGGCTGCATAGTCGGCTCCACCGTGGATACACTAGGTGGGGTCATCCTCACCAGCCTCAACGGCGGGGGAACCTGGAAGCGGCGGTTCTAGAGAGTGCCGCCGCGACCGGCACGGCCGCGGGTGGCGCAATACGGTGAGCGTCCGCGGGCTCAGCTCGCCAGGAGGCGCGGATCGAGCCCGTGCAGGCGCAGCGCGTTGCCGCCCAGGATGCCGGCCGCCACGTCTTCTGCCTGGTCGGCCGAAAGGTAGTCGTCGTCCACGGCTCGCTGCAGCGTGCGCTGCAGCGAGCTCTTCATGAGCAGCGCGCCGAGCCACAGGATCTCCGGCTCGCCGTAGGCGTCCGTGCCGTGCATCAGCTTGGCCGTGGGCACGGTGCCTATGAGCGTCTGCAGCGCGCCGTCCGTGCCGGTGGTGGCCCACGGCTGCCACCCGGACAGATCCAGGTAGACGTGTGGCAGAACCGACGCCACGTACGCGGCGTCCGCCAGCCACGGGTAGCCCGCGTTCACCAGGACGATGGGCTGCGAGCGGTGCTCGCGGAGCAGTGGGTACAGGTCGCGTGCCGACGAGCCGCCGATGTCCGCCATGCTCGCATCGCCGCCGCCGCAGTGGATGTGCACGGGCCGGCCGTGGTAGGGGGCGGAGTGCAGGGTGAGCCGCAGCAGATAGGTGAAGAGCTCTCTGGCCTCCACTCCTTCCAGCGGGGCTCCGGCCGCTGCCCAGTACGTGTACGAGTTGGCGACGTCGGCGCGCTCGCGGCCGCTCACATCCAGCCCGCCCAGATAGGCGATCACCGACTTGAATGCCACCGTGTGATCGTCGCGGGCGGCATCCTCGAGCGCCGCCAGGAAGCCTTCCTCGAGGTCGACGAAGGACGGCAACCCCTCGGCCGGCGCGCCCTCCGCCCGCGCTATCACATCGAGGATGTAGCTCTCGATGCGCCAGGCGCGGTACACAGGCACGCCGACCTCAGCCTCGTACTCGGCCCGTGGCACTGGCGGCTCGTCCGGATATCCCTCGTCGACGATCAGCGCCCGCAGGTCCTGGTCGGCGAACAGGCGCCTCACATAGCCGCCGGGGTCCACGCGCAGGGCCTCGTGGCGCGCCCGCGCCACGTCCTCGGCCGTCTCGGCGCAGCCCAGCAGACGCGCCAGGTGGCGGCGAGCCGTGAGGGCGAAGACGGTGGACCCTGTGAGCTCCTCGATCTGGCGCCGATCTGCACCGGTGGGCCGCAGGTATGCCTCCGATGCGGCCCACGTCATGCCCAGGAACGTAAGGCGCTGCTCGAGCCTGGCCGGGTCGGCTGCCAGGCTGTCGGCCAGCCGCGATCCGTGGCTATGGGCGTCGATCACCGGCAAACGGTCCAGAGTGAAGCGGGCGGCCGCGGTCATGCGTTCATGTTGATGCAGGTGTGGTCATGCGTTCGCGTTGTTGGAGGAGTGGCCATGAGGTCGACCGATCGTGCGCACCTCCGTCACGGGTGTCCGCGAGGATATCGCAGCAACTGACTCCATCACCACGTGTGCTCAATTCTGGCGACAGTGTGCCGATAGGTACTGTGGAGCTTGGGCCGGAGCCTCTGCGCATTCCCGTTGCAGAGGCAGGCAGGCCCTGGGAGGTGTGGCCACTTGCGTCCACGTACACCTTTGGTGATCGTCTTGGTCGCGGTCATGCTGGTTTCCATGCTGGCGCTGACCGCTCTTCTGGTCTATCAGGCCTAGGCCCTCAGGTCGCTCCCGGTGCAGGGGGCGCTTCCAGCCCCCGACACCCGCGTCCCGTCTAGTCCTGCACGACCGTTCCGCAGGTGGCGCTCGACCACCCGGTGCTCACGGCCGTGTAGGCGCAGGCGAACTCCACCTCGTCTCCCACTGCCACCGGCGGCTCTGCGTCGGTCACATCGATCACGGTGTGGTCCGAGCTGGCCCCCACCAGCGTGATGTCCGGCCGGGCGGGCTTGAGATCGCGTATGGAGAGATCGATCTCGCCCATGGCCAGCACCGCCCGGCGGCGCACCCCCAGATCCGGCCACTCGTTCACCCGGTTGAAAGCATCCTTGCCGACCGGGCCGTCTGGGGCGGACGGCTTGTCCTGAACCTCGATGACGCCGGCGAAGGCGCGGAACGCGTCCTGGTGGGGGACGGGCAGGACGCCGTCGCTGAGCTCGTCCGTGCCGAACAGGATGGCTTCGCCCACGCGGAGGTGGTTCACGCGCTTCGGCATGGTGCCGTCCAGCACGAAGCGCACGTTGTTGGTGTGGCCGGGAGACACATAGCGGAAGCGCACGCCCAATGCTGTCTCCGTGGCGCTCGCCAAGTCGGCGAAACGCTGCTGGCTCTCGACGGTGGGCAGCACGCCGCAGAGGCAGTTGAGGCTCGTGGCGAGGCCGGTGAGACGCAGCCCCGGCAGGTCGAGAACAAGCCGGCAGAGCGGCTCCACCTGGTCGGGCATGACACCTTCGCGCCGGTCGCCGAGCTCTACCATGATCATGACGTCATGGCGCACGCCGCGCGCCCGGGCGGCGTCCGACAGGGCGCGCAGCGTGACCTCTTCGGTGTTGAGGCTGCACTGCGCGAGGGCGACTACCTCGTCCGCCTCGTCCGGCAGCGGCAGGCGCATGAGGATCGTCGGGGCGTCGATGCCTGCCTCGCGCAGGCGGCGGATGTTCGCCAGTCGCGACTCGGCCAGCGTGGCCACGCCGCCGTCGAGGATGGCGCGCGCTATCTGGGGCTCGCCGCAGACGCATTTCGTGACGGCGGCGAGCTCCACTCCGCGCGCGGCGCACTGCTCGACGATGGAGGCGGCGTTCTCGCGGATCTTGCGGCAGTGGGCGACGATTCTCATGCCCACATGCTCTCACGGGGTGGGCGGGGCGGCCAACCGTGTGCCAGGCGATGCCTGCACGGCACTGGTCGCCGCTCGCCCCGTCTGCCGGCTGCGCCCGCCGTACGCGAGACGATGGGCGACCCGGCCGACCGGCTGCCGCGAACGAGCCGCTCGCGCGCCCGTGTCGCTCACGACGGGGACGCTGTGTGTGTCGCCGGCCGTGAGAGACGGAGCGCACGGGACCGCTCGGCGGCAGCGGCGTTGCCCGGTGCTATCATGCCGATGGATGGCGCCCCGGGGCGGCGGCAGGTCTTGCGCCGCAGCGAAGCGAGCGGGGGCGGGTGGACGCTGCACGCGGCATCCCGCCCGGGGCGCGCACGGCGCGGCAAGAAGGGGGCTGTCATGGCGCGAGTCCGTACATCCCGACCGTCGAGCAGGCGCGCTCGCGCGGCGATCCCCCCGGGTCGCGAGCGCGGATCGGCGCCGGTCGCGCGGGCGGCGCTCCTCGTGCTCGTCCTGCTGCTCCTTTCGTGTGCGGCGCTGCCGGCTGCCGCCGGCGCCGCCAAGCCCGTATCGTTCGAAGACGTCGACTTCGTCAGCAAGACCGTCGGCTTCGCGGTCGGAACCCCTGGTTGCCTCTACGCCACCATCGACGGTGGCAAGACCTGGACCTCCCGGCCTCTCGGCAACAACGACTGGCTCACCGGGCTCGAGTTCGTCACCTCGCAGCGGGGCTGGGTCATCGGCGTCTACAACGAGGGCGTCCCGGCGCGCATTTGGTACACGCAGGACGGCGGCCGCCACTGGGTGCAGCAGTCCAATCCCAGCACCTGCGACGTCTTCACCGATATCAAGTTCACGAGCAACCAGAAGGGCGTCATCGTGGGGCGCTACGGCACGATCCTGCGGACCACCAACGGCGGTCAGACCTGGAAGGTCGCGTCCTCCAGCACGAGCGAAGGCCTCAGCGCGGTGGCGTTCCCCACGACTTCGGTGGGCTACGCTGTGGGCGCTGGCGGACGCTTCCTGAAGACGCTGGACGGCGGCAACACGTGGGTCAAGATGATCAGCGGCACGTCGCGCGACCTGCGCGGCGTGCGCTTCGTCAGTTCCATGCGGGGCTGGGTCGTCGGCGCGCAGGGTACCATCCGGCGCACCACCAACGGCGGCGTCACGTGGAAGCAGCAGAAGTCGGGCGTGGGCAAGGCCCTTGTCGGGGTCGATTTCGTCAACGAGTCGATCGGCAATGTGGTCGGGGCCGCCGGCACCATACTCCGCACCACGAACGGCGGTGTCACGTGGAAGAAGCAGGCGTCCGGCACCGCCGCCCACCTATACACGGTGGATCTCGTCTCGGCAGGGCGTGGCTTCGTAGTGGGGGAGAAGATGCTCCCCGCGGGCAGCGACCCGTACGCGGTGGGCGTCATCCGGCGCACCACCAACGGCGGCAAGACCTGGATCAAGTCGTTCTGACCGCGACGGTGCGATAGATGCGAGCGGGCGGGGGGCGGGACACAGGCGCCCCGCATTAATGCGGAGGGCGCCCGGCACAGGCGCCCTCCGCGCATTCACTCACGACATCTCGAACGTGAAGCCTCCCGTGGTGCCGCACTGTTCCGCTGGAAGCGAAGCCCACTGAGGTGCTAGCTTGTCGGGCGGGACCCAGCAGTCCAGTGGAGCGCTGCGGCCGGGCTGGGACGGCGTGCAGCACGGCAGAATCTGTGAGTGAGAGGGCATGAGCGAGACAGTCACCTACCGGCCGGCGACCGAGGCTGACGCGCGTGAAGCCGCGCGGCTGCTCATGCTGGCTCTGCACGACCTGGATGCGCAGGCGGGCCGGCCGCCGCGCGACGAGACATGCGAGTCGGCCGAGCCGGCCCTGCGGCATCTTGTGCGGACGGACCCCCAGCGGTTCTGGATGGCCGAGGCTGGGGGTACGCCGGTGGGCTTCGGGGCGGCGATGGTGCGCGGTACGGTGGAGGTGCCAGGCGCCCTCTGGTTCCTGGCAGGGCTGTTCATCGACCCCGCCTGGCAGAAGCGCGGGATCGGCAAGGCCTTGCTGGCGCGGACGCTGGAGGGCTGTCCCGCGCCCGACGGCGTGCTGGCCGTGGTGACCAGCGCGGCCAACGCGCAGTCGAACACGATGTACGCGCACTGCGGGATGTATCCGCTGGAGCCGCTGCTGTCGCTGTCGCGCGAGCTGCCGTCCGCGGGGGGCGCGCTC
>CAZIGT010000148.1:0-7742 GCA_964538465.1 uncultured Thermoleophilia bacterium | reverse complement strand
GCCACCAGTATGGCTCCTGCCAGAGCGGCGCCCGCGGCGATCTGCTGCACCCGCGTCAGCCGCTCGTGCAGCACGGTGTGCGCGAGCAGCACGGTGACGACCGGATACAGGTAGCCGAGCACGCTCACGACGCTCAGGTAGCCGTAGGTCGACGCCACCGAGAACAGGGTGTTGGCCGTGGTGTCGGCCACGCCGGCCAGCACGATGGGCAGCACGTGCCTGGGTGCACCCCCCAGCTTCGGTCGCTTCACCAGGCCGGCCATCAGCACGAGCGGCGCCGCGGTGGCGCGCATGAGGAAGACGCCCCAGTACGAGTCGTATTCGGCGGCGGCGTCCATGCCTACGTAGGAGAGGCCGATCGTGACGGCCGCCACGAGAGCAAGAACGAAGCTCAGCGTGGCCGTCGAGAGCCCTCTGCCCCCATCGCCCGTGCGGCCGGCGCGGTAGGAGTGGGCAGCGACCTGCTCTGCGGCTGCGTTCGTGATCGCCGGCCAGTGGGGGCCGGGTGGCCCGCTGAGAGGGCC
Source organism: uncultured Thermoleophilia bacterium (assembly GCA_964538465.1). GTDB lineage: Bacteria > Actinomycetota > Thermoleophilia > UBA2241 > UBA2241 > UBA6103. The sequence goes on along the minus strand of CAZIGT010000148.1, from coordinate 7,218 downwards.
AGCCGGGCCCGAAGGGGCGAACTCCTCGACGTCATCGATGCCGGTGAGGTGCACGGCGGGTCGCCTGGGCTCGCGCGAGGCCAGGATGACGCCCGCCACCGCGAGGATCATGCCGCAGTACTGGAGCATCGACGGCCGTTCGCCTCTCGCCAGCCCGATCAGCACCGGCACGATGATGCCGGTGGACGTGATGGGAGCCACGAGGCTCATCGTGCCGATGGAGAGGGCCGTGTAGAAGGTGATGACCGCGACGATGCCCGCCAGGCCGGCGAGCATGCCCGGCAGCCAGCCTGCCAGCGGTGGCAGCGGGTGGCCGAGCGCGGCGACCACGATACCTGTGGCCGTGACGCCCGCGAGCTGCGTGATGAGCACCACGGCCCACACGGTCGTCCGCCGCCCCATCATGCCGGCGACGAAGTCCGACGAGCCGTACAGGAGGCTGGCGGACAGGGCGAGGATGGCGGCGATCATGCCGCTACGCTAACAGAGCCGCCGCCCGGCCGCACGCGGGCGCGAGCGTCAGAAGGCCGCCGGCGAAACGGGGAAGATCACGATCGCCTCACCTCTCCTCGACGGGTTCCGCCACGAGTGCGGCTCCTGGGGGTTGAACGTGAACGAGTCGGCGGCGCCGGCCGTTGCCGAGGCCGGCGCAGGAGAAGACGCATGAGTCTTCAGCAGCACCTTGACGCGGACGACTGCCTGTCGATCCGCGGCGGCATCCTCTATCTGGAAGACCTATCGCTGACGGATATGGCACGCTCCTACGGGACTCCCCTCAACGTCATCTCGCAGCGGCGGTTGCAGCTCCGCGCCCGCGAGTTCGTGCGCGAGTTCGGCAGGGCATGGGCCGGCGGCCCCGTGCAAGTGCTGCCGTCGATCAAGGCCAACAACTGCCTGGCGCTCCGGCGCCTGCTCACGCTGGAGGGCCTCGGCTGCGACACGTTCGGGCACGGAGAGCTACGCGCCGCCCTGGCTTGCGGCGTGCCGCCCGAGCTCATATCCGTGAACGGCTCCTCGAAGTCGAAGGAGCTTATGGCGGAGGCCATCGTCGCCGGGACTCTCCTCACGCTGGACAGCCTGCGCGAGGTCGAGATGGTGCCGGCACTTGCCCAGGACCTGGGAAAGACGGCACGCATCCGCCTCCGGCTGCGACCCGACTACAGCTCGATCGCGGCGCTCAGCGAGTTCAGCGTGGAGCCGCTGACCATCCATGCGGTGAGTCAGAGCTACAAGCCCGGGCTGCCGCGGGCGGAGCTGCTGGCGGCAGCCGCCCTCCTGCGGCAAGCCGAGGGCGTGGAGCTCGTGGGCTGCCACGCACACGCCGGCCGCCATCGTCCCGATCTGGACACGTGGGAGTCCATCCTGACCTGCTACGTGCGGGAGATCTCGGTGCTCTCCGAGGTCATGGGAGGATGGACGCCGCGGCAGATCGACGTTGGCGGGGGGTTCTCTCCTCGCCGCGATCCGGCCGCGACGGCCCACGCGGCGTGCCGCGAGCCGAGAGTCGTTCCGAGTGTGGCGGACTATGCCCACCGGGTCGCGTCCACGGTGCGCCGCGAGATGGCACGCGCGGGGCTGCCTACAAAGGGCGTGATCCTTCAGGTCGAGCCAGGCCGGAGCATCTACGCGAACGCCGGCCTTCATCTGACCACCGTCGTCAACCTGAAGGAAGAGGCCCACGGCGACGCTGCGCAGGACGGCGCGGGCCGGAACGGAGCGGCGCCCGGCGGTGTGGCCGGGTCTATCCAGAGGTGGGTGGAGACGGACACCTCTGAAGCGTTCCTGCCCGACGTGAACATCGAGGCCGCGCGCTGGACGCCGGTGGCGGCGGCTAACGCCGACGCCGAGGCGGCCATGACGGCGGACATCGTCGGGATCAGTTGCGGGTTCGACGTCCTGGTGCCGCAAGCGCGCCTCCCCCGGCTGGCCGTCGGCGACCTTCTGGCGCTGCTCGATACCGGCGCCTACCAGGACCCCGGGTCGTCGAACTTCAACGCTATGCCTCGTCCGGCGACGGTGCTGGTGAACGGCGGCCAGGCGGAAGTGGTCAAGCGCGCAGAGACGGTGGCCGACGTGTTCGCCCGCGACGTGGTCCCGGTTCGCCTTGGCTCGGTGGTGAACCCCGGCCTCTACGAAGTGACGGCTCAGGCGTGACCGAGACGACCCGGCACCACAACGTGGACGCGAGGCCGGGCGGCTCTAGCTCCGGCGAACGGCTGCATCATGCCGGGCTCGTTGTGGCCGACCTCGACCGGTCCGTGGGGTTCTACCGCGACCTGCTGGGGCTGCCCCTACTTGAGCAGGGGCGTGAGTCAAGCCCGGTCTACGCCGAGATGTTCGGCGTGGATGCTGCCGTCTTCCGCTGGGCCGAGCTCGACGTCGGCGGCGGACACGTCCTCGAGCTGATCCGCTACGAGCCGCCGGCCGGTGGAGGCGCGGGCGTGCGAGGTCCTTCGAGATCGGCCGATGACGATAGCCGTGCCGCAGCGAGGTCTGTCCCAGGCGACGGCCTGCCGCCGGCCCGCGGCCATATCGCTCTGCGGGTGGCCGACGCCGAGGCGGCGTACCGAGCGCTCTCGGAGAACGGAGCCACGGTGCTCTCACGTCCGGTACGCCTGCAGGAGGACAACCACTGGCACGGCGCCCAAGCCTTCTACGTCTACGACCCCGACGGCTACCTGCTGGAGCTCGTACAGGAGGCCCGCGCGTAGGGCTGGTCGCCTACTGGTCAGGCGGCGCAAGATCCGCCCGGGGCGGCCTTCTCTCACACCCTCGTTCTCCGGTGCGGCTTCACGGCGGATACCTCTCGGCGGAGCGCTCTTCGTCCAGGGACGTGATGACTCCGACACACCCTCCGTCGCATGAGCGCCGGATGCCCGGGGAGATGGCGATGAACCATTCGCATCCCCATTCCGGCCACCAGCGCGGGAGGGCCCTGCACCGGATTCTCGCGGTGCTGCACCGGCCCAGGGAGCCTCGGTGATCGCGCAAGAACAGCGAGTAGTAGTAGGTACGACCCTTCGTCACGCTGCGATCGCTCACGTGCGTCGCGGGGCCCTCCAACACGACGACCTGGCCGCGCGCCAGCGGGTCGTCGGCGAAGCCCTTCTCTGAGCGCAGCAGGAGCCAGGTACCGTCTGGCTCGTCTTCGTCGTTCCACCAGAGCTCGATGTGGTCGCCCTTGAACGAGGCGATGAAGCGGCTGCCGGCCGGCCGCGGCGCGCGGCGGAAGAGGCTCATGGGCGCCGCCGCGATGCGCCGGGATGAGCGTGCGCGCCGCTCATCGCGGCCGCAGGCCCAGCCGCTCGCGGGCCTCGTCGGGGGTGGCGACCCGGCCGCCCAGCGCCGTGACGATGCCCACGGCCTTCTCCACGAGCTGGGCGTTGGTGGCCGGCACGCCCTTGGCGAGCCAGATGTTGTCTTCCATGCCCACCCGGGCATTGCCGCCCAGCAGCATGGCTTGGGCGACCATCGGCATCTGCCAGCGGCTCACGCCGAAGGCCGACCAGACACTGCCCGCCGGCAGAGCCTCTGCCATCGCCTTCATGGCGTGCGCGGTGGCCGGCGCGTCGCCGGGCACGCCCAGGCAGAGCTGGAAGTACGGCGGATCGTCGATGAGGCCTTCGGCGATGAGCTGGCGAGCGGCCTCGATGTTGCCCAGGTCGAACACCTCCATCTCCGGCTTCACGCCGAGCTCCTGCATCCTGCGGGCCAGTTTGCGCGCCATCTCCATCGTGGTGATGGAGACCGTCTTCTCGCCGAAGCTGTAGCTGCCGCAGTCGAACGAGCAGATCTCAGGCATGAGCTCCTCGACGTGGGGCATGCGCTCGAGAGCAGGCACTATGTCGCTGCCGGGGCCGGCCACGGTGGGGTCCGAATCCTCGATGACCATGTCCATGCCCATGCCTGTGGTGAGATTGATGATGATGTCCACGCGGCTCTCGCGAATGCGTTCGACCACCTCGCGGTAGAGGTGGACCTCGCGCGAGGCGGCGCCGCTCTTCGGGTCGCGCACGTGGATGTGGACTATGGCGGCGCCGGCCCCGGCGGCCGAGACGGCGGCTTCGGCGATCTCGGCCGGCGTCCTGGGCCGGTGCGCCACGGGTTCCGAGCCGCCGGTGACGGCACAGCTGATGATGACCTCGAAGTTCATGCCACCCTCACAGGTTCTTCGCGGTGTCCTCCAGCAGGTCGCGGAACGCGTCGATGGCGGCGTCGATGTCGCCGTCCGTCATCGCGGTGTTGCAGCACATCTCACCGCGTGGCGCCACGAAGACGCCGCGGTTGAGCATGCCGAGATGGAAGAGGCGGCGCCTCGGTGATGCCGCCGCCGCCTCCGCCTGGCCCGCCGTCCTGACGTCGGCAGCGCCATGCACGTTCAGTAGCGAGCCGACCGACGTGACCGAGAATGGCAGGCCGCTCTCTTCGGCGGCGGTGCTTAAGCCGGTCGCCAGGCGCGCGCCCAGGCCGTTGAGGCGCTCGATGGCGTCGCGATCGAGCGCCTTGAGGGCGGCCAGGCCGCCGACCATGGCGAGGCGGTTCCCGTTGAACGTGCCGCCGTGCTCCATGTGGTCGGCACGGCGCGGGTCCGTCACGCCGAGTACGTCGGCTCGTCCGGCGACCGCGCCTACCGGTATCCCACCGCCGATGATCTTGCCCAGCGCGGTGAGGTCAGGCAGCACGCCGGTCGCCTCCTGCCGGCCTCCGTACGCGAGGCGCAGCGTCTGCACCTCGTCGTACACCAACAGGGCGCCGTTCTCGTGGGCGAAGCGGCGCAGCCGCTGCAGCGCCTCGATGGGAACATCGACCACGCCGCCGGAACAGAGCACCGGCTCTATGAAGATGCCGGCCAGTGGCCCGGCCCGGCGCAGGACGTCGACCGCCGCGTCCGGGTCCTCGGCCGGAAAGACCGTAGTGCCCGTGAGGCCGGCGGCCTCCCAGACGAGGTCTTCCCCCGAGCCGTGATACGAGTATTTGGCCACGGCAAGTCGCCGGCGGCCGGTGTAGGCTCGCGCCACGCGGGCGGCGAGCAGCGTGGCCTCGGTGCCCGAGTTGCAGAAGCGGACCTGCTCGGCCGAGGGTACGCGGCGCACGATGTGTTGCGCCAGGTGCCCCTGCTCCTCCATGGGTGCGCCGAAAAGGAAGTCGCGTTCCATGGCGGCGCGCATCGCGTCGATCACGAACGGCGGACGATGCCCGTGGACGAGTGCGGTGTAGTTGTTGAGGAAGTCCAGGTAGTGATGACCGTCGACGTCGCGCATGACGGCGCCCTGGGCGCTCTCCATGACCACAGGGTACGGCGGGAACCAGGTGGTGGCGCGCGTGTCGCCGCCCGGCATCCAGTTCGTCATGCGCTCCATGGCGGCTTGTGAGCCGCGGTGGCGCTCCGCATAGCGCTGCGCCTCCGCCTCAGCGAGGCGCGCCCAGCTGTCCTGCGCCTCGGCCGAGCTCGCGGCCTGCGTCGAGCTCGCCGCCGCCGACCTGGAAGCTGCTGTGGAGTCCGTCATGGCGCCTCCTGCCTCTCCTGGCGGATGTGGTAGCGATTCTCTCATGCGAGGCGCCCTGCCGCGTGGATGGGGCGCCCTGTCGCGCGGGACCGGACGCCCCATGCGCTGATCAGCCGGCCGCTATCATGCCCACGCCCACGAGCGCGGCCGCCACGCCCGCCTGCTGCAGGCGTGCCAGCCGCTCATGCGCGAAGAGGTGGGCCCACATGACCGTGAAGACCGGATAGACCGCGCTCAGCACCGCCACGACGCTCAGATACCCCATGGTGGAAGCCACCGAGAACAGGCCGTTCGAGCCGGTGTCCAGCACGCCGATGGCCATGATGGGGAGGACTGCGGCCGCCGTGAGACGCAGCTGCGGCCGGACGATGACGAAGGCCAGCGCGAACAGGCCGATGGACGTGCTGCGGGCGATGAAAATGCCCCAGTACGGATCGTACTTGGCCGCATAGGCGTAGCAGACGTAGTTGAGGCCTATGGTCAGGGCGGCTGCCAGCGAGATCACGATGGCCTTGCGGCTGGGCGCTTCGTGGTGCTCGCCGGCGCTCTTCTCGCGGGCAGCCAGCACCACGCCCACGAAGGCCACCACGATGCCGGCCGCCTGGAGGACGCTCGGGCGCTCGCCCTGCACTAGGCCCCAGAGGACGGGGATCGCCACGCCCGTGGCTTGGATGGGACCCACGATGCTCATCACGCTGATGGACAGGGCGCCGTACGACGTGGCGATGCCGATCACCGCGGTCACGCCGGCCATCAGGGCAGCGAAGACGCCGGCCCAGGCCGGGAAGGGCTGGTCGCGGATGAGGACCACGGCCAGGGTGCCCGCGAAGCCGACGATCTGGCTGACGACGATGACGGCCCAGAGGGAGGTACGGCGTGCCTGCGTGCCGGCGAGGAAGTCGCCGGTGCCGATCGACAGGCCTGCGAGCAGGCTGAGAATGACCGCGAGCACCGGATGACGCTATCAGAGGCTGCCCCGGCGCTTCACCCCCGACCTTCGATGGGCTATGGTCCGGGCGTTCGGCGTACTTGAGACCCTGGATGGGAGGCGGCGTGGCGCGCAAGTTCGGTCTGATCTCGGGTCTGTTCGCCCGTGGCGGCGGGTACGCGGCGCTGGTGGAGCGGTTCGAGACCACAGCGCCGCCCCCGGGGCCGGTCGTGCGCGGGCAGACCGTCATGATGGACAACACGGTCGCCTACAAATACTGCGTGGCGTTCGCGGCCGCGCCAAGCGGGCTGTACATGCGCGTGGAAGCGCGGGGGTTGAAGGAGCATCCGGCCGTGCTGATCCCGTGGGACGAGGTGAAGCGGGTCGAGCGAACGAAGCTCTACTGGATGCCGGGGATGCGCCTCGAGATAGGCGACCCGCGCATCGCCCGTCTCAGCGTCTGGACGCGCCTCTTCGAGATGTTCCGCCCGTACCTGGGCCACGTCGCCTGAACGACGGCTTCCCCTGCGCGCCGGGGTCGGACGACCGTCCGGACCGCGAGCCGCCGCCTACGGAACCGCGGTCGGGTCCGCCGGGCTTGCCGCCCTTCGGACCGCGGCTCGGGCCGCCGCCCTGCTTGGGCGGCCGGCTTCCCCCGGGCCTGCCGTGCTCCGACGGGCGGCCGCCGCCCTGCTTCGGCGGCCGGCTTCCCCCGGGCCGTCCGCTTGCGCCACCTCCGCCGGGCCTGCCGCTCCCGGCGCCACCGCCGGGACCGCCGCCCTG
>CAZIGT010000147.1:5441-7802 GCA_964538465.1 uncultured Thermoleophilia bacterium | reverse complement strand
ACGCCGGACGGGCGGGGAAAACGGTATGACGGACGGCGCATGATCGGGTACATCATCCGCAGGCTGCTCCAGCTGGTGATCGTCCTCATCGGCGTCACCATGATCACATTCCTGATCATGTACGTGGTGCCGGGCAACCCCGCCCAGATGCTGGCCGGCAAGAACGCCACGCCCGAGAAGATCGCCCAGATCGAGAAGCAGCTCGGTCTCGACCGGCCGCTCTACATCCAGTACTTCAAGTTCATGAACCGGCTGCTGCACGGCGACCTGGGCACTTCGTATCAGCTCGACAAGCCCGTCACGGAGCTCATCAAGGAGAACGCGCCCAACACCATCCAGCTGGCTTTCGCGGCGGTGCTTATCGAGTTGCTCGGCATACCCTTGGGCATCTACTCGGCCCTCAGGCAATACACCTTCTGGGACGGCGCTCTCACCACTGCCGCGCTCCTCATCTGGGGTATCCCGGTGTTCGTGCTGGCCGTGTTCATGCAGTGGTTCTTCGGCCTCAAGCTGGACCTGCTGCCCATCACCGGCTCCGGCGGCGATACCTTCTTGTGGATCTTCCCGGCAGACCTGGAGAACCTGGAGGCCCTCATGCTGGCGGCGGTCACGCTTGGCGGCAGCGTGGTGGCCTACATCTCGTACATGCAGCGTGCCTCGATGCTGGAGGTCATCCGCTCGGACTACATTCGGACAGCCCGGGCGAAGGGGCTATCGGAGCGCAAGGTCGTGCTCAAGCACGGCCTGAAGAATGCCCTTATACCGGTGATGACCATCGCCGGCATCGACCTTGGTGCGCTGCTGGGCGGCGCCATCCTCACGGAGACCGTGTTCTCGCGGCCAGGCATAGGGCTCATGACCTATCAGGCCATCGGCGCCCGTGACCTGCCTGTGGTCGCAGGCGGTGTGCTCTTCGCCACGTTCTTCTACGTGTTCGCCAACCTCATCGTCGACCTGAGCTACGCGGCCGTCGATCCGCGCATCAGGCTCGAGGAGTGACGTCACCCATGACCGACCTGCAGGATCTCCCGCTCGACTCGTCGCCTGACGTCGGTGCAGCGGCGGCCGCGGCCGCCGGGGGGGCAGCCGAGAGCAAGCCTCTCGGGCTGTGGGCAGACGTCTGGCGGCGCCTGAAGCGCAACCACCTTGCCGTGGTGGGCCTGATCATAATCATCATCTTCCTGGCGGTGGGTATCGCCGAGACGGTCTCGGCCGCTGTGGGATTCAACCTGGCTCCGTACGACCCCAACAAGGTCGACTACGCGCTCAGCCCCGAGGGCCTCGGCTCACCACCCAGCTGGAGCCACCCGTTCGGCGCGGACTACCTGGGCCGGGACATCCTTTCGCGCGTGCTTGTGTCCACGCGCGTGTCGCTGCTCGTCGGCGTGATCGCGGTCGCGATCGCCCTCATCATCGGCCTCATCATGGGTCCCATCTCGGGGTATTACGGAGGTGTCACAGACGCGGTCATCATGCGCGTCGCCGACATCTTCTTCGCCTTCCCGTACATCCTGTTCGTCCTGCTGCTGGTGACGGTGCTGGGTGGTGGTTTCGTCAATGTGTTCATCGCCATCGGTCTGCTGAGTTGGGCGAGCTACGCGCGCCTCAACCGCGGCTCGGTGCTCAGCGTCAAGCAAATGGAGTTCATCGAGGCGGCCAGGGCGCAGGGCGCCACGGACTTGCGGATCATCTTCCGCCATGTGCTGCCCAACACGATGGCGCCGGTCTACGTGGCTATCGCCATGGGTGTGGGCGGCGCCATCGTCACCGAGGCGGCGCTGAGCTTCCTCGGCATCGGCATCCAGCCGCCCGACGCGAGCTGGGGCAAGATGATCGCCGACTACATGAGCTACCTGGGTGCCGGCAGCTGGTGGATGGTGCTGTTCCCCGGCCTCGCCCTGGTGATCACGGTGTTCGGCTTCATCTCGTTCGGCAACGGCCTCCGCGACGCCACCGACCCGAAGCTCAAGGAGTAGCGTGGGCGAACGTCTTCTGGAAGTCAACGAGCTGTCCACGCACTTCTTCACGCACGCGGGAGTGGTGAAGGCGGTCAACGGCGTCAGCTTCACACTTGACCGCGGCGAGACCATAGGAATCGTCGGCGAATCCGGATCCGGGAAGACGGTGGCGGCTATGAGCATCATGCGCCTGGTGCCGGACCCGCCGGGCAAGATCGTCGCCGGCACCGTGATGCTGGGGGACCGCGACCTGGCCACTCTGAGCGAGGAGGAGATGCGTAAGGTCCGCGGCAACGACATCGCGATGATCTTCCAGGACCCCATGACCAGCCTGAACCCGGTCTACAAGGTCGGCGACCAGATCGCCGAGGCCATACGGCTGCACCAGGGCAAGAGCAAGAAG
>CAZIGT010000147.1:0-5431 GCA_964538465.1 uncultured Thermoleophilia bacterium | reverse complement strand
GGGGCCATGGCCGCCCAGCTCCTCGCCCGGGTCGGCAGCCCCGACGCCGACCGCCGGGTCCGCCAGTACCCGCACGAGTACTCGGGAGGCATGCGCCAGAGGGCGATGATCGCCATGGCCATCTCGTGCAACCCGGACATCCTCATCGCCGACGAGCCGACCACCGCGTTGGACGTGACCATCCAGGCGCAGATCATCGAGGTCGTCCGCGAGATGCAGGCACAGTACAAGTCCGGTGTCATCCTCATCACGCACGACCTCGGCGTGGTCGCCGAGATGAGCGACAAGATCATGGTCATGTACGGCGGTCGCACCGTGGAGTACGGCCCCGTCGACGAGATCTTCTACAACCCGCACCACCCGTACACGTGGGGTCTGCTCGGCTCGCTACCGCGTCTGGACCTGGCGGAGAAGACGCGGCTCACGCCCATCAAGGGCAATCCCCCGGACCTCATCTACCTGCCCGAGGGCTGCCCGTTCAGCGGCCGCTGCGGGTACGAGCGCCCGGAGTGCCGCGGCGCCTGGCCTCAGATGGAGACCGTGGCCCCCGAGCACGGCGTGCACTGCTGGATACCGAACGAGGAGCGGCTCGAGACGCGCGCCAAGCTGCCGCGCTTCGAGTCCCGGGTGGCATGAGCCTGCTCGAGGTCAACGGGCTGAAGAAGCACTTCCCGATCAAAACGGGGGTGTTGCGGCGCACCCATGGGCACGTGTACGCGGTCGACGACATCTCGTTCGCCATCGAGAAGGGCGAGACGCTCGGGCTGGTGGGGGAGAGCGGCTGCGGTAAGTCGACCGCCGCCCGGGTCATCCTGCGCCTGCTCGAGGCCACCAGCGGTACGGTGATGTTCGACGGGGTGGACGTCATGCGTGCCAGCCGCACCGAGATGGCGCGCCTGCGCTGCGACATGCAGATCATCTTCCAGGATCCGTACTCGTCGCTGAACCCGCGCATGCGCGTGCGCAACATCGTCGCGGAGCCGCTGTGCATCCACCAGATCGGTACGGAAGAGGAGCGGCGGAAGCGGGTAATGCAGCTCCTCGAGATCGTGGGCCTGAATGCGGAGCACGGCGAGCGCTACCCGCACGAGTTCAGCGGCGGGCAGCGGCAGCGCATCGGTGTGGCGCGGGCGCTTGCCCTCAACCCGCGCCTCATCATCTGCGACGAGCCTGTGAGCGCGCTCGACGTGTCCATCCGCGCTCAGGTGATCAACCTGCTGGACGACCTTCAGGACGAGCTCGGCCTCACGTATCTGTTCATCGCTCACGACCTGTCGGTCGTGAAGCACATCTCAGACCGGGTCGCCGTCATGTACCTGGGCAAGATGGTCGAGATCGCCGGCAGCGACGTGCTCTACGACTTCCCGCAGCACCCATACACGGAGGCGCTACTCTCCGCGGTACCCATCCCGGACCCCGCCACCGAGCGGAACCGGCAGCGCATCATCCTCGAGGGGGACGTTCCGAGCCCGGCCAATCCGCCGGCCGGCTGCGTGTTCCATCCGCGCTGTCCGCGCGCCCAGCAGGTCTGCACCACCGCGATGCCGCCGCTCGAGAGCACTGGGGGAGACGCGGGGCAGAACCACATGGTGGCCTGCTACTTCCCAACGCGCTATCCAGACGGCGGACCGGCGGCGGGCTCGTCCCAAGCGGGGCGCTGAACGGCGCTCGTGGCGCCGGCGGTTCGGTAGCCGGGGTGCCGCTCCGCCGCTACACTCATGCGGTGCGTCAGATGACCCAACGACATCCCATCCTGGCGGCTGCCCTTGCCGGTACGCTGGCCATAAGTATCTCGGCGGCCGCCGGCTGCGGCGACACAGTCCCGGACCCGAGTCGCACCCCCAGCCGGTCGGCGAGTCCTGCCACCAGCCCCTCGCCGGCGGAGGCTGCCGCCCGCGTCAACGGCGTGATCGTCAGCGTCGCCGACGTCGAACGCACGGCGGCCATCGCCGCCTTCACGGGGTCGCAGCTCACGGACGAGGAGGCGCTTGAGCAGGCGGTCGGCGACGAACTGGTGCGGCAGGAGGCCGCCCGACTCGGCGTGAAGGTGACGGCGGCGCAGGTCGACGAGCACATCACGGCGATCGCCGAGTCCGTCGGGGGCGTCGCCGCGCTGCAGCAGGCGCTCGACGACGGCGGTCTGAGCATGGCAGACCTGCGCGCCGGCCTGAGGACGGTGCTGGTCGCCGAAGGGGTCCAGGAGACGAAGTTCGCCGACCTTGCCGTCACCCGCGAGGCGGCGCGTCGCTACTACGATAGCCACATCAGCCTCTTCACGAGTGATGTCGAGGTGCGCCTTGGCGATCTGGCCGTACGCACTGAGGGCATCGCCTTGAGCGCTCGAGAGCGCATCCTGGCCGGGCAGCGGTTCGACAACGCTTCGCGGCAGTTCACGGTGGACCCCGAGCTCAAGGCGAAGAGCGGCATGCTCGGCTGGGTCACCTACGATTCGCTGCTGCCCCCCGCTCGCAAGCTGGTCAAGCGGCTCAAGGTGGGGGAGATGACGCAGCCGGTGCAGGCCGGCCAGCTCTGGCACGTGTACAAGCTATACGCCCGGCGGGGCGGCGTTGCGCAGCCGTTCTCCGAGGTGGCGGCGTCACTCCAGGAGAGCCTCACCCAGCAACGCCAGGCAGAAGCCCTGGCGTCGTGGCTGGAAGAGGCGCGTGGGAACGCCGACATAGTGGTCGTGGATGAGGCATCCTGACGACCTGTGGTTGCTATACTGGCGGCACGGAGCGTCGGCAGGCGGAGTGCGGGGGGCCCGTTGAGAGAGATCGTCATCCTGTTGCTGGTGGTGGCGTTGTGCGTGCTGGTTGTAGGCGCGGTCAACCAGGACCAGCATGTGGATCTCGACTACGTGTTCGGTACCTGGGAGAACGTCTCCGTGCTGTCTCTCTCGGCCATCTGCGCCGGTTCGGCCGTCGTCCTCGGCCTGGTGATCGCGGGCATGGCGCGGCTGCGCGTGGTGGCAGACAGACGCAAGCTCGAGAGAGAGCTGCAGCTGGTGTATCCACGACTGCGCGAGGCCGAGCGCGCCGCCGGCCTGCCGGAGTGGAATCCGCCGGTGGCAGGCCCGGACGCGGCGACGACGGTTGTCGTGGCTGGCGAGGATGCGGCGGCCACCACCATCGTGCCGGCAGGGCCGGGAACTGATGCGGCGGCCACCGCGGAGGGCGCGGAGGCGCCACAGCCGGTGGCTGCTCCGGAGGCACCACAGCCACCGGCCGCAGGCACCGACGGTTGACGGCTCCCGGGCGCGGGCGCCTGGCCATAGCCTGCCGCAGACACCAAAGTCCGGCAGCCGTCCCGGCGACGGCTGTGGAGCGCCGTCCGGCGCCCGCGCTATCCTGAGCCGATGGAATCTTCTCCCTGGCGCATCTCCGGCGTCGACCTGAAGGCGGCCCGCCGGCTCTCCGCGGACCTCGGCATAGGCCGCGTCCTGGCCGAGGTCCTAGTGCGGCGGGGCTACACGGACCCTGAGGCCGCACGGGCCTTCCTGCATCCCGACTTCCGCCTGCGCGACCCCATCAGGCTGGCGGGCATGGACGAGGCGCGGCGGCGGATCGATCGCGCCTTGCAGCTCGGCGAGCCCGTCGTCGTGCACGGCGACTACGACGCCGACGGGATAACCGGCACGTTCGTGCTGGCCTCGGCTCTCAGGGATCTGGGTGCAGATGTCTCATGGCGACTCCCGAGCCGGTTCACCGAAGGGTACGGGCTCTCAACGGCGGCGGTCGAGGAGGCCGCCGCCGCAGGCGCGCGGCTGCTGCTCACGGTGGACTGCGGCATCCGAGACGGGGAGGCTGTGCGCCGTGCCGCCGCGCTTGGCCTCGACGTGGTGGTCACCGCCCACCCCGAGCCCGGCGAGCAGCTCCCGGACTGTGTGATCGTCTCCCCGAAGCTGCATGGCTATCCGTTCCCGGACCTGGCCGGCGTCGGGGTGGCCTTCAAGGTGGCGCACGCGCTCTTCGAGCGGCCGTCGGAAGCGTGGGTGGAGGTCCCCCTGGGGTTGCGCAAGTACCTCGACGCGGTCGCCGTGGGCACCGTGGCGGACGTAGTGCCGCTGGTCGACGAGAACCGCGTGCTCGTCCAGATGGGCCTGGCGCGCATCCGCACGGCGCCGCGCCCGGGGCTGGCTGCCCTGCTGGAGGTGTCCGGCGGCTCGGCGCCCTCCGTGGACGCCGGCGCGCTGGCGTTCCGCATAGGGCCGCGCCTGAACGCCGCCGGCCGCCTCGACGCCGCGTCGCTGGCGCTCGAGCTGCTGGCCACCGAAGACCGCGGTGAAGCCCTGCGCATGGCCCATCTGCTGGACGAGTGCAACGCCGAGCGTCGTCAACTGGAGCGGGCCATGCTCGAGCAGGCGCTGGAGATGGTGCCAGGCGAGCCGCCGGCCGGCGTGGTGCTCGCCGACCCGGCCTGGCACGAAGGCGTGGTGGGTATTGTGGCCAACCGGGTCGCCGAGAAGCTGCGACGGCCCACGATCCTGCTGTGCTCCAGTGAGGACGTGGCCAAAGGTTCCGGCCGATCCATCCCGGGGTTCGACCTGCTGGCGGCGGTCACGGCAAGCTCCGAGTCGCTGCTGGGGTTCGGCGGGCACGCGGCCGCCTGTGGCCTCCGCCTGCGGCGTGACGACATCCCACGGTTCCGTGAGGCGTTCGTGGCCGCTGTGGCTCCAAGGCTCGATCAACGGTTGCTGGAGCGACGGCTAGACGTGGACGCGATCGTCGCCGGCAACGAGCTCACGCTGCAGCTCGCTGAGGAGCTGGCCGACCTGGCGCCGCACGGCGCCGGTAACGCCCGGGTCACGCTGCTGGTGCATGACGCGCAGGTGGAGTCGCCGCGGCGCAGCCGCGACGGCCGTCACTTGCGCTGCCGGGTGCGCGTCGACGGCGTGTGCGCCAGCGCCGTGCACTTCGACTTCCAGGGCGCGGATGCTCTCTCGGGCGGCCGCTTCGACGTGCCGCTGGAGCTCATTCCGGATCACTTCAACGGGAGCGTCAGCGCCCAGGCCAAGCTGCGAGCCCTGGTGCCTGTCGAGAAGCCCGGGCACGATCTCTGCGACACGCCGTGCGACGGATCGTGCCCCGACCGGCTCTCCGGGGAGGCTCTTGAGAGCGCGCTGGCCGGCTGGCCTCTGGAGCAGCCGGATGACTGGGCCGAGCGCATGGACGAGCTGTGCCGGGCCGACCGCCTCGACGACTGTCGCGGGAGGCCGGTCGTGTCCACGCTGACCGGGCTTCTGGCGGCCGGCGGACGCACGCTCGTGTTGGTCGCCGACGCTGGTCGCCGCCGGCCGCTGCTCACGCGAGACCTGCCGCTGGCGGCGCTCGACCGTCGCGCGGCCTACATCCACGGCGCCTGCGCGGCTGCACGGCTGCCGAGCCTCCTCGAGGCCGGCGACCGAAAGACGTCGGTGTACATGGCGGGGTCG